>JAZOSK010000097.1:0-8865 GCA_045657145.1 Bacteroidales bacterium | reverse complement strand
TGAGACCACTTCTCCATTTTCTGTCCAGTTTATGAATTTATATCTTTCAGCTGATATTGCTGTCAATGAAACATTATCGCCATGATGATAAATACCCTCACCTGTAACAATTCCTCCAATTCCAGGTTCGACTGTTGTTGAGATGTTATATTCCAATAATACGAAATTAGCAACCAAGTCTCTGTCACTTGTAGCAACAAACGTATATTGAGCGTCACTAGAAACCACTACGCCGTTTTCCGTCCAGTTAAGGAATCTGTAGCCTTCAGCTGATATTGCTGTCAAAGTGACGTTACCACCATGATTATAAACGCCACTTCCATAAACCGCACCTGCTTCTTCTATATTGACTGATGCTGTAATATCATATTTTAACAAGGTGAAATTAGCTACCAAGTCTCTGTCACTTGTAGCAACAAACGTATATTGAGCGTCACTAGAAACCACTACGCCGTTTTCCGTCCAGTTAAGGAATCTGTAGCCTTCTGCTGCTGTTGCTGTAAGTGTTATATTTTCTGTTTCTTTTATTGGATAGGCACCTGAACCTGTTATAACACCAGCATTTTCTGGACTTAGAACAACCGTAACATTATAATGAGTTGGAATTGCTTTGATTGTATAATTATTCCATGGAGATGCTGCCTTATATAAGTCAACCGATTTCTCAGGAACATAAATTACCATTTTGGAAGGGCAACCACTAAAAGCATTACTTTTTGTATCTGGTACACTTTCAGCATGACAATAAATTTTTGTTAATTTAGAATATTGAAAAACATAATCTCCAATAGAAGTAACTGTATTTGGTATCTCTATGCTTGTCAAGGATGAAAGACCAAAAGCACTAAATTCAATAGAAACAAGTTGAGAATCATCTTCGAATTTTATGCTTGTCAAACTTGAACAGCCAGAAAAAGCAAAACTTTCAATAGAAGTGACGGAATTAGGAATTTCTATACTTGTCAAACTTGAACAGCCAGAAAAAGCAGAACTTACAATAGAAGTAACGGAATTAGGGATTTCTATGTTTGTCAAACTAGAACATCCATAAAAAGCAGAACTTTCAATAGAAGTAAGTTTAGAACCTTCTTCGAATTCTATGCTTTTTAAAGATGAACAATACCCGAAAGCATATACTCCAATAGAAGTAACAGAGTTAGGTATCTCTATGCTTGTCAAACTTGAACATTGATAAAAAGCTCCACTTTCAATAGAAGTGACGGAATTAGGTATAACTGTATTTTGACATCCTACAATCAGTTTATTTGAAACTGTTTCTATAATTGCATTACAATCATTTCTGCTATCATAAAATATATTACCACTTTCTACAATAATACTTGTCAAACTTGAACATCTATAAAAAGCATCATTTCCTATAGAAGTAACTGTATTTGGTATTTTTATGCTTGTCAAACTTGAACAATTGAAAAAAGCATCATTTCCTATAGAAGTAACTGTATTTGGTATTTTTATGCTTGTCAAACTTGAACAGCCAGAAAAAGCAAAACTTTCAATAGAAGTGACGGAATTAGGAATTTCTATACTTGTCAAACTTGAACAGCCAGAAAAAGCAGAAGATTCCATAGAAGTAACGGAATTAGGGATTTCTATGTTTGTCAAACTAGAACATTGATAAAAAGCAGAATTTCCAATAGAAGTAAGTTTAGAACCTTCTTCGAATTCTATGCTTTTTAAAGATGAACAATACCCGAAAGCATATACTCCAATAGAAGTAACAGAGTTAGGTATCTCTATGCTTGTCAAACTTGAACAGCCAGAAAAAGCAGAACTTACAATAGAAGTGACAGTATTGGGTATAATTGTATTTTGACATCCTGCAATCAGTGTATTTGTAGCTGATTCTATAATTGCATTACAATCATTTCTGCTATCATAAATAGTATTGCCACTTTCTACAACAATGCTTGTCAAACTTGGACAGTTTTCAAAAATCCAAACACTAATAGAAGTAACTGTATTTGGTATCTCTACGCTTGTCAAACTTGAACAACCTCTAAAAGCAGAACTTCCTATAGAAGTAACTGTATTTGGTATCTCTATGCTTGTCAATGATGAACATCCATAAAAAGCAGAATCTCCAATAGAAATAACTTTAGAATCATCTTCGAATACTATGCTTTTTAAAGATGAACATATACAAAAAGCTTCTTCTACTATATAAGTAACAGAGTTTGGTATTTTTATGCTTGTTAAAGATGAACAACCAGAAAAAGCTTTTTTTCCTATAGAAGTAACAGAATATTCTTTTCCAGATATTGTTACCATAGATGGAATTATAACATCCACAGGATCACCTTGATAAGCAAAGAGTGAACATTCTGCAGATGAATTATTTGTTATAGAAAATTTCAAATAGTAATTTCCATAACTGATGGCAATTTCATCTCCTACACTCTGTGCAAATAATCCCATTGTTGAAATTGTCAATGCAATAAAAAGTAAAAGTTTTTTCATGATATTTTTATTTAATTTCTTTCACCATAATTTATAAATATTTTTATCTATATGTACTTTAAGAAACTTAGTTACCGAAACTTTATTCAAATTCTAAAACAGTTTCAATTGTATTGTCATATTGAACGTCATTCTGTGTAATGGCGTGGTTCCATGTTCTGCCACGGCGTTTTTATGTTCTAATGTCGGATATCCTTTATTTTTCTTCCAGTTATACATCGGATATTGTAAGTCGTATTCTTCCATCATAGCGTCACGAGTGGTCTTCGCCAATATTGAAGCAGCTGCAATTGCTTGATACTTAGCGTCACCGCCCACGATACATTGGTGTTTTGTATCCTTATAAGGATTGAAACGGTTACCATCAATTAGCAGAAATTCTGGTTTTATATTCAGCTGTTCAACAGCTCTATGCATCGCAAGAAATGAGGCGTTCAGAATGTTAATCTCATCTATTTCTTTATTATCAACTATGCCGATGCCGTAAGCAAGGGCTTCTTGCATAATGATTTCTCTCAGCTTTTTACGTTGTTTCTCCGTGAGTTTCTTGGAGTCGTCGAGCATAGGATAATCTTTGTTTCTGTCTAAAATGACAGCTGCTGCCACCACAGGGCCTGCCAGACATCCGCGACCGGCTTCGTCACAACCGGCTTCAATCAAATTATCTGTATAATGTGCTATGAGATTCATATCGTTATGCCAAATAATGGTAAATATTGATTAGCTAAAATAAGTAATGTTACAACTATTGTTACTATATTTGCAATCTTGGTTTTCTTCAAGTCTGACAACATTATCGCATAGAAAAACGCAAACATCATAAATATCAAGCTATTGTTCAGTAATGGCGTGTGCATGAAGAACATAAAGATGGCAAATATCGTCAAAACTACTGCCACTCCTACCCTTTTTCTGATGTTTGTTCCCTTGTCAGATGCTCTGTTGCTCAATATTCTTAATAATGATATCAAGAATAAAATACTGAATATTATCAACAATATTCTATCGCTGCCATACATGTCATAAGAGAATCCAATATTCCTGAAGAAACTTGAATATGAGTCTATTAAGACATCTGAATTTCCAAATAAAAATGATAGTCCTACAAATAATCCATTTATCAGCAAAAATCCAGTTATCGGTATCATCAAATATCGTATCTCTCTGAATCCTAATATTATAAATGATATTAAAACCCATGCCATGAGAAATACTGACGGATAATAGAATAATGAAGCTATCGCGATGAAATATCCGATGTTCATCATATAGTTTTCTGGGTTATCTGTCTGATAGATAAGGAATAGCGTGTGCATCGCCATCAGTATGAACGGACAGGCAAAGATGAATGGATAACATGAATGTAGCTGAGGTGCGAAGCACATCATGAGTCCGAATGTCAGCGCGCCTACAGTGTTGTTTTTTGTTACCAAACGGTTTGCTGACAAAACAGAGTTGAATAAAAATATGGACGTCAGATACACTGCAAATGCTAAGGCATTAATCAATAATGGCGAGAAGTCGAAGATTGAGATAATGACATTATATAAAGGTGTAGTGCTCTCGCCTGGAATAAATGCCGACTTCGTGATGAAAGCCGGCATCCATAAGACAAGTGCCATCATGACGATGACAAGATGTTGCGCAAGATAACTATGCTTAAAAAAACTTAACATTATCTTATAGTTTCATTAAATCGAGACCGATGTCGTGACGATAGTTGACGCCTTCGAACTTAATCTTTTCTACGTTTTGATAAGCTTTGTTTCTTGCTTCTTCTATATCTTTACCATGAGCTGTGACAGCGATGACGCGACCGCCAGAAGTAACCACTTCGCCTTTGTCGTTGAATTTAGTTCCAGCATGAGCGATGATACAGTCTGAAAGTTCATCAAAACCAGTCATCACCATTCCTTTTTTATAATCTTCAGGATAACCGCCAGAAACGAGCATGACTGTCACAGAAGTGTTTTTAGATGTCTGATATTCAACTTCGTTGAGTCTGCCTTGAGCGCAAGCGTCGAGCAATGCTACCAAGTCGGAATCGATGCGAGTCATGACGCCTTCTGTCTCAGGGTCGCCCATTCTTACGTTATATTCAATGACGTATGGGTCGCCGGCGACGTTCATCAAACCGATGAAGATGAATCCTTTATAATCGATGTTTTCTTCTTTAAGACCTTTGATTGTTGGTTTTATGATTCTGTTCTCTACTTTCTCAACGAATTCTGGTGTCACGAAAGGAACTGGAGATACTGCACCCATGCCGCCAGTGTTCAAGCCTGTGTCGCCATCGCCGATGCGTTTGTAGTCTTTCGCTTCAGGAAGAACGACATAATGTTCTCCGTCAGTCAAGACGAACATAGATACTTCGATGCCTTTTAAGAAAGTCTCGATGACGACTTTTGCAGAAGCAGATCCGAACTTGCCAGAAAGCATGTCTTTCAATTCGTTTTGTGCTTCTTCCAATGAGTCGATGATGAGAACGCCTTTACCTGCAGCGAGTCCGTCGGCTTTTAAAACATAAGGAGCTTTTTGTGTTGTGAGATATTGCAATCCTTCTTCGAGATTAGCAGCAGTCACTGTGAAACATGAAGCTGTTGGTACATTATATTTTTCCATGAAAGCCTTTGCAAAAGCCTTGCTGCCTTCGAGTTGTGCGCCTTTTTGATCAGGACCGATAATCTTGATGTTTTTTAACTCTGCATCATTTTTGAAGAAATCGACGATGCCGTCAACGAGAGGCTGCTCTGGACCAACGACAACCATTTCGATACCGAGTTTCAATACGTTTTCTTTAACGACATTGAAATCAGCGATATTGATAGCGAGATTCTCGCCTATTGAATCTGTTCCAGCATTACCTGGAGCGATATAAAGTTTTTCAACTAATTCACTTTGAGCGAGTTTCCAAGCAAAAGCATACTCGCGACCACCTGAACCTAATACTAAGATATTCATATTTTATTATTTAGTTTTTTTAATTATCTTTTTTTTAGTAATGGAGTTTTGAAGTAATGAAGTTTTGAAGTAATGAAGTTTACAAACAATCACTACATCGCTACATCACTACATCACTACATCACTACATCGCTACATCACTACATCACTACATCACTACATCACTACATCACTACATCACTGCAAACCTTCCACCAAGTCTCCGCTGCCTTGTCCCAGGAAAAGTCTTGTCGTCTGATTCTTCCTTTTTCTATTAATTCATCACGAACTTCTTCGTTTAAAATCTTCTCCATCGCATCGGCAATCGACTCTTCATTGAATGGGTCAACGAGCAATGCCGCGTCATTTGCCACTTCAGGCATTGATGTCACATTGGAAGTGATGACTGGAGTGTCGCATTTAAACGCCTCGACGATTGGAATTCCAAAGCCTTCAAAATAAGAGACATATACCGACGCCAAAGCTGAAGCAGTTACGAATTGTAAATCTTCTGCCGACAATCTTCCTGCGAAGATGACATCGTCTTTATGCGTCATAGCTTCGTATGCGTTCTTAATCGGCTCGGTCCACCAGCGTTTGCTACCGACGATGAGAAGTTTTATATCGTTACTATTTTTTTTCTTAAATAAATCAAATGAAGTGAAAAGACGTGCAAGATTCTTACGAGGATGCAAGGAACCGACAAACATAAAATAAGGATTTCCTTCCGTGTATTTGTCTCTTGTCTCTTTTTTAACATCTTCACTTACAGGAGAAAATATTTCATTTGCTCCATTATATGCGACTACAATCTTATCTGGATTTATGCCGTAACATTCGCAGATGTCTTTCTTTGAAAAGCCAGAAACTGTGATGATTTTATCGGCTTTTCTTGCATATTTAGGAAAGTATTTTTTATAATGCCAGAGATGAATCTTTGGAAAATCCTGTGGAAAATGTTCGAAGTTTAAGTCGTGAAACACAGCGATTTGCTTGACTTTACTTCTTAAACTCAGATATCCATCTGGAGACAAATACAAATCTGCTTTTATCTTACGAAGGTATCTCGCGACGGCGAATTCAAAGAATGCTATATATAAAAACGGATGACGCGCTGGCGGGAAAAGCACTACTGGCTTGACATTGTCGGCGAAGATGAACTTAGGGTCTGGCTCTCTGTCGAAGATGAAATGAAACTCCACTTCCGGATGCGAAATCACCATACGACGCAGACACTCATAAGCCACCCAGCCAATGCCTTCCAGCTTATCCTTCAGCAACAATCGTGTATTTACAGCAATCTTCAAAATTCAAAATTTATTTTCACAAAAATAATAATTTATTAAAATCTCAGAGATTCAAAAATCAAAATCTCAGAATTATTTTTAGGACATTCATTCCTAATTACAAAGTCGTACGTCCGTGCGCCTCTACACGAGACCATAAAAAATTTCAAAATCTAAGAAACTCAGAGACTCAGAAACTCAAAATCCCTCATCCCCTTAAATCCTCAATTCCACAATTCCTCAATTCCTCAGTTCCTCAATTCCTCAGTTCCTCAATTCCTCAATTCCTCAATTCCAAACTCCCAAAAGCATTCCCGACACCATCCAGTGGTTGAAGCTGTTTCCTTCGTCATCGCCTTGTGGTATCGCGATTGTGATTGTATGTTTTCCTGGTTTTAAGAATGATAAATCAAAGTAAACTGGTTGCGTCGCTGTTCCAGGACACCATCCTGAACGTGATAAGTCTGATGACGATTGTCCGTTCCAGAAGTTACCAGAAACTGGGTTCATCTCTCTGAATGTAGCGCAGTCGCAACGCCATGGTGTGTGAGTGAAGACTTTTTCTCCGTCGATGATGATGACATTTTCTTTAGGGTTGAATTCGTCGCCTCCGCCCCAGCCTCCGTGGCCTGTGCTGATATATCGCAAACGAAGGTCGCTGACGTTTTCTGGAACTTCAAACTCAACGGTGAGACTGTCTGTCTTGAACAAACGGCAGTAATGCTGTCCGCTCATTTCCATTACATTACAAGTGTTGAATAAAGGCAATGTCCAGTCGTCGTTATAACTTAAATCCCAAGAATAAGAACTTGGATAAGCAAGAATATCCATGCTTAACTTATGACCGCCGCCATCGTAATTGCTGATGAAAGCACCAATTAAAACATCACCACGAAGATGTCTTGCAACATCAGTGATTTCTTGTTTGTAATAAGCTTCGTCTTCCCATTCCAAACCGTCAAATTTCACTCTGTTGTTAAAATGACTTATGCCGAATGGAGTGAAGAAACGCATCAGTTCCACAACTGGTGTGAAATCATCTTCAAGCTTGATGGCTCTGTATGTTATATCTCTTTTATCTGTGTAAGAATGAAGCATTTGGATGCTGTCAATTAAAGCATCTTTCAAACTCAATGCTCTGTCTGTAGGAATCACGAAGATAGATGCAGGTCTGTCGTAAGCATCACCGTTTGACTTTTGTCTCACGTCGAGGAAATAAGAATAATGTTCTGGCAAAGTCTCGAGATTCATTCTTTTAAGAATCAAGGTTCCGTATGAGAAATGAATTACAGAGTCGTAAGGAATTTCGCCTTTAAACTTCTCTATTTCAGCGAAATGAATCTGTTCTTCGTTGAAGACAGGAATCTTAATGATGAGTTTGTCTTTTGCAATTTTGTCGATATCTCTTGTTGAGACGCGTTTTCCGAGGTCGGAAGGAATGGTTTCATTTTTCAGTTTCTTATCTTTCTTAATATTTTTTAACTCAAAGACGCTGCCACCGTTAACGATTTGACGAATCATGACCCCATTAAGAACGCCTCTGCTTAATGTAGGAGTCGCGTTATATCCGAGAGATTCTGTCATCCAGATTTCTATAGTATTGGAATTGATGCTAGTACGATACTTTTTACAATCGTAGCCCTTTACCATTTCGTTACCTTCTTCAGTAAATTCAATATTAGATTTCAAAGAAAAAGAAGCGAAATAAGAATCGCCGTCGGAGTATTTCATTTGAAAATACGCACTGTCAGCAGCATAATCAACGTAAGTAATGTCTTCAGAAATTCCAGGAATCATTTCGCCATCGAATGTATTTATATCTTGTATTTTCAACTGATTGCCAAAGCGTTTCACTTCTACGAAAGATGTGTCGCCACTATGACCGATAGAATACATTTGATAAACAAGACGCTGCTGTGCGCTAGCTGACAATAAGAATAATGTAAAAATAAACGATAAAAATAATTTTCTGCTCATGATTATAAATGTGTTGTTTTTAATTATTTAATTCAATTGTTTGTTATTTTCCAGTGACCGCCTTTTGCTCCTCCAACTCTAACTAGCGTTCCAGCTTCCCTATGTTTGCGTATGATTTTCTTCACTCCACTTTCCGACATACCGAGAAAATCTTGTAATTCTCGTATTGTTATGTTTGGATTCT
>JAZOSK010000096.1:0-6358 GCA_045657145.1 Bacteroidales bacterium | reverse complement strand
AGGACTTGTTAACATTCCTTTGTCTATAAAGGATGTGTGTTTTTCTGCCTTTTTGCGTGAAGACACCGAAAAGAATATGATTAAGGTTTCCCTACGTTCTGTTGGAACTTTCCCTTGTAATAAGGTTGCGTCGGAATTCTTCAATGGCGGTGGACATCTGAATGCTTCAGGTGGTGAGTTTTATGGAACTATGGAAGAAGCTGTTGCTCTCTTCAAACAGGCTTTGGTGAAGTATGAACCCCTGTTGTTGGAGAAAAAATAGTTATTTTAGTTTAATCCGTCGAAAACATTGATGAAGTTTCACGATGATTTATTACTTTTGCCCTGAATTTTAAGATTTTGAATAGAATAATGAAGAAATTAAGAGTATTATTGATGATGGCAGTCGGATTGGGAATGTCATTCCAGTCTTGTGATGATAGCAAAACGTATGCAGAATTGAAAGAGGAAGAACGTGAGGCTATCAAGCGCTATATTGAATTGAATAACATAAAAGTAATTAGTGAAGCAGAATTTCAAAAGCAAGATTCTACAACCAATTTATCAGATAATGAATATGTGCTTTTTGAGGAATCAGGTGTTTATATGCAGGTTGTTGAACGTGGTGATGGTGAGGTTTTGACTGATGGCCGTTATGAAATTCTGACACGTTATTGGGAATTGGTTATTAATGAAGATGGTACTGCAGATACGATTTCTTCAAATATGAATGGGAACTATTATCCACATCCAGATGAATTTAAACTGACAAAAACAGCAAACTCTTTGAGCGCTTCTTTTGTAGGTAGTGGAGGTGCAATGTATCAAGCACATGGTAGCGCTTCTGTTCCTTCTGGTTGGCTGTTGCCTTTGAATTATTTGAAGGTGGGACGTACAATTTCTGGGCGTTCTAAAGTGAATCTGATTGTACCTCATAGCCGTGGTACATCTACAGCTTCTAGTCAAGTTGTTCCATGTAGTTATGAGATTCTCTATCAGATGTCGCGATAGTCCTCTTTAAATATTTATCATAAAAGAAGAAGCCAGCAAAGTTGCTGGCTTCTTCTTTTATGTATCTAATGGTATAGTGACAAAAAAGTGGATGTACAGAAAAGCACATCCACTTTTTTATGGTTAAATTAAGTTTCTTATTCAGCTTCAGCAATTACTTCGAAAGGAATTTCTACAGAAACTTCCTTGTGAAGCTTAACTACTGCTGTATAACTACCAACTTCCTTCACGCCCTTAACAACGATAATCTTGCGATCGATGTTGTGACCCAACTTAGCGAGTTCTTCAGCGATTTGGATGTTGCTTACAGAACCGAAGATAGTACCTGTAGCGCTAACCTTAGTAGCGATAGTCAATGATACTTCCTTCAATTGTTCAGCTACAGCTTCAGCATCCTTCTTGATCTTTTCCAATTTGTGAGCACGTTGCTTCAATTCTTCAGCCAACATCTTCTTTGCTGCTGGAGAAGCGATAACAGCCTTGCCAGTCGGAATAAGATAGTTACGACCGTAACCAGACTTTACTGTTACGATATCATTCTTGTAGCCCAAGTTAACTACGTCTTCTTTCAAAATAATTTCCATATCTATTCCTCCTTATTATTTCATCATATCAGTTACAAATGGAAGCAAAGCCAAGTGGCGAGCTCTCTTTACAGCCTGTGCAATACGACGTTGGAACTTCAAAGAAGTACCAGTGATACGACGAGGAAGAATCTTACCTTGTTCGTTCAAGAACTTCTTCAAGAATTCAGGATCCTTGTAGTCGATGTACTTGATACCGCTCTTCTTGAAACGGCAATACTTCTTCTTCTTAACATCTACTGTAGGAGGTGTTAAATATCTGATTTCTGATTGTTGCTGTGCCATGATTAGTCCTCCTTCTTTGTTGATTTAACATTTCTTCTCTTAGCAGCGTATTCAACAGCGTGCTTGTCCAACTTGGTTGTCAAATAACGAAGAACGCGTTCGTCACGACGATAGTTGATTTCCAACTTTTGGATTACTGCTGGTTCAGCCTTGAATTCAATCAGCTGATAAAAACCTGTTGACTTCTTTTCGATAGGGTAAGCCAACTTCTTCAAACCCCAATTTTCTTCATTGATAATCCCAGCGCCTTCTGCAGCGAGAATACCCATGAATTTTTCTACCGCTTCCTTCATCTGAACATCAGACAAAACGGGAGTCAAAATGAAAACGGTTTCGTATTGATTCATACTTACGTTAATTAAATGATTAAATAATTTTTCAAATGCGGGTGCAAAGGTAAGCATTAATTCTTAATTTACAAACCGTTAACTTGAGAAAATCACAGAAAAACACTGTTTATCTCTTTTTTATCTGAGTTTTTGCATTTTTTAAAAAGATTGGTTGTTTGTTTTTCTAGTAAGAATCGTACCTTTGCACGGTTGTTTAAACAATTATTAAAGAATGGAACAGTTTAAATTTGATATACAATTGATATTTGCCATATTGAATGGAAAGGTTTCGACGGCTATTAACCGGAAGCTCCATCGTAACTTCAGACAAAATGGCATTGAAATTTCTCCTGAACAGTGGACAATCCTTTTAGCTTTGTGGGAGAAGGATGGTGTTACCCAACAAGAATTGTGTAATGCTACTTTTAAAGATAAGCCAAGTATGACACGGTTGATAGACAATATGGAGCGTCAGCATTTGGTTGTGCGCATTTCAGACAAAAGGGATAGGCGAACCAATCTTGTGCATTTAACCAAGACTGGCCGTGAACTTGAAGGCAAGGCCTTTGTTATAGCCAACCAAACATTGAAGGAAGCGTTAGAAGGGGTTCCAATGGATGAGCTTAAAATAGGTCAAGAGGTGCTTCGGAAAATCTTTATGAACACCAAAGACTAAACTTTTTCCTGTTTTTTATTTTTTTTTCCTGAAATAATTTCTTTCGTAACGGAATTATGCTTTAATTTGTACCAAGAATAAAATAATCTATTAAATAAAGACACACATGAAAAGCTTACTGAAAAATTTAGGTCTGCTGCTGATTATTATCGCTGCTGTTGCCTTGATTGCCATTTTCTTTACTGGTAGTGCGGCAATTAACAACAACACCGTTTTGGGCGGTTCTGTTTTATTGATGGTTGTTGGATTGATTCTCCACATTGTCTTGAACAAGAAGATTGCTGACTAATAATTGAGCAGAGAAAAAGTATAAAAGAGGGTATATCGTAAGATGTACCCTCTTTTATTTATTGCCAATCTTGAACTTGTTTATTCAGATTTGGGAGTAATAAGCTTGTAACCTTTGCCGTGAATGTTGATGATTTCAATCGATTCATCTTCTTTCAAATGCTTACGCAACTTAGTTATATAAACGTCCATACTTCTTGCATTGAAATAATTATCATCAATCCAAATAGTTTTCAATGCAAAGTCGCGTTGCAGGATTTCATTGGCATGAGCGCAAAGTAAGCCTAACAATTCTGATTCCTTTGTGGTCAACTTGGTCTGTTTGTCGCCGATTGTAAGAACCTGCTTCTGGGTGTCAAAGGTAAACTTGCCTATCTTGTATAGGTTCGTATCTTTGTTGCGCTTACCACGTACTCGGCGCAAGATGGCTTCAATGCGGAATGTCAGTTCTTCCATGCTGAACGGCTTGGTGATATAGTCGTCTGCGCCAATTTTGAAACCTTCCAAAATATCTTCTTTCAGTGTTTTGGCTGTCAGGAAGATGATAGGAATTTGTGCGTTGGCTTGGCGTATTTCTTGTGCCAAGGTGAATCCGTCTTTCTTGGGCATCATCACGTCCAGCACGCATAAGTCGAATTTGTTCTTAAGGAATGTCTTGTAACCGACATCTCCGTCCGGACAAAGTTCGGCATTGTAGCCTTTAGCTTGCAAATATTCTCTCAAAAGCATGCCAAGATTTTCGTCATCTTCGCATAATAGGATGCGCAATTTTTCGTCCATATTATTCATTTTTTAAAGTAGGTAATACAATTATAAATTTAGTTCCCACATTCAGTTCACTTTCAGCACGTATGGTGCCTTTGTGGTCCTGAATGATTTTTTTTACATAAGCCAGTCCCAAACCAAATCCCTTCACGTCGTGCAGGTTGCCGGTGTGAACTCGGTAGAACTTGTCAAATATCTTTTTCAGGTTCTCTTTCTTGATACCGATTCCGTTGTCTTCTATTGATATGTATAGTTTGCCTGATTCATCCCAAGTGCGTACATGCAAATTTAATTCACTTTCAGGCTTCTTGTACTTTACGGCATTATCCAGGAGGTTGAATATTACGTTTGTAAAGTGCATTTCATCCACAAATATCCACGGACATTCGGAATTTAGTTCTGTGGTAATAGAACCATTATTTTTCTCAACTTTCAGTGCAAATGTTTTAACAACACCTGTAATAAGGTCATTCGCATTTAATTCTTTTCTTTTCAAGACTGCCTTTTGACGTTCAAACATGGACATTTGCAGTACTTTTTCAACTTGGAACCGTAAGCGTTTGGTTTCATCGTTAATCACGCCTGAAATATGCTTGAACATAGCTGGTGATTTTCCAACAGCAGGGTCCTGTAACATTTGTGCTGCTAAGGATATCGTTGAAATGGGCGTCTTGAATTCATGGGTCATATTGTTGATGAAGTCGTTCTTTATCTCTGTCAGCTTCTTTTGACGGAAGATGATGTATATTGTGAAGATAAAAGTTACCAACAATACGAATGTAAATACTACCGAAGGTATCATGAATCGTACCGAACTGAATATATAGCTGTTCATCGTCGGGAAATGTATATTCACCAGTCCCATCCGTTGTGGTGGGTCATTTTTGAACAATACATGTGAATATAGTATCTCGTTTCCGTCAGGTACATAATCCGAGCAGTGGTAAATCAATGCCCCCATACGGTCTGTAACCGAAAAATGGTAAGGGATAGTTATCCCATTGTTTCTTAGTTCCGCTTTTAACTCTGCGTCCAATTGCTTGAAGTTGACACGCTCCTTTAGCGGTTTGTCGCTGGCTGTATGCAAAATGTTATAGATCACTTCGTTCAGCAATGCCCGTTGGTGCACATATCTGTCGTTCAGGATTTCCCGCAATGTTCTGGATGTTTGCGGAATATTCTTTCCGGTTGATATGATCGGTTTCGGAACATTCGGTTCAATTCTCATTTTCCACTCAAAGCGGTTCATTCCACCTGCTGAACTGATGGAATAGCTTTGGGTATATTGATATATTTCATCGTCGTTGACATGGGCATTTTCTGCTGTATCCTTGTCTTTTGCCATTTGAGCTGCTCTTTCTGTAGCTTCGGCATCTGCCTCCAGATACTTTCTTGTTTCTGCCAGTTCGATGTTTCGGCATGCTTGGTCAAGACCTCGCTGTACGGATGTATCAAACTGTTCACGACGCATTTTCACCATTTCTTCGATGTAACTTACCTGCATATAAAGCAGAGTCAGAAATGATAATCCCATTATAATTCCTAATATCCAAATAGTTGACTTTTTCATGTCAGCAAAATTAGATGCATTTTACTGTTTTTCATAGGGAATTAACCTTCTTTAAACAGCTATTTTCTATTATTAACCGAAATAGTCATTCTACTTGTGATTTTAATAACCATAACAAAAGAAAGACCTTTTGGTTTTGCAAAAATAATAAAAAATTTAAATTCATCACATTTAAAGCAGTCAAATATTAATTTCTTTTTAATAAAAAAAGAGTGCGTTTTAACAAAACGCACTCTTTTAGTGTATTAAATTCTACAGTTTGTTAATCTTCAGTCTGAGTTGCTTCAAATTCCTTGATCAACTTGTCTTGAACATCACCCGGAACGAGTTCATAGCTAGCGAACTTCATGATGAATGAAGCACGACCACCAGTCAATGAACTGAGTGAAGTTGAATAGTTGGACATTTCCTTCAAAGGTACCTTAGCGACCAACTTTTCATAACCGTTTTCGCTGCTCATACCCATAATCATACCACGACGGCCTTGAAGGTCACTCATCACGTCACCCATCTTGTCGCTCGGTACGAATACTTCCACGTCATAGATTGGTTCCAAAATCTTCGGACCTGCATTCTTGAATGCTTCGCTGAATGCGTTACGGCCTGCCAGCATGAACGAGATTTCATTTGAATCTACCGGGTGCATCTTACCGTCGTAAACAATCACGCGAACGTCACGAGCATACGAACCTGTCAACGGACCTTGTTCCATACGGCTCATAATACCCTTCAAGATAGCTGGCATGAAGCGAGTGTCGATAGCACCACCAACTACACTGTTGATGAATACCAACTTACCACCCCATTCCAATTGAACTTCTTCCTGACCCTTCACGTTCATCTTGAATTCCTGTCCGTTGAACTTGTAAGT
>JAZOSK010000095.1:0-2410 GCA_045657145.1 Bacteroidales bacterium | reverse complement strand
TTTTTTTAATGTTATGAAATATTATTTGTTAGCTGCTTCGAATTCTTGCATGCAAGCTACGAGAGCCTTAACTGACTCAACTGGGCAAGCGTTGTAGATAGAAGCGCGGAAACCACCAACTGAACGGTGACCTTTGATACCGACCATACCGCGTTCTTTAGCGAATTCCATGAAAGCTTTTTCTTTATCTTCGTGACCTGGAGCCATTACGAAGCAAACGTTCATGATAGAACGGTCTTCTTTAGCTGCTGTACCGATGAACATAGAGTTGCGGTCGATTTCGTTATAAAGGAGTTCAGCTTTTTCGAGGTTGATTTTGTGCATTGCTTCGAGACCACCGAGGTTCTTAACCCATTTCAATGTTTGATACATTACATAGATAGGGAATACTGGAGGTGTGTTGAACATAGAGATGTTACGATCTTCTTCAGCAGCGTGTGTGCGGTAGTCAACCATTGTTTGAAGCTTGCGTTCGCCTTCTAATTTGCCGAGGAGGTCGCGACGGATGATAACGAATGTAACGCCAGCAGGACCAACATTCTTTTGTGCACCACCATAGATAAGAGCGTATTTGCTTACGTCAACTGGACGGCTCATGATGTCTGATGACATGTCAGCTACCAAGTCGATTGGGCAATCCATATCGTAACGGATTTCTGTACCGTAGATAGTGTTGTTTGTTGTGATGTGGAAATAGTCAGCGTCTGTTGGGATTACATAATCTTTAGGAATGTATGAGTATGTTTTGTCTTCTGATGAAGCAACAACTTCTACATCGCCATAGAATTTAGCTTCTTTAGCAGCTTTCTTTGCCCAAACACCTGTTTGAAGATAAGCAGCTTTGTTCTTTAAAAGGTTAGCTGGAACGTGGAAGAATTGTGTTGAAGCACCACCACCTAAGAATAAAACTTCGTAGTTTTCAGGGATGTTCAAAAGTTCGCGCCATAATTGACGTGTTTCAGCCATAACTCTTTCCCAACCTGGTGTACGGTGAGAAATTTCGAGGATACCGATACCTGTGTTGTCAAAATCACGGATAGCTTCGATAGCTGCTTCAACAGCTTCTCTTGGGAGGACGCATGGTCCAGCGTTAAAATTGTGTTTCATCGCTAAATTATTTAATGTTTATAAATGTTTTTAATTGGATTATCTACGTGGCAAAGATAGCAAATAAAAACAATAAACAATACATTAATTTAAAAATGTTTTTTTAATTTTTTTATTGAGCAAAACACCGTTGCATTAATGTCTAAATAGCAGTCAGCTATCAGTTGTCAGCTATCAGTGTTTGAGACGGAAAATCAAATTTCGGTATTTTTCAAATAATTTGACTTTGTGTGATATTTGCTTTTGAACTTGACTATATTTTGATGTGCGTTTTTAGGTTTTTATGAAAAAATAATAGAAGTAATTTGGTTTTAAGTTGTTGAAAATTAGTTTGATATAAAATTATGAAAAAAGTTGTTAAAAAATTATTTTCGTTTGAAGAAAATTAGTATCTTTGCCACTCAAAATCGAGTAAAAATAAGTAAAAGATATAAGCAATGAAAAAAGACATTCATCCAAAAAATTATCGTTTTGTTGTTTTCAAAGACATGTCAAATGATCACGCTTTCATGTCACGTTCAACAATCAACACAAAAGATACTATCGTTTGGGAAGACGGTAACGAGTATCCATTAGTAAAATTAGAAATTTCTAACACATCACACCCATTCTACACAGGTAAGATGAAACTCGTTGACACAGCAGGTCGTGTTGATAAATTCAACAACAAATACAAAAAATTCCAAGAAGCAAGAAACAAATAATTTATTTGTAGCTCAAAATACGAAAGCGGTGGAGAAATTCTTCATCGCTTTTTTTGTTTTTAACAATGACAGCTGATAACTTTGGGCAATTGAAAATTGAAAGGTGAAAATGGAAAATTGGCTGACAGCTATCAGCTATCAGCGGTCAGCCGTCAGTTGAAAATTTCAGTTTTCAGTTTTCAATTTTCAGTTGCTCACAGCTCCGTAGGAGCGACAGACAATAGGCAGGTATGGAGCACAAAGTGCGGAATGCCTGCAAAATGATGTTTACGATAAATCATAGCGCCGTAGGTGCGACAGAATCTTTTTTTTTCTGTCGTGCCTACGGCACTTTTTATATCATTCCGGTCATTAATGCAGGGGTTTCGTGCTTCGCACTCCACCGCCTGCCTATATTCTGTCGTCACTACGTGACTTATTTTTTTAAATTGAAAATTGAAAATATTGAATGTCGGAAATTTGTAGAGACGCGTCAATGTATCCTGCAAAAATAAATAAACATTGACACGTCTCATTTTTTTGTGGGATTCGTATTTGTTTTTTGAGACGTGTCAATGCGTTTTATGGCATGTTGCATTGACGCGTCTCTACGGGAACGA
>JAZOSK010000094.1:0-11994 GCA_045657145.1 Bacteroidales bacterium | reverse complement strand
TACGTTCATAGCTCTTGCTAAGTCTTTGTTAACGTCTAATAAAACGTCGAATTCCCAGCCTTTACCTTCTACGAAAGGTTTGATACGTGGAGTTGAACGTGAGTCGTCGATAGAAACTGCGAAGATTTTAACGCCTGTTTCGTCTTGCCAGTCTTGATAAATTTCGCTTAATGCATTGTGTTCTTTAACGCATGGTGCACACCATGTAGCCCAGAATGTCATAACGAATGGTTTGCCATCGTTTTGTAATTCTGTGATGTTGATTGTTTCACCATCGAGATTTTTAAGTGTTACATTTGGCAAATCTGATTGTGCCTTTGCGCCTAAGAAAAGAACGCTTAAAAATAACAATACTAATGTCTTTTTCATAGTTTAATTTAATTAAGGTTATACAATATATACTTCTAATAATTTACATTCTTCGTTTGTTGATATGATGTCGACTTTATTGACGACATTTGGAACGAGGATACATTCTCCTGCTTTAACTAATTCTGTTCCGCCTTCGTAAGATAAGATAAAACTACCAGAAACGCTCATCAAGATTACGAATGAGTCTAATTCTGAATAATCTTTTTTAAGTGCAGACTCAGCATCGAGTTTGATTAAATTAGTTGTGAAATAAGGGCATTTCACCAAGTTGACTGTAGCGTTCTTGATTTTCTTGTCATATTTGACTTTACCACTATCTTCCTTCTTAAAATTGATTGTAGCAAGAGACTCGTCGATGTGCAATTCGCGCTGCATTCCGTAACGGTCGATTCTGTCCCAGTCGTAAACGCGGTAAGAAGTGTCGCTAGTCTGTTGAATCTCTGCAACCATACAACCAGCTCCAAGAGCGTGGATTTTTCTTGCTGGGATAAAGAAAGTGTCATCATTCTGAACTTTCTCATAATTAAGCAGATCGCCTACAGTCTTGTCTTTTATCGCTTGTTCAAATTCTTGAGGAGTTACGTCTTTGTTGAAACCAGAAACTAGACCTGCGTCTTTGTCTGCATTCATGACGTACCACATCTCGGTTTTGCCGTTATGCAAACCTATTTTTTGTGCTAACTCATCATCAGGATGAACTTGAATTGAAAGATTATCAAGAGGATCTATGATTTTTACTAACAATGGAAATCTCTCTCCGAATTTGTTAAAGACCTCTTCACCAACTAAATCACCCATAAATGTCTCAATAAGGTCATTGAGTTCGTCTCCTGCGAAATCGCCATTTGAGACTATGCTATTCTGACCTTCTAGACCTGAAAGAAGCCAGGCCTCACCACAGTTCATCAAATCGCCAAAATCCTGATTCAGAACTGTTTTAACATGTTGTCCTCCCCATATCTTCTCAAAATATGCAGGAGTAAACTTTAAAGGATATAAAATACTCATTAACGTTAATTTAAGGTACAAAGATAATACTTTTCTTTTTTGTTGAAATATTAAAGCAGTTAAAAAATTATTTTTACTTTTGAAGCAGATTGTATAAGTTGCTAAGTTACTAAGATACTAAGTTGCTAAGATGATGGTATACAAAGTACTCAGCAACTCAGTAACTCAGTAACTCAGCAACTCAAAAAAACATGAAAGTACTTGAAAAACTTAGAGATAAATTAAATAAGAACGCTGAATTGTCGGGACATGAAAAAGAAACGAATAAGATTATAAATAAGTTTTTGGAGAAGACAAATCCCGATGTTCATTATAAAAATGTTGGAGGCTACGGCATTGTCGCGATATACAAAGGCGTTGAAGAAGGAAAAAATATTTTGTTCCGTGCCGACATCGACGGACTTAATATTCCAATGATTCAGCCGTCAGCTGTTAGCGGTCAGCTATCAGCCATCAGCGGTCAGCGGTCAGTGTCTGAGTCAAAAGCCAACGGTCAATACTCTCACCGTTGCGGTCATGACGGACATGCCACGATTTTGTGTGGACTCGCGATGCGCTACGGCAAGAAACGTCCAGAAAAAGGCAACGTAATTCTTTTGTTCCAGCCAGCTGAAGAGACAGGCGAAGGCGCGTTGGCAGTCATCAACGACCCATTATTCAAGGAAATAAAAATCGATATGGCGTTTGCCTTGCACAACCTTCCCGGTTATGCCAAACATCAGATTATCTTGAAGAAGGGATGCTTCGCTTCTGCTTCTTTAGGATTGAAACTCATCTTCGACGGAGCCACATCGCACGCCTCGCAACCAGAGAAAGGCAACAACCCACAGCGCGTAATCACGACTCTACTCGACGCCTTCCAGAAGAAATATGAAAATCTTAAGAGAGACAAATTTCACACAACACTCACCGTGACACATGTCGCCATCGGAGAAGAGACATTCGGCGTAACACCAGGACATGCAGAGATTTGGCTCACTTTGAGAAGTCAGGATGATGAATCGCTACAAAATCTTACCGACAGCACGATAGCATTGTCGGAATATGTCGCCAAAGAATTTAAGTTGAAGTTTTCACACAGCATACACGAAGCCTTTGCTGCGACGATGAACTCCAGTCGAGAGACAGAAATCGTTGAGCAAGCAGCTAACGATTTGAAACTATCGGTAAACGTTATAAAAGATCCATTCCCATGGTCGGAGGACTTTGGACACTTCGGAAGCCTTTGTCCGACCTGCCTCTTTGGATTGGGTTGCGGCTTTGAACACGAACCACTTCATAGTCCGATTTACGATTTCGAAGATGAGATTATTGATACTGGAGTTGATATTTTTTATCAGTTAGGAGTTAGGAGTTAGGAGTTGAGGAATTGAGGAGTTGAGGAGTTGAGGAGTTGAGGGTATGCCCTGAAAGGGCGAAACAAATATAGGGTAAGGCAACGCCTTATTAGTTAGGATTAGTGTTTGCAATTTGGATGTAGTAGCCTCCAATGCGTTAGGGATTGAAGCGGCATCCTTTTGGGAGAGACGCAATATTTTGCGTCTATACATTAGCGGAAAGCCAGACGGCGTAGCCGGAACGCCCAAAAGAAAGTGTAGAGTTGAGAGTGTAGAGTTGAGAGTGTAGAGTTCATAGTTTATAGTTTATGGTTTATGGTTTATAGTTTATGGTTTATAGTTCAAAAAATCTTTAGCCTTTTGCCTTTCGTCTTTAGCCTTTTATTATATTTGCGAAATAAAATTACTCTAGATGAAAGTTTGCGTTTTTTGCGGAAGCAGCATGGGCAACGACCCAATATATAAAGAAGCTGTAGAACGACTAGGCGAAGTCCTTGCACGACACGACTGTTCCTTGTATTACGGCGGAGCCAGCGTCGGACTGATGAAAATCATAGCCGACAAGATGTTAGGTAAAGGCAAGGAAGTCGTAGGTATCATTCCCAAACTAATCTGCGACATGGAGATAGCTCACGAAGGTGTGACAAAAATGATTGAAACAGAATCGATGTCGGAGCGTAAATTAATGTTGATTAAAGAATCTGACGCTTTCATCGCTATGCCTGGAGGATTCGGCACATTAGACGAGATATTTGAAGTGGTGGTGCTGAACCAGTTGCGCATCACCGACAAACCAATCGCTCTTTACAACACCTTGAACTACTACGACAAGTTGATAGAATTCATCGACCATGCAGTAAGTCAAGGATTTATCCGTAAAGAACATCGCGACAACATCATCGTCAGCGACGACCCAGAAATTTTATTTAAAGAATTAAGCAGACACAAGTCCATCGGCATCGACCAATGGATTAAAGATATTAAAGAAGAGACTCTGAACTCTGAACTCTGAACTCTGAACTTTAAACTTAGCAACTCAAAATATGAACATAATCGGAATCACAGGAACAATAGGTGCAGGCAAAGGCACAATAGTAGATTATCTCGTAAAAGAAAAAGGCTACGTACATTACTCAGTGCGTGAATTTCTTGCGGAAGAAGTAATAAAAAGAGGCCTTGAAGTCAACCGCGACACTCTCACTGAGGTCGGCAACGACTTAAGAGCGAAGCACTCGCCAAGTTATATCGCGACACAGCTTTATGAAAGAGCATTCGCCACAGGCAAGAACGCCGTGATTGAGAGCATCCGTGCTATAGGCGAAGTAAACGCGCTCCGTTCAAAAGGCAATTTCTATCTCTTCGCCGTTGACGCTGACCAAGAAGTGCGTTACCAACGTATCCGCGAGAGAAAGTCAGAGACAGATTCCGTCAGCTTCGAGACATTCGTCGCTAACGAAGCACGCGAGATGAACTCCGACGACCCTAACAAACAAAACCTCGCCGCTTGTATCAAAGAAGCGAATTTCTTGTTTGTAAACGATGGAACCATCGCCGACTTGCATAAAAAGGTTGAAGAAGTATTGAATAAGATAGGTGAGCAAGAATATAAACGTCCTTCATGGGACGAGTATTTTATGAACCTCGCCGACACCGTAGCTGAACGCGCCACATGTAACAGAGGAAGAAGCGGTTGCGTCATCGTCAAAGACCGTCAGATTTTAGTAACAGGTTACGTCGGCGCACCTACAGGATTACCACATTGCGACGAGGTAGGTCACCTTTTCAAGAAGATGATTCACGAAGACGGACATATCACACAGCACTGCGTCAGAACCGTACACGCTGAGCAGAACGCCATCGCTCAAGCAGCAAGAAGAGGCATCGCTTTGGAAGGAAGCACATTATATTGCAGAATGACACCTTGCAGGACATGCGCGATGTTGATTATCAACTGCGGCATCGTGAGAGTCGTCTGCCAAAGGAAATACCACGACTGCGCAGAGTCAGAGGCGATGTTCAAAATGGCTGGAATCCAGTTGGAATATATTTACGAAGAAGTGCAACAGTACGATAAGCAGTAATTTGAGAACTGAAAATTGAAAATTGAAAATTGAAAATTAGCTGTCAGCTTTCAGCTATCAGCGGTTAGTAGAGACGTGTCGACGACACCGATGAAAATTATACTAGGTGTCGTTGATGCGTCTTTTTTAGTTAGGAGTTAGGAGTTAGGAGTTAGGAATTTTTAGGATATAAAAAAAGAGGACACTTTTCAGTATCCTCTTCGTAGTAGCGGGGACAGGATTTGAACCTGCGACCTCCGGGTTATGAGCCCGACGAGCTACCAGACTGCTCTACCCCGCATCATGAACTTCAAAAAAAACAAATTTTTTGTTTTTGTTTGCGAGTGCAAAGATAAATCAATTTTATTTACCAGTCAAGTTTTTTTTATAAAAAAAGTACGCTACAAAATCAGGCGATAAATAACAGATTATCAACACATTTATAATTTATCCGTCACATAACGACTTTTATTTCCTATACTTTATACTATCTAAAAACATCTAAATTGATTCCGTAAGTCCATTCAATATAGTCGATGGAACCTACATGAACCTTCATAAAAGCTCCCACAAATTGATTGTTTTTTGTTCCAAAATAATATTTAAGACCAAGTCTTTCGTAATAGTTAGTATATGCACTTGGTAGATATTGTGATTCAAAAGGGGTTGTGCCAGAGAGTCCCCATGACTTTTTCTCGTCGGTTCCGTTGTAGATGCCATGATATAAGTAATATGACAATCCGATGCAGAAAGCGACTTTGTTGTACAAAACTTCAAACATGGCTGAAGCAGCCAAATGCATTGAGTTTATCGGTCTATATTCGCATAAAGGAACGTTTAAGATACCTGCTTCGTAATTGTCTTTGGCTTGTAGATATTTCACTTTTGTCTCGCCGCTATAGCATAAGTCTAAGCCTACGTCATATCTGAACATTGGATGAAAATGACGTGAGACACCTATTCTGAAAGTGTTGCCAAAATAATATCCGGGTTCGCTAGGAATCTCTCCATTACGTCTGGTGGTAGTCTGTAAGAATCCCGGTGCTTCGCTGAGGAAAATATATGTCTTCTTCTTAAATGGTTCCCATTCGCTATAGGTAAAATCTTCTCTTCCGTTGATATTATAGCGACAATTCAGCTGATAACCATACACGTTGACACCATTATTAGGTAATACTATAGCTCCGTTAGAAGAATGTGCGAACCAGAAACGCAATCCCAAGTCAATGTTGCGACTTATTCTGAAAGTAGGTCCGACATCAATTCCTAAATGAACATTAACTAAAGAGCCGATGAACTCGTTGCCATATTTTGGCCATAAAGAAAGACCTACGAGAATGTCGTAGTCAAGCGACCAACTGCGACCCCTGTAAAAGTTACCGTTGATAAAGCCGCCCACTGAATAGCAATCGCCTATGGTATTGACGTATTCTGTGACGGGAAGACCATTGGCATCGCGATGCTCATATTTTGCACTGTCGATGGTGTTATGCTCGTAGCGGAAAAAGAAACCGTATGATGGGAAGTTGAAACGCTGTTCCCATTCTTTCTTACCTGTCGTCTGATAACCGAAATGCAAGTCGAAGTTATATTGATGACTCTCGGCGAGATAGTTGTGATATCCAACGAAAGGAATATACGTTCCGTAACGCACAGCTGGCTCTATATACCATTGGGAAAATTTATTCTTGGTATCATCTTGAGCTTTTACTTGTGCTAATGATGGTAACGTTATGGCAATGATTAAAAAAGATAACAACAAAAATCTCTTCATCACAAAATGTTTATTATTTTTGCGTTCAAAGATAGTAAAAGAAACAATCTAAGTTTTTAAAAAAAATAAACATGAGTCACAAAGCTGGTTATGTAAATATTATTGGAAAGCCAAATGTCGGAAAATCAACGCTTATGAACGAATTTGTAGGCGAAAAAATTTCTATTGTAACATCGAAAGCACAGACCACAAGACATCGTATTTTGGGCATTGTGAACGGCGATGAGTTCCAAATCGTGTTCTCAGACACCCCTGGAATCATCAAAAATCCCGCTTATAAGATGCACGAAGTGATGAATCAGTTCGTAAATGTCGCTTTCATCGACGCTGATTTGATACTTTATGTGGTTGACATCACAGATAAAAAAATAGATGAAAAAACAGTGGAACGTCTCCAAAAAATCACCGACATTCCTATCTTCGTTTTATTAAACAAAATAGATTTATCAGACCAAGAAGGTGTGATGAATGCTGTCAATTTCTGGCAAAATGCGCTTCCAACAGCGACCATCTTCCCAATTTCAGCATTGCATCATGCTAACATAAAACATATCTTCGACTGCATTTTGGAAAAACTTCCAGAATGTCCGCCTTATTTCCCAAAAGATGAGCTCACCGACAGATCGATGCGTTTCTTCATTTCTGAAATAATCAGAGAAAAGATATTGCTCATCTACAAACAAGAGATTCCTTATTCTGTAGAAGTCGTCGTCGATGCTTACGAAGAAAGTGCCAAGATGATTAACATCAGAGCTACGATTTACGCATCACGCGATTCACAAAAAGCTATATTAATAGGTAAGGCAGGTTCAGCCATCAAGAAACTCGGAATCATGTCGAGAGGCGACATCGAAGAATTCACAGGAAAGAAAATCTTCCTCGACCTTAACGTGAAAGTCAGCAAAGACTGGCGCGACAACGAAGCCGAGTTGAAGAACTTCAATTATGAAGCTTAATTTAATTCATAATGCATAATGCATAATTCATAATTAATCTATGAACAATTGTGAATTAAGAATTGTGAATTATGCATTATTTTTAGTATCTTTGCAAATCACAGAAATTTTATTGATATGAGTAATATTGTTGCAATAGTAGGAAGACCTAATGTAGGTAAATCGACATTTTTCAATCGTTTGGTTCAGACACGTCAAGCCATTGTTGAAGAGACAAGTGGTGTAACACGCGACCGTCACTATGGCCACAGCGACTGGAATGGCAAATCATTTACCGTGATAGATACAGGTGGTTATGTCGTCGGTTCAGACGATATTTTTGAAGGAGAGATTAGAAAACAGGTTGACCTCGCTATCGACGAGGCTGATGTCATCATATTCGTCGTTGACGGCAAAGAAGGACTTCACGTGCTTGACGAAGAAGTTGCTTTGATATTACGTCGTAGCAAGAAAAAAGTGATACTCGCTGTCAACAAGACCGACATCCCTAATAAAGAAAGTAACGTTGCAGACTTCTACACATTAGGTCTCGGTGACATCTTCGCTTTCTCAGCAATGACAGGAACAGGTACTGGCGAACTTCTTGATGAAGTAGTGAAACACCTTCCAAACGAGACAACCGACACAT
Organism: Bacteroidales bacterium; assembly: GCA_045657145.1. GTDB lineage: Bacteria > Bacteroidota > Bacteroidia > Bacteroidales > F082 > Limimorpha. The sequence goes on along the minus strand of JAZOSK010000094.1, from coordinate 3,859 downwards.
ATGAAGGACTTCCACGTTTCGCACTCGTCGGCCGTCCTAACGTCGGCAAGTCATCAATGATTAACGCTTTCCTCGGTCACGACAGACATATCGTGACAGACATCGCTGGAACCACACGCGACAGCAACAACACCCGCTTCAACGCTTTCAATATGGACTTCGTCCTCGTTGACACAGCTGGCCTCAGAAAGAAAAGCAAGGTTTCAGAAAATATAGAGTTTTATTCCGTAATGCGTTCAATACGCGCTATAGAGGAATGCGACGTGGCAGCTCTCATCATCGACGCGACACAAGGCTTCGAAGCTCAAGACATGAATATCTTACGTCTTATTGAGAAAAACAAGAAAGGCCTCGTCGTCATCGTCAACAAATGGGACTTGGTCGACAAAGACTCAAACACACACCTTCAATATGAAAAGATGATCAGAGAGAAGACAGCACCTTTCACCGATTATCCAATCATCTTCACATCAGCGATAAATCGCCAAAGAACATTCCGCGTTCTTGAAGCATTACATCAAGTTTATGAAAATCGCGAACGCAGAATATCAGTACGCGAACTCAACGACACCATGTTGGAAATCATCGCAGCTCAACCACCACAAGTAGCATCAAGAAACCGTTATCTCAAGATTAAATATATCACACAGTTGAAGAGTCCAACTCCACAGTTTATCTTCTTCTGTAACTTACCAAAAGACGTCAAAGAGTCATACTGCCGTTTCTTGGAAAATAAAATCAGACAAAACTGGGACTTCAACGGAGTGCCAATTCAATTGTTCTTTAGAGAAAAATAATTGGCGTAGAGTGTAGAGTTTAGAGTTTAGAGTAGTTTGATAGATTAAAAGTGTAGAGTTTAAGTGTATTAGAATTCAATCAACTATAAACTTTACACTCTTAACTTTAAACTTTAGAACTACTCTCAACTCTACACTCCAAACTATAAACTCTGTCTCACAATGGAAGAACTCAGAATAGATAAATGGCTTTGGTGTGCGCGTCTTTTCAAGACGCGCACACTTGCTGCTGACGCTTGTAAAGGCGGCAAGGTAAAAATAGACGACTGCTCCATCAAGCCTTCACGTGACGTGAAGATTGGCGAGCAGATACAAGTGCAGCTCGGTCAATTACACAAAGTCGTTGAAGTAAAAAGCATTCCTAAGAGTCGCGTCTCTCCTAAACAAGTCGAAGAAGTCTATATCGACAGAACATCAAAAGAGGAATATGAAAGAATAGAATTCCTCCACGCCTTCAAAGTAGAATACCGCGACAGAGGCGCTGGACGCCCGACTAAAAAAGACCGAAGAGAGATTGATAGAATCAAGGAGTTTTAATGACTAAGGCCGTTGAACTAAGGCTTTTGAACTTTTTTTTTGCTACGAGCTACGAGCTTTGAGCAAGGTCGCTGAATCTTGTCCTTTCAGAGCCCTGAAAGGGCGAAACATATATAACGTAAGGCATCGCCTTATGGGAATCACGAAAATCCAAGTGTTAAAGAAACGCCACTTCCATCTCTCCGCGTTAGGGATTGGAGCGGCATCCTTTTGAAGCGCAGCGGAAAAAGATATAGCGGAAAGCCCGACGGCGATAGCCGGAACGCCCTAAAACAATGCATAATGCATAATGCATAATTCATAATTATTTTTAACAAATTCTAAACAAACTTTCATTGCTTCATAATGTTTTTAAGTCAAACTAATTTAAACTTAAAAAAACAACATTATGAAAGATTTCAATTTCAGACATGGAGACGCCAAGAGTGATGTCTTCGGAACAGATGCAATGGTAAATCCATCACCAGTAGACAAAATTCCAGACGCTCCAACAACACCTCAAGTTGCTTATCAAATGGTTAAGGACGAGACATTCCCACAGACACAGCCTCGGCTCAACCTCGCTACTTTCGTCACCACATATATGGACGAATACGCAACAAAATTAATGAATGAAGCTATCAGCATCAACTATATCGACGAAACGGAATATCCTCGTGTAGCTGTGATGGGACAAAAATGTATCAACATCATCGCTAATTTATGGAATAGTCCTGAGACCAACAAATGGAAGACTGGCGCGCTTGGCATTGGCTCATCGGAAGCTTGTATGCTCGGTGGCGTGGCTGCATGGATGCGCTGGCGTAAGAGAAGAATGGAACAAGGCAAGCCTTACGACAAGCCTAACTTCGTCATCTCCACAGGTTATCAAGTGGTATGGGAGAAATTCGCTCAGCTCTGGCAGATCGAGATGAGAACAGTGCCACTCACAACAGAAAACCCTACATTAGACCCTAAGAAAGCCATCGAGATGTGCGACGAAAACACCATCTGCATCGTTCCTATCGCAGGCTGCACATGGACAGGCATGAACGACGACTTCGAAGCCATCGACAAAGCCGTCACCGAATTCAACAAGAAAACCGGCAACCAACTATGCATCCACGTTGATGCGGCATCAGGCGGTTTCATCTTGCCATTCCTCAAGCCTCACGTCAAATGGGACTTCAGATTGGATAATGTTTTGTCAATAAGCACATCTGGTCATAAATACGGATTAGTATATCCTGGATTGGGCTGGGTCATCTGGAAAGACAAGAAATATCTGCCTTCTGAAATGGCATTCAGCGTCAACTACCTCGGCGCAGACATTACACAAGTAGGTCTTAATTTCTCACGACCAGCAGCTCAAGTCCTGGGACAATACTATCAGTTCATCAGATTAGGATTCCAAGGCTACAAGGCAATACAGCAGAACTCCATGGAAATAGCGGAATATCTCCACGAAGAAATCGGCAAGATGCCACAGTTCAAAAACTACAGCAACGAGCTCGTCAATCCATTGTTCATCTGGTCTTTGAATCCTAAATACGATAAAGTCGCCAACTGGACCTTGTACGACTTGCAATACAAGTTACAACAAAACGGCTGGATGGTTCCAGCGTATACATTGCCGAAGGATTTAGAGCAATGTGTCGTGATGAGAATTGTATGTCGCCAAGGATTCAGCCGCGACATGGCCGACATGCTTTTGACCGACATCAGGATGGCCGTCGCTGACCTTGAAAAACTCAGCTACCCTACACAATCGCGAGTTGAAGTCAATAGGAACATACATCCTAAACAAAGCTTCAACCACGGAGGAAAAAAGAGTCACTAAGTCAACGAGACACTAAGACTCTTAGTTAAAGAACCTCAGAATCTCAGGATAAAAGCCTGGGATTTTGAGGTTTTATGTTAAAAACATTTAAGAAAAAACCCCTTGACTTTTATTTTTTACCATTATATATTTGCAATATAAACTTAAACCAACTTTTATGAAAGAAAATATACTTAACCATTATATGGTATTCTCGCCACGCAAAACGATACCAATAAAAACTCTGCCTACACAATCTCTCGCAAAGACGCAATGTATCGCAAAGTATAAAACTAAAATCTCTGCGTATCTCTGCGACTCTGCGTGAGAAAAAACAGATAATACTCTCGCAAAGACGCAATGTATCGCAAAGTATAAAACTAAAACTTCTGCGTATCTCTGCGACTCTGCGTGAGAAAAAACATATAACACTCTCGCAAAGACGCAATGTATCGCAAAGTATAAAACTAAAACTTCTGCGTATCTCTGCGACTCTGCGTGAGAAAAAACATATAACACTCTCGCAAAGACGCAATGTATCGCAAAGTATAAAACCAAAACATCTGCGTATCTCTGTGACTCTGCGTGAGAAAAAAAAACAGATAATACTCTCGCAAAGACGCAATGTATCGCAAAGTATAAAACTAAAACTTCTGCGTATCTCTGCGACTCTGCGTGAGAAAAAACATATAACACTCTCGCAAAGACGCAATGTATCGCAAAGTAT
>JAZOSK010000093.1:0-21994 GCA_045657145.1 Bacteroidales bacterium | reverse complement strand
AGATGAACTTGAAAAAATATACACTCAAGCTCTCGAAGTTGAAGGTATCATCGGCATCGTCGTCGGAACTCGTCCCGATTGTATAGATGAAGAGAAAATGGCTTTGTTAAAAGAAATTAACAAAACACATTACGTGATGGTCGAATACGGCGTGGAATCGGTTTATGACGAAACATTGAAACGTATCAACAGAGGCCACGATTTCGAGACTGCGAAAAATGCGATTTGTCTGACACACAAATACGGACTTCCATGCGGAGGTCATTTCATCTTCGGACTTCCCGGTGAATCACGAGAGATGATGTTAAAGGCTGCCGATATTATTTCCGAGCTGCCTCTCACGACAGTGAAATTCCATCAGCTTCAGATTTTCAAAGACACCATCATGGCAGAAGAATATCTCAGCAATCCTGAGGCTTTCCATCTTTTCACTTTAGAAGATTATATAGAATTTGTCATCGACTTCACCGAGAGACTGAATCCCGATTTAGTTATTGAACGTTTTGCCGGTGAAGTGCCGCCACGCTATCTCATCTCAAAACCATGGATGAACCTACGCTACGACGAAGTACTAAACCTCATCGAGAAAAGAATGGAAGAACGTGACACCTTCCAAGGGAAATTCATAATTCATAATGCATAATTCACAATCGTCATGTATATAAAATCCAACGACTTATTCAAAGAGACTCATCCAGAAAGGCCTGACTTCGTCATTGCGTACCCCAAAAATCTTCATCGAATAATCTTTCGATTGCCTTGTGGCGTTTCATGATCATGACTTTGGAGATGACTTCATTGTTCAACGGCAGTCTTATCTGTAAAGTCGTGATTGTTTTTGCCATACGAAGCACCTTATCGACACTCATATTAATATTGTTCAGCTTCAGTATCCTGTCAAGTTCCTTGTAAACTTTCAGGGCGACGAAGCAGATGCAGATATGTGCCTCTATGCGTTTTCTCGTGAAGTGGAACATCGGACGCACCTCTATCTTCGATTTCGCTATCCTGAACGCAAGTTCGACGGTCCACAGATTATGGTACGCCTCGTAAATCTTGTCGGTCGACAATTTCGTGTTCGTGAGATAACCCTTCAATCCGTCCCAGGCGGCATCCTCGGCAATCTTTTCGTAGTTGATGGTGACTTCGACCTCGTTCTTCATGTCAAGGAACTTGTTGTATCCGCGCTTGTTGATACTGTCTTTGGTGAGCTTCCCTCGCTTGTACGACTTCTCCAACCTCCTGATGCCTTTCTCCCTGTTGTAAGCGTCCTTCTTCGCTCTGTCAGATGTATATCCCACCAGAAGTCTGCGTCCGTTACCCTTGTCGTATTCGTGCATCTGACGGTCTATCTTCTTCTGTTCCAATATCCACTGCTTTATCACATTGGACTCGTTCTTTATCTTGGCTCCGATGATATATTTATATCCGTTCTTCTCCATGTCGAGGATGTTCTGTTCGTTCATCAGACCGGAATCGGCGACGATGACAAAATCATCAAGTTCGTATTTGCTGACGAACTCCTCAATTACCGGCATCATGGTATGCCCCTCATACTTGTTGCCCTCATGTATGCAATATGCCAGCGGGTAGCCGTTGAGACTCACCAACAGTCCCAGAATGATTTGAGGGTTCTTGTGACGTCCTTCTTTGGAGAATCCCGTCTTGCGCAGGTCATCCTCCCTGTCAGCCTCAAAGTAAAGCGTCGTCACGTCATAGAACATCACTCCGATATTGCCGCCGAGCAGCTTCCTGGTGTGATGCACGCTTATGTCCTGAACCTTCTCCTGCTGTGTATGGTTGAGCTTGTCGAGATAGCGGTATATCTTCGATAGATCCACATCCTCGTCGAAATGGTTCTTGAGATACTCCACGGTGGCAGACTTGCTCGACGGACATGACAAACGGGACTGTACCAACTTTCTGAACACTGCATCTTCAATCTGGTTAAAACCTACCTTGTCGAAAATCCTGTCCAATATCAGTTGGTCGCCGTTTACGAGTATGTTCTCGATGTTGGAAAGGAACGCAAGCATATTCTCAGATTCCTGCCGTTTCGCCTCGGATTCTTCACCGTATAAGTCCAGTTCGGGAGAATGCCTCGACTGATATTTTTTTATCCATTCCTTCCCCTGTCTGACAAGTCTTTCTATTTCCTCCTCGTCAGAACTGATGCCTATGGTGATATGCTCCTTGTATTTGCCTTTTATTTTCTCACAGACGACAACACTTGTAGTCTGCGACCTGTTCTTTTTCTTCTTTACATACATATCACAAAAATAGTAAAAAAAACACTTGCGTACCCCAAAATGGGGTACGCAAAAGAGTTAAAATATTATTTTTCAATAATTTATATTCTTAACTAAAATTTAGTGACGAAGTCAGGAAAAAGGGGTATAATAGACAAAAAAAAGAGAGACGCAGCAAAATTCAAAGAATTTTGATACGTCTCTACTTGTAGTCTTATTGACTTGTTGTCTTTTATTTCGCAAAGCTAACAGCTCTTGTCTCTCTGATGACAGTGATTTTAATTTGACCTGGATAAGTCATTTCTGTCTGGATTTGTTTTGAGAGGTCGAATGAGATGCGGTCGGCTTCAACATCGCTTACTTTATCAGCAGCCACTATAACGCGTAATTCACGACCAGCTTGGATAGCGTAAGTCTTAACGACGCCAGGGAATGACATTGCCATTTCTTCGAGTTTATTAAGACGTTGGATATAAGCCTCAACGACTTCACGACGAGCACCTGGACGAGCGCCTGAGATAGCGTCACACACTTGAACGATAGGAGCGATAAGAGTTTCCATTTCTATTTCATCGTGGTGAGCACCGATAGCGTTACATACGTCTGCTTTTTCCTTATATTTCTCAGCTGTCTTCATACCCAAGATTGCGTGTGGCAATTCTTCGTCGTTTTCAGCCACTTTACCGATATCGTGGAGGAGACCGGCACGTTTAGCTGTCTTAGGATTAAGACCGAGTTCAGCAGCCATTGAAGAACTGAGTTTAGCAACTTCAATAGAGTGTTGCAATAAGTTTTGACCGTAAGATGAACGATATTTCATACGACCTATCATTCTGATGAGTTCAGGGCTAAGGTTATGAATACCGAGGTCGATGACTGTACGTTTACCTGTTTCTATGATTTCCTGTTCGACTTGTTTTTCAACTTTCTTAACGACTTCTTCGATACGAGCTGGGTGGATACGGCCGTCAGTAACGAGTTTTTGTAAAGAAAGGCGAGCTATTTCGCGGCGGATTGGGTCGAAGCCTGAGAGCAAGATAGCGTCAGGGCTGTCGTCGATAATGATTTCAACGCCTGTAAGAGATTCTAAAGCGCGGATATTTCTACCTTCACGACCGATGATACGACCTTTTATTTCGTCGTTTTCAATATTGAATACAGATACTGTGTTTTCGATAGCGTGTTCTGCTGCTGTACGTTGTATTGTTTCAAGAACGATTTTCTTAGCTTCTTGGTTAGCAGACATTTTAGCCTCTTCAACAATTTCTCTTGAAATGACCATAGCTTCTGATACGGCTTCGTCTTTCATCATTTCTTTAAGTTGTTCTTTAGCTTCTAAAGCTGAGAGACCTGAGATTGTTTCAAGAAGTTTCTTTTGTTCGTCTTGGATTTTATCCAATTCAGCTTGACGTTTGTTGATGTTTTCTTGTTGAGCGCTGATGCTTTGTTGCTGACTTTTAACTTCGTTAGCTTTTTTACGAATTTCTTCGTCGCGTTGGTTAGCTTGTTGTTGTTGTTGTTGAACGCGTGACTCGAGTTTTTGGATTTCGCGTTTACGTTCGTTAGTTTCCTTCTCGTATTCGGCTTTCATTTGTAAGAATTTCTCTTTAGCCTGAAGGATTTTGTCTTTTTTGATTACTTCTGCTTTTTCTTTAGCTTCTTCTAAAAGTTCATTGCTTTTTTTTGTGAGGGCGTTACGCATCACTGTTGATGACAATAACACGCCGATACCACCACCTACTACGAGTGCAGTTACACCTAAAAGGAGGTATGCTGCTGTGTGACTTAATGTTAGTAAAATCATTTTTTTAATTCGATTAAACTCGAAAACGGAAAGAGAGAAAAAATCTGCCTGTCCCGGGATAGTAAACCCGAAAAGTCACGTTTATGGCTGCCACGATACGCAAACGTCCACTGGCGTTAAAGCACCTTTACAGGTTGAGGCCTGTTTTTGTACCCATGAGCAAACCGGAATTATGGTAAATTAATTGTTAGGTTTACATCAAGCGACGGACAGACAGATATATCTTTCAAAGAACATCATTTAGAATCTATGTTTTCACTTAACAAAACACTAATCTCATCGAGTTTCTGTTCCAAATATTGATCTTTATATGCGGCATCCGATTCATATTTCACATTAAGAGTCGCCATCTGCAAACACACCATAGATAATAAATCCTGATAATCTCTATAATCGTATGCCTGCTTATATGACTTGACTCTTTCATTAAGCATCGTCACTGCCTTCATCACTTTTTCTTCATCAGCTTTATTTATAGTCAGACGATAATTACGTTCCGCAATGATAACATTTATCTTTATTTCATTTTCGTTCATTTCGCCCGATTTTATATATATTACTGCTCAGCATTCAACATTGCAACACACTTATCGATTTCCTTAACAAGCGTTTTTATTAACTGCCTACTTTCTCCTACCTCTTTATCGTTATCGAGTACGTTAACAATAACTAATTTATTTATTTTATCCTTCAATTCTGAATTCTCCGTCATGAGCATTTCAATCTCTATCTCTAAATCCTCATTCCTTTGAACAAGCTTACTATTCTCTTCTTCGAGCTGATTCTTTAGCGCAATGAGCTTTCTTATCTTTAACTCTATTTCCGAAAGTGTTACACTTAAATCTGCCATTTCAAATAGTATTCATCAGAATTTGCTACAAAGATAAGTAAAAAAAATATTTTAACGAACACTTTTTTTATCATTCTATAAAAAACTTTTTCATCAACAAAAAATATTTTCTCACTTTATCTTTTAACCTTATAAACCGCCGCTGTACGGCTTACATTATACACTTTCATAAACACTTGATTTTCCCTTTGTTCTGATGGGAAATCTGTACTATCATCTATATTCGCAAAACCTCCGAATTTCTCGTCATCGGTACTGAAAATTATTTCATAGTCGCCAGTGTTTTTAACGTTTACTTCATAATCGCTGATGGATTTCGTTCCCCAATTAAAGACGAACACCAAATTATTTCTCTCAAACACTATTGTTTTATTCTCTTCATCAGCATTCATAAGCCAAGCCGGCTCCGAATTCATAATATCATTTTCCTTAACAAACTTTAACATTTCCTTGTCAAAGTCATTCATAAAATGAAACTTCAGTTTTTCATCATCTACCAATGACCATTGACGACGTGCGTGCTTGTAGCTCCACTCATTTTCCTTACGAGGAAAATCTATCCATTCTGGATGTCCGAATTCATTACCCATAAAGTTAAGCCATGCGTTGCCACCGAGACAAATGGTGAAAAATCGTATCATCTTATGAAGTGCGATGCCTCTGTCAACAATAATATTAGGCGTGAATTTCGACATCGAGCTATACATTTCCTTATCCATCAGGCGGAATGCCAATGTCTTGTCTCCGACCAAAGCCTGATCGTGCGACTCAGCATACGCTATTGTTTTAACATTATAAAGTCTGTTTGTCATGGTGAAGAAAAACTCATGCATATTCCATTCTTCTTCATTCATATCTTTCAGCACCTTAATCCAGAAATCAGGGAGACCCATACCAAGACGATAGTCGAAGCCTATTCCTCCATCTTCTACACAAGAGCAAATCCCAGGCATTCCGCTAACATCTTCAGCAATAGTGATATAATCCTTGTTTAACTGATGTATCAAAGTATTGGCAAGTTGAAGATATGTCACAGCATCATCATTGATATTATCTCCGAAATAATCAGACTGCGTTTCAAAATGAACGCCTACGCCATGATTCTTATACAACATGGAAGTCACGCCGTCGAATCTGAAGCCGTCGAAATGGAACTCCTCGAGCCAAAATCTGACATTAGAAAGCAGAAGTCGCAAAGTCTCAATCTTTCCATAATTAAACAATTTAGAATCCCATTGAGGATGATGTCCTTCATGACCTCCGACAAGATATTGAGTCTCAGTTCCATCGAAGAGATTCAAGCCTTCGTATATATTTTTTACCGTATGAGAATGAACGAGGTCCATTATTACCATTATTCCCATTCCGTGAGCCTTGTCTATCAATTCCTTGAGTTCTTCTGGAGTCCCGAAGCGCGAACTTGCAGCGAAGAAATTAGACACATGATAGCCGAAGGAGCCGTAATAAGGATGCTCAGCCACCGCCATCAGCTGAATGGCATTATAGCCCAAATCTTTTATCCTCGGCAAGACATTATCGGCAAATTCCTTATAAGATCCAACGCCTTCTTTCTCCTGCGCCATTCCAACGTGCGATTCATATATGAATAATGGATGCTGGTTATCGGAAGTAGGATAATGAATATCTTTCGTTCTCCGTTCCCCGTTTTCCATCATCCAGAACTGTCCCGCGAAATCTTTGTTATCTTCGTTTTGAATTACCCTTTTGATATAAACCGGAATACGTTCCTGTTCGCCTATGCTCGACTGCACCAAGACTTTAAGCAAACTTCCGTGAGTAAGACGATTTTTATATTCCGAATCAGGGAGAAATATAGACCATACGCCATCTTCTTCTCTTTCAAGAGGATTAGCGTATCTGTCCCAGTTGTTGAAGTCGCCGAAGAGAGAGAGGTAATGAGCGGCGGGAGCCCACTCGCGATACCACCAGCCTCGGCGCAGATGGTCGTATGTGAAACCGAAAAACTCATGCGCCGAGGCAAAAGACTTCAGGCTTCCATATTGACTTTCAATATATTTTAATTTCGATTCATAACGCTGATAACGAGCCTCCACCTCATCAGCGACAGGCTCTAACCACGAATCGTTTTCTACAAGCTTCATCATAACTTCAAAATTTTAACATCGGCAGGCTTAAGATTCATATCAATGCCTTTTGAACCGACATCGTTAATATTATATTGTATCTCCTCCCCTGTCATAACATCTACTGCTGTCTTACTTTCATCATCAGCAGCAGCTTTCATTCTCATATATTCTAATGCGTCATCGGAGATTTTGACCTGACAGCAACGACTTTCATTAAGATTGAAGTTAATGACAACCAACAATCTATCTTCATCATGATAGCGAAGGAAAGCATACACATACTGAGGGTCAAAGTTGGAATACCAAGGATTTACCCACATCAAGTCATAGAACGCACCTTTATTAATAGCGCTGCTGTTCAATCGGAAATTAAGCAACTTTGAATAAAAATCGAAGAGTCGTTTTTGTTCATCAGTGAATTGACTTCCGTCGAAATTGCCGTCCGACATCCAGTTTTGATGATTAGGCATCACGGCATAATCAAAAATTGATGTTCTGCCATCGTCACCGCTGAAGCCAGGAGCGCCTTTAGCGTCCTCGCCGCTTTCTTGTCCGTTATAAATCATAAAAGGCCCACGGTTCATAAGAGCCGCCATCGCAACAGCAGGAAGCGCCTTGAACGCATCGCCGACAAAATGCTCTGACGCCAGACGCACCTCATCATGATTCTCCATAAAACGCAACATCACATCACCAAGACCTTGAAGACTATTCCAAACATTAGTGATAGTGTCGGCACGCTGTCCGTAACGATATATATTCTCTAATGTATTGTAAAGCCCGACCTTATCATAAAGATAATCGAAACCGGCATAGATAAATTCCTTATAAAGATGAGGCTGATAAATCTCTGCAATCATGATAGGCTCATAATCCTCGCGAAGCATATCTATCGACCAACGCCAAAACTCAACAGGCACCATCTCAGCCATATCAACACGAAAACCATCAACACCTTTTTCACACCAATATTGCAAGATATTCAGCATCTTATACCAAGTGTTAGGTATAGGCTCAAAACATCGATTGTTATTATGATAATCAATGCCATAATTCAACTTAACAGTGTCGTACCAATCATTGACAGATGGCGTTGGAGAAAAGACATCGTTTCCTGATGCCTTGGCTGGAAATTCATAGAATTTCGAATTCATGGAATCCAGAATATCTTGGCTCTGATTATTTGGAATCACAAATGGCTGTTCAGGACAATAATAAAAATTATTGTCTTTAGAAAAACTTACATTTTTATTATCACATTCACCAAATTCCTCTACATCGTAAGGCTTGCATAATGACTTATATTCACGAGCAAGATGATTTGGAATGAAATCGATTATCACTTTCATGCCCTTTTCGTGAATACGAGCCACCGTCTCTTCAAATTCCGTCATTCTGTTTTGAGGATTGACAGCCAGATCCGGGTCAATATCGTAATAATCCATAATAGAATATGGCGACCCTGCCTTACCTTTAGTAACCAACGGATTTGTTGACTTAATCCCCAATTCAGGATAAGAAGTCATACTTGAATGGCGGATAACACCGGTAAGCCATATATGTGTGATACCTAATGTTTTAAGAGCATCTAACGCTTTATTATTAATATCAGCGAAAGTGCCGCATTTATTCTGCGATTTGTCGCCATCAAAAACGACTTCCCTATTTTTATTTCCGAATGTTCTTACAAAAAGTTGATATATGTTCATATTAATAGTCTTAATGTCGCAAAGTCTCAAAGACACAGAGTCTCTCAACTATAGCGCAAAGATAATGATTTGTTTATTTTTTTCAAAATATAAAATTCTTAAAAATAATTTAGAAACTTTTACGACATTCTATTGTTTTAACAAAAACGAAATTTATGAAATCTGCACTTATCAAAGAAGACGAAGGTTATGGATATAACACATCCATGTTAGACAATTATGATGGTTTCATCATCATAAAACCAGGATTTTTAAAATATACAGACGAGATTGTCAGAGAGTTGCATCGGCGCGACTTTATCATTGTTGAAGCAATGGAAAAGATATTGACGAGAAAGGAAGCTGAAGCGATATATAGTTGCCACAAAGAAAAGCCTTTTTTCGAGGAGCTGATAGAATACATGACAAGCGGACCATGCATAGGATTTGCATTGTTATCGCCCTTTGCCGACAGAGTCAGCGCCATTGAAGCTCTCACAAATTTAAAGATTAAATACAGGAGACGCTACGGAATTGATTTCACACGCAATGTGATGCACAGTTCCGACTGTTATCAAAGCGTACTTTACGAGACTGCCGTTTTCTTCGATCAAGCGAAATTTAAGCAGAAACATAAAGAACATGATTTATAACATATCTTTTTTTGATGCGCTAATTTCATCGATGCCAACGATTTTTTTTATATTTGCGCATCAAATTTATATGCTATGAGAAAATCATTACTTTTTGTATTATTATTTTTATTTACGGCTTATAATTCATTAGCTCAAAATGCCGGCACTATTTTTAAAGAGACATTCGACTCCGACAATCTCCCTACAGGATGGTCTATCATTGACGATGGTGCGTCAAACTGGATGATTGCGAGAAGCGACATTGCCGGCGGCATTCCTAACGAACTGCAATTCGGATGGACACCGCCATACGAAGGAACCACGAGAGTCATCTACTCATCAGTCAATTTCTCGGGAATCACATCAGCCACTTTGTCATTAAAACATAATGTGGATGTTTTTGAAAACTCCGTAGAGCCTGGCGGCACTATAGGAATAGCCACCTCAAGCGACAACGGCAGCACATGGAACACTGTCTGGAGCAAATATTACGACACCGACGGCACTTATGAAGTATTCGAAATGTTCAATAGTCCAGATTTAGGCAAAGACAATGTCAAGTTATGCATTTTCTTCGAAGGCAACTCATACAACATCAACTTCTGGTTCTTCGACGACCTTTATATCAACAGCCAAAATAAGATTGACATCAGCATAACCAATATCAACAATCATGATTATATGCTTTTAGGCGAAAACGAAATAAGCTTCAGCATACAAAATATGGGCGAAACTAACATCGAATCTTTTGAAGCTTCATATACCATAAACAACGAAACTGTCACTGAATCATTTACAACAGATTTAGGCCCTATGGAAAATGAGAGTTTTACTTTCGAGACAAGCCAATATTTAGAATTAGGTAATTATGAGCTTGACATAGAGATAATTTCCGCAAACGGAAACGAAGATGAAAACACAGCTAACAATATCTTAAATAAAAATATTGTCGTAGCATCTGGTCTCACTCAAAAAATACCTTTGATTGAACATTTCTCCAGCTCCACATGCGGGCCTTGCGTCGAGGTAAACAGCATAATGCACGAACTCACAGAAGCCAATCCTGGAAAATATACATACGTCAAATACGCAATGGACTGGCCTGCCATGGGCGACCCATATTATAACGGCGACGGCGCAATAAAAAAAGCTTTCTACAGCGTCTCTGCCGTTCCTTCAATATTTATCGATGGAGCGACAAGCGCCAACGGAATCATAACACAAGACGACATCGACAATAAAACCAACGAGCCAACTATAGCAAACATCAGAGGCTCCTTCTCAATTGAAGGTAACACTATCAACGTCATAGCCGACTTCATGTCATACATCGATTTGCATGACGTTAGTGCGTTCATATCAATAAATGAAAAGACAACAACAGGAAACGTAGGCAGCAACGGCGAGACAGAATTTCATCACATCATGATGAAGATGTTAGACAATGCTGACGGCAACGAGCTCAACATCAATGCATACGAATACCAACGTTTTGAATTTTCCTACGACATGTCGCTTACTGACGTGGAAGACATCAACGACCTCGAAGTAGCTCTCTGGATTCAAGATAAAGAAAGCAAGGAAGTTGTCAACAGTCGCTTCGCTTATGAATATTGCAACCATGTCTATCCTGCTCAAAATCTTAAATTAAATCCTAATAACAACAATCTCATCGTTTCATGGGATGCGCCTCAAGAAGGAGAACCATCGGCTTACGATATTTATGTCAACAACGTATTGACAGCTGAAAACATAAACGGCTTATCACACAGCATCGCCATCACGGAATCTGGAATGAAAACTGTTGAAGTTGTTGCAAAATATGACGACAAGGAATCTGTCGGCCTCTTCGATTTAATAGAATTTACTGTTGACATTGAAGAAAATGATATAGAAAACATCAGCATATATCCTAATCCAGCAAAAGACTTTGTGAAAGTGACAAATGACAAAAGTCAAATGGCAAAAGTTAAAGTTTACAACTGTTTAGGAATGATGATTGAAGAAATTGAAGTCAACACTAATGAGATAGAAATCAACACTTCAGACTATAAACCAGGAGTTTATTTCATCAATATAGAAACTGAAAACGGAAAGTTTACGGAGAAAGTAATGAAGTAATGAAGTGATGGAGTGATGCAGGGGTTTGCGTCACTCCATTATTATATCTATAAACAAGCTTTGTGAGGTGTTTATTGATGTTAATATAAATAACGATATAATTTTTTAGATTTTCTTCGTCAAAACAACAACTTTCTTCTCCCCTTTCATCGTTGTTCCGAAGATATAGTATTCACTGCCGTCACCTAATCCTAAATTCTTTTTAAGTTCTTCTGCAGATAACGGGAAATTACGCGTCGCCACGCTTGCTTTTTTGTGAGACGCAGAGTCGTTCTTTGTGTCTTCTAAACATTGAGACTCCCAAACAGCTTTCTTCGCTTTCTTATCAAAAGGAACGACATTAACAACCTCAAAGATTCTTCCCGGGAAATCAGGTACCAACTCATCAGAAGTATAAAGATGACTGTTTCTATGCAGTTTATCTAAAGCATAACGTTGCGACAAAAGTTTAAAACATCCAGCTTTCATACAAGCAGCACCTGGTTCGTAAAGATATTTCTTGATATTGTCGGCTAAAGTCCATTGTGCGTTTTGCTCTTCATCTTCTGTAAAAACGATATTCCATTTTTCACGAAGATCGGTCGCAATTATGTTTATTGAAGACACAGATTCTTTGTGAGTTTGCATCGCTATAAGGATTTCCTTACATTCGTTTCTCACTGCCACGACATGTATCTCAGATATGTCTTTAAGTTCTTTTTTTACCATTTCTATGTCGAGCATAGGCGATACTTTTATCAAGATACGCTTTGCTTTTTTCATCAACAAGTCGTGAAGTTCAACGACATCGGGAGAGCAATCGTGGAGCGATACCATCTTACGCCCATATTCGTCGCGACGTGCCGGATCGAGATAGATGCAATCGACCATGTCGCAATTCTGCAAGAAATGCTCAGCATTATCGTTGACGACTGTTATGTTTTTATTTAAGACTTTGAAATTGTGTCTTGCTATCTCGCACAATTCTTCTTGCATCTCGACATAGAAAGTATGGTCGAAGTTATCAGAAAGAAAAGCCGTATCCACTCCCATGCCGCCAGTGAGGTCTATCAATGTCTTGGTCATAACCACAGATTGACACTGATTTTCACAGATTGCAATTCGTGCCATTTCATCTACGTCCGAGAGTAGAGATTTCTTATATAGTGCTGTAAGCTCAGATGAACTCTGTTCCAAAGATAGTTTTTTCGGGAAAATGAGTTCGTCGTTTCCCGCCCATGAAGGCAGTTTCTTGCTTAAAACCTGACGCGCATGAACCTGCCTGATGACAAATTCTCTATCGATACCCTCTGGGAACTTAGCCAGCGCCAAACGACCGACATCGTCTTTCAGATGCTTACCTATAAAATCTTTGACTTTGTCATCAAAGCACAATTCATAATTCATAATGCGAAATTATTTAAGCATTAAACTTGTATTTTTATTTTTCCATATCACAAAGAAAACAGCCGCTGCCAATGTCACAACGCCTCCTATCACATATGAGATTGCCGGCATGATTTGGAATCCTTCAGGAGCGATGCATATATATGTCGTGACAACGCATGTCATGAAAAGCGCAGGCAATAATGTCACGAAATAATTTTTCTTTTCGAGTACGAGATATACCGTCAAAGCCCATAAAGTGAATACAGATAATGTCTGGTTACACCATGAGAAATAACGCCAAATGATTGTAAAACCGTTGGCATTGACAATGCTGAATATGAGTAATCCGAGTGAGACTACAAACAAAGGAGCGCAGAGCAACAAACGTTTGGAGATGCTTTTCTGCTCCATATGCAGCATATCAGCGAGAATAAGACGTGCCGAACGCATAGCTGTATCTCCCGATGTAATTGGAGCTGCAATGACACCAAGGATAGCGAGTATGCCTCCGAGAACACCGAGCCAGTCTTTACACAAGAAATCAACGACTTGCGCTGCGGTGAAGTCACTTCCATGTTCTTGGAAGAATGTCGTTGCTGCAGCAGCCCATATCAAAGCTACGATGCCTTCTACCACCATTGCGCCGTAAAACACCGGACGACCGTGTCTTTCGTTCTTAAGACAACGTGCCATGAGAGGTGACTGTGTGGCATGGAATCCGCTGATGGCGCCACAAGCGATAGAAATGAACATCATAGGAAATATAGGACCTGTTTCGTATTTAGTCCCGAAACTGTTCCAAATCTCAGGAAGTGCCGGCTGTTTGATAAAAAGAACAACAAGTATTCCTATCGCCATGAACATCAAAGCTCCGCCAAAGAGAGGATATATATTTCCGATAACTTTATCTATTGGCAAAATAGTAGCGATGAGATAATAAGCGAATATCACAACCACCCAGAAATAAACGTTGAGATTCGTAGGTGTCATTCCTGCAATAAGTTGCGCAGGCTGAAGCACAAACACTGCGACGACAAGAACCATTAATAATAAGGTAAATATTATCATCACTCTTTCCGTCTTCTTGCCAAGATATTTACCTACTATCTGAGGAAGACTCGCACCATCGTTACGCAACGACACCATTCCAGAGAGATAGTCATGGACAGCGCCGGCGAATATAGTTCCCAACACAATCCAAAGATATGATGATGTTCCGAATTTCGCTCCCATGATTGCGCCGAAGATAGGACCCAATCCTGCGATATTGAGGAATTGTATCATGAAAATTTTCCATGTCGGCATCTCGATATAATCGACACCATCGTTTTTTGTCACCGCTGGAGTGGCTCGTTTCTCGTCAACACCGAACATACGGCTGATATATTTTCCGTAAATGAAATATCCTAAGACGAGGATTATTAAGGCTATTGAGAATGTTATCATTTTTTTATGTTTAAAAGCAATGAGCCATGGGCTTCGAGCATCGAGCAATTGCTCACTACTCACAGCTCACGGCTCATCGCTAATTATGCATTTTGCATTATGAATTATGAATTAAAATCAACTTTGTTGTCCGAATTCCATCAGATATGCCTTGATGAATTCGTCTATCTTACCGTCCATCACGCCTTGAACGTTACTTGACTGATAGTTTGTTCTGTGGTCTTTCACACGGCGGTCATCGAAGACGTAGCTTCTGATTTGTGAGCCCCATTCGATTTTCTTTTTGCCAGCTTCGATTTTGTTTTTCTCTTCCATACGATGTTGAAGTTCTTTATCATAGAGTTGAGATTTCAAGAGACGCATTGCGTTTTCCCTGTTCTTAGGCTGGTCGCGGCTCTCTGTATTTTCAATGAGAATTTCTTCTTCTTCGCCTGTGTATGGGTCTTTATATTGGTAACGGAGACGAACGCCTGACTCAACTTTGTTAACGTTTTGTCCACCAGCGCCACCGCTACGGAATGTATCCCAAGAGATCTTTGAAGGGTCGATAACGACTTCGATAGAATCGTCAACGAGAGGTGTGACGAATACAGAACTGAATGAAGTCATACGTTTGCCTTGTGCGTTGTAAGGAGAAACGCGGACGAGACGGTGAACACCGTTTTCGCCTTTGAGATAACCGTAAGCATAATCGCCATCAATTTCCATTGTCACTGTCTTGATACCAGCTTCATCGCCTTCGAGCAAGTTGCTTATTCTTACCTTATAACCATGAGACTCAGCATAACGGAGATACATACGCATGAGCATCTGTGCCCAGTCTTGCGACTCTGTTCCGCCAGCGCCTGAGTTAATCTTCAAGACGCAGCTCATCTGGTCAGCTTCTTCGTGAAGCATGTTTCTGAACTCGAGTTCTTCAACGAGACGTATTGTCTCTTCATATTGTTTATCGACTTCCTCTTCTTCAGCTTCGCCTTCTTTAGCGAAATCGAACAACACGCCAAGGTCCTCGTTAGCTTTTACGATATCGTCATAAGCTGTAACCCAACTCTTCACGTCACGCATCTTACGCATGATAATCTTACCATTCTTAGGGTCATCCCAGAAACCATCAGCATTGGTCTGTTCGTCTAATTCTTTAATCTGCATCAACTTACTGTCGATGTCAAAGATACCTCCTCAAGGATTCAATCCTCTTACTTAACTCTTTGCAGTTTTCTATTGTTACCATAATGAAATAAAAATTATTGAGTATGCAAAGATAATAAAAATGGCTAAAGGCTAAAGACTAAAGGCAAAAGATTTTTTTTAAAATTAGGAGTTATTACGCCAATTATGAATTATGAATTATGAATTATTCAAAACCTCCATTACCATCGAAAGCGAATAGCCTTTCCCGACGGCATATCGTATCAACTTCGCCTTTCGTTTATATGGGTCGCTTTCGTCTATCTTTTTGTTTTCAAGCAGTTTTACAAGTTCTTCCCTATATGAATCCTCATCAATTTCCGAAACGACAGCATCGATAATAGCTCTGTCAATGCCTTTGGCAATCAACGAAAGCTTTATTTTGTTAACGCCCCATTTCTTAAGATTCAACTTGCTTTTCACATACGAACGACAATAACGTTCGTCATTCATATAACCTTCATCATTAAGAAAATCAACGATAAAATCATAGTCATCCTCAGCAAGTTCAAAAGTGCCAAGCTTGGTAAAAATCTCTTTCTTGCATCTATCCTGATAATCGCAATAATGCAGAATCTTCTTTAAAGCTATGTCGCGGTTCATAAATTAAAGTCTTATTTTTTTTGGTGTTTTTAAAAAGTTTCACATAGTTTCAAACCTTCTTCAATGGCATTGCTTACTTTTTCAGCTTTCTGTTCTTCTGTGCTGTAATCCATGTTTTGTGCAGCTATCACATACAAATCTCCGAGTCCCCACAATTTTCCTATAGCCTTAATATAAGGTGTCGCCTGCTCCATTTCATCGCCAGTATTGATATTCATGCCACGCGTAGTTATGTAAAGCACTTTCTCAGCCTTGCACAATCCGTAGCATTCCTTTTCATTGCTTGCAAAAGTCACATTAAACAGCGACATATTTTCAAGAAACACTTTCAAAGCACTCGGAAAACTCATATCCCAAAAAGGAGCAGAAATCACCAATCTATCTGCCGCAGCTATTTTTCTTGCAATATCTACAAACTCATCTGGAACAATACCATTACTTCTATCATTTAATATTCTATCTTTGACAACAGGGAAATCAAAGTCATACAATTTAATGCTTTCAATTTCATATTTTTCAGATAGCTTGTCAATCAAAGCGTCCGCAATTTTTTTTGTATTAGATCCGGATCTCAGACAAGAATCTATGTAAAACAGTCTTTTCATAATTCATAATTTAAGTTACAAAGATAGGAAAATAAAAAAAATCTTACATCTTTATATATTTAAAAAATATTGTATATTTACAATCGAAATGAAAGTGTGGTTTCTTATAATTACATCTTTATTTTTATTTTAGTAAATCATTTATTATCATATTATTATGAAAAAGTTATTAATAGTTTTATGTTGCTTTTTAGCATTACAATCATGTAATAAAGACAACACTAAGAATGAAACCATCAACGGTTTTGACATCAATTGGACTGGCGATTTGAACAAAAACGAAAAAGATGCCATCAGAGAAATGATTAGCAATATGGTTAAAGTAGATGGCGGCACTTTCTTCATGGGCGCACAAAAAGATTCTGTTGAATATTACAACTACGACGAAAACGCCACAAGCTGGGAATCTCCAGTACACGAAGTTACAGTAAGTTCATTCTACATCAACAAATACGAAGTATCACAATTACTTTGGAAAGCCGTCATGGGCAAACACAACGACAAAGATGATGAATTCGACCAATGGGAAGACGAATTTGGCAAAGGTGACAAATTCCCTGCATATAGAATCTCATTCGAAGAAGTAGAGACTTTCATCGGCAAGTTAAACGAATACACTGGCTTGAACTTCGCTCTTCCTACAGAAGCTCAATGGGAATTCGCAGCAAAAGGCGGCGCTAATACAAATTACGCATTATACGCTGGCGGCGACAACGTCTTAGAACTCGCTTGGATTGACAGAAACAGCGACAAATGCAGCGAAGTCGGAATGAAGACCCCTAACACTTTAGGCCTCTACGACATGAGCGGAAACGTTTGGGAAATGTGCCAAGACTGGTTTAACAACTACACAGAAGAAGCTGTAACAGACCCTGTTGGCGAAGCTTACAACCAAGGATATAAAGTCTTCCGTGGCGGTAGCTGGAACACAAACGATCAATCTGCAAGAGTGACAGCTCGTTACCAACAAGGCATTCACTATCGTGACTACAACACTGGATTCAGATTAGTCTTAGAATGAGTCGATAAGTCTATAAGTCTATAAGTCTATGAGTGGTAGTTAACAAACTTATTGACTTATAGACTTATTGACTTATCGACTTATCGACTTATCATAGATTTCATCTAAAAAAGTTTATCAATCCATAACGCCTTGCCTATTTTACGCAGGGCGTTTTTCACATACTGACGATTCTCTGGCTTGTACCAGAAGAAGAATCTCTGCTGATCCAACTTCTCTTGTTTTGTCTTAGCGACAAATACAGGTTTCAAACTATATGGATCATAACCTGAATAATAAATCTCTGTAGCCAATGTCATAGGTGTTGGAGTGAAATCCTGAACCTGCTCCAATTTGTAACCAAGTTCCTTCGTCTTTACAGCAAGTTCAGCCATATCAGTCAAAGTACATGCAGGATGACTTGATATAAAATAAGGTATCAATTGTTGATTTAGACGATATTTCTCATTCACCTTATCGAATTTCTTTTTCAGTTTCACGAAAAGGCTGAACGACGGTTTTCTCATCAATCGCAAGACCTCATCACTCGAATGTTCCGGGGCCACCTTCAAACGACCGCTCACATGACGTTTCATCAGCTGTTCAAAATATTCATCATAACCCAACTTGCCCGAAGGATCTTCATTAGTCAAGAACAAGTCATATCGTATTCCGGAACCTATAGTCGCCTTCTTGACAGCAGGCATCTTATCCACTTCCTTATATAATTCAATAAGCGGATGATGATTGGTATCTAAGTTCTTACATACATTAGGCTGGATGCAAGTCGGACGTACGCATTTCTCACACAAAGATTCATCTTTGCCTTTCATTTTATACATATTGGCTGATGGTCCGCCGAGGTCTGAAATGTAACCTTTGAAATCTTCCATCTCTGTTACCTGTTTCACTTCTTTCATGATGGAAGCCTTACTTCTCGATGCCACAAATTTGCCTTGATGCGCAGAAATAGTACAAAAAGCACAGCCTCCAAAACATCCACGATGAATGTTAACAGAATGACGTATCATCTCGTAAGCCGGAATAACACCGCGTTTAGCGTATTTAGGATGAGGCAGACGAGTGTAAGGCAAATCGAAAGAGGCGTCAATCTGCGTTTCCGTCATTGTCGGATAAGGAGGATTTATATATAAAGTATAATCACCTACATCTTGAAGCAGACGATTAGCTTTTTTCTTATTCGATTCTATCTCAACATTCTTGAAATTAGAAGCGTATGTCTTTTTATCTTTGAGACACTCCTCATGAGATGCAAGACGTAAGTCATTCCATTCGGACGTGACAAGTCGCGTCCCTACAGATTTTTTCTTAAGGAAGAATGTCTGAGGAACATTCGTTATCTCTTCAATCTTCTTACCTTCTTCCAAAGCCTTAGCAATCTCCACAATGCCAAGCTCACCCATGCCATAAACGCCGAGGTCAGCCTTAGAATCGAGCATGATAGAAGGTTTGAGTTCATCAGCCCAGTAATCGTAATGCGTCACTCTTCGCAAAGATGCCTCGATACCGCCTATAACGACAGGAGTGTCAGGATATAATTTTTTAAGTATGTTGGAATAAGTTATAGTAGCATAATCTGGGCGGAAACCAGCTTCGCCGCCTGGAGTGTAGGCGTCGTTGGAACGCAGACGTTTGTTAGCGGTATAATGATTCACCATCGAGTCCATGGCGCCGGCAGAGATGCCGAAGAAAAGACGAGGTTTGCCGAATTTCTTGAAGTCGCGGAGGTCGTCGCGCCAGTTAGGCTGCGGTATCAATGCCACCTTATAACCATGATGTTCAAGGACACGTCCTATCACAGCAGCGCCGAAAGCTGGATGATCGACGTAAGCATCGCCAGTGATAATAACGACATCGACTTCGTCCCATCCGCGCAAGTCGGTCTCTTTCTTTGTTATCGGAAGCCAATCTAATAAGTTCATGCGAAAAATTCTTTTAATGCCTCGCGAGCATCACGAAGCTTATCCAACCATATCTCA
Organism: Bacteroidales bacterium; assembly: GCA_045657145.1. Lineage (GTDB taxonomy): Bacteria > Bacteroidota > Bacteroidia > Bacteroidales > F082 > Limimorpha. Next base: position 2,329 of record JAZOSK010000093.1, on the reverse strand, counting down.
CCTGAATTCTGACCGATGATGTCAGTGATATATTTAACCGAGACAAAAACGACATTCATCTCTTTGCACACCATCGCCTGAGCAAAAGCCTCCATATCAACGACATCGCCATTGAAATGAGCGGCTTTGGTCACGAAGCTGTCACCTGTGTTACAAACGCCAATTTTATCATAATTGTCAATAATTCCAATTCCGACTTTTTCAGGAAAAGAAATATCGGAACAGACATCAGGAAGTTCTATCTTTTCCATATCTCTGTCAACGAAACGATGACATACGAAAATATCTCCCACTTCATGATTGAGAGTGCCAGCAGTACCGACATTCAAGACGAGGTAATAATTATCATCACAAAGAGCCTTTGTCAAGTTAAAAGCCGAAAGCACCTTGCCCATTCCAGTCCTAAGAAACGTAATATCAACACCTTGTAATTCAAAAGGAATTATTTCCTCATCAAAAGCGTAAGTCACCAATATTTTCATAGAGATATTTTTTACAAAGATAGAAAAAAAGTCAACAAGACCACAAGACTATAATACAACAAGTTTTTTTGTCAGGAGTGAAGAATTAGAAATCATTAGTGAAACTGAAGTCCTAAGATTTTTCTTCGAACTTTAAGGTTCATTATTAGAATTCTTCCTAATTCTTTTAACCGCATGCTTTATCTTTCCTATTATAAAATTCAATTCTAATATTGATTCCGTCTCTGACGTTTCCAAATCAGGCATTATGGAAGCGGAAACGGATGTTGGAGAAGGAGCGGAAAAAGATATAGCCGAAAGCCCGACGGCGGAGCCGGAACGCCCAGAAGAAGAAACTTAGAAATCAAGAAGTTCAGAAGTTTTGGACAGTAATGGAGTAGATTTTAAAGTCATAATTGCGAGATATGTCATCAGCCCTACTCCTATTTCAAGGGCATCTTCGTCAATGTCAAAGGTCGGCGTATGTTGTTTAGAGACAAAGCCTTTTTCAACATTGGAAGTGCCTATCCTATACATGCAGGCTTTTGTCTTATGAGAATACCAAGCGAAATCTTCCGCCGTCATAAGTTGAGGTATCGCCTTGACTTTCTCTTCACCCATAAAATCCTTCGCACACGACATCAGCGAGTCAGTCAGATTCACGTCATTTATCAAGACAGGATAACCTTCCTCGATAAACACATCAGCTTCGACATCAAAACTCAAAGCTATCTCCGAACTTAATTCATTAATTTTATCTTTAACAGCTCTTCTGTCATTTTCATTAAAAGTACGCATAGTTCCCTTAAGCGTGACTTCGTTAGGAATAACGTTATAAGTTCCGTCGGCGATAAAACTTCCGAAAGCTATTATGATAGGATTTTTTCTTTCTTCATTATTGAACTCCGAACTGAGTTCCGAGATGGCACATAAGAGTTTAGCAGCAGCCACAGTGGTGTTAGAGCGTTCATTTATCTTTGCAGCATGACCGCCTTTGCCGCTTATCGTGATATTTATCTCATCGCACGAAGCCATAAACTCACCGGCATGAAAGCCCACCTCGCCACATGGCAAGTCGGGATACACATGCTGCGCAACGATGACATCGACATCTTTCAAAACGCCATTTTCCATCATTATCGACGCACCACCTGGAAGTTTCTCTTCTCCTGGCTGAAAAATAAGCCTTATAGTACCTTCAAACTCGTCTTTAATCTGATTGAGGATTTTAGCCACTCCGAGCAACATTGCAGTATGCGCATCATGACCGCATGCATGCATCACACCTGCATTAGACGAACAGTATGAACTTTTATTATTCTCTTGAATAGGAAGAGCGTCTATATCAGCTCGAAGAGCTATCGTCTTTTTCTCAGGATTTCTACCTTTTATATGAGCCACTACTCCAGTCCTCGCTACATATTCATGCTCAATATTCAAAGATGACAAGAAAGTGTGAATCAATGAAGCCGTTTCATATTCTTCAAAACTCAGTTCTGGTTTTTTATGAATCTGACGACGGACATCAACTACTTCACCAACAATTTCTTTAACAAGAGATTTTATTCTTTCTATCATACCCAAAGACATTTATGCAAAAATAAGAATAATTAGGAATTAGAAGTAAGGAGTTGGGATTTTTTTAAGACAACAAATAAAAAGGCTAAATACTAAAGTTTTTAGGAGTTGAAGTTACCTATAATTAAGAGTTTGATGTAATCATAAAATGGCTCAGTCCTAATTTCCAGTGGGGAAGTTTGTGAAAAAGTAAGTATCTTTGTGTTATGATAAATATAAAAGAGAAGATAGAAGATCCGTTGAAGTTGTTACTGCCAAAGGCTATATACGACTACTTTGAATTGGTGAAT
>JAZOSK010000092.1:0-6000 GCA_045657145.1 Bacteroidales bacterium | reverse complement strand
CATCAACGCCATTCGTTCTTCTAATTGTGTCTGCATCCTTGCTTCTTTAGAACCAGCCTGCGGGAACTTGTTGACTTTCTGTAACACGCTCCATGCTTTTCCATACTGACGGAGAGAGACATATCTGTTGACCTTGTCTTTCAAATCATCCATATGATCCGACACTGGCGATGTCACCGTTATCAATTTCCAGTCGGAGCCAAGCAGCATGCAACTATATCTCTTTCTATCTACCTCATATACCACGGTTTTTGCTTCACATTCGCACGATTCCAAAAGATTGAAACAGACAACGGTATGCGTAAGATGTTCAACTCTGTTAGGCAATCTCGACAACATGCTTCCGACTATCGGGCGTGATGCCAAATCATTTTTGTCGAAATTCTCTTTCTCGACATTCATTTTTTCCATCACACGCCAAGGAGTGCTGTTGTTGAACAACTTTATAATTTTTGGAACTTCGTCGGAAGGAACTTGTGCAGGGAAACGATAATCAACGTAAGTCTTAGTATAATGACTGCAATGCAACTGCCAGTATCTTACAAGATTTCTATCGCCTCCACAAGTGCCGCAAGTGACTTTGCCGGTAGCGTGACATGTTGGACAAGGTTCTTCTCTATACGATTGAACTTCATGATAACCTCTGCCACTACAACTTGAGCAACTGACAGTCCTTGTTTTATCCACATAACGAGCTTTCAATCCTTCGCTGGTGTTATATTGTTCAAGTTCTCTATTAGTAACTTGAACTTGTCCTCTGCCTCCACATTTCGGACAAGGTTGTTTTACAGTATATGGAACTGTAATAGTACCTTTGCCGCTACATCTGCTACAATTGACCTTGCCTGTTGCATGACAAGTATGACATCCGTCAATATATTGTGAACCAGGTACCAAATACGATTTCTCATTGTTGGTAAAATCTTTAGGAGGCGATGCCAAAGACCAACGGTTGATCTGCGATTCAGTGCTTATGGTCCTTGGTGGGAACGTTCTTCCGCCAATTCTTTCGTATGTTTGCTTGAGCGTACGGTTGTCATATTGTGTTTTAAGCAAACCTCGATATATAGGAGTGTCCCATACTTCTACAATCTTCAGCTGGTTGCCTAATTTGTTACGATTGTAACCTTTTATCGAACTCGCCCAATCGTTGAACAACTGACGAAAACGATTTTCTTCCGCTTGGGAGAAACTAATCTTTTTTGCATCTCTATAATTTGCCATAATCAATCCTCCTTAATATGCTGTTGCGTCGTTGTTAAAATCAAGTTTTCTTATTGCGCTTAATCCGAGTCGTATTGAGACTATAATAGCTACTAATATCATAATTGCTGCTATCAAAGGTAGAAACAACGAGAGGCTATTGGTGACATTGATTTCCTCTTGGTATTCGTCTAATGCCTTCCAGCAATAAGAGACAATGGTAAATCCTTCGAACTTGTCATCAGTCTTGCCTTCTGCAAGTTCTTTCTGATGCAGGATTTTCGCATAATCCATCATCTTGTCTTTCTCAACTTTAAAACTCGATAGGGAGTAGTCTTTGTAGGATGCAGATATTTTCTCCATTAAGCCGACAGTTTTGTCGGTTTTGTCGAATTTGTTTACGCTGTATCGATGAAATACAATCATCAATGCAAACGCCAATGCAATAAAGAAGATTCGTTTGATTATTTTCCACATAGCAGTGTGTTTTTAAGGTTTAATAATACATTTGTTTCACGACTGCTAAGTTATAAACTAATATTTTAAAAAACAAAAAATCCCGATAAAAAATCGGGATTTTTGCAATGTTTTGTGGAGCATATGAGAATCGAACTCATGACCTCTTGACTGCCAGTCAAACGCTCTAGCCAACTGAGCTAATGCCCCATCATTTCAAGTTGCAAAGATACAATATTTTTTTTGAATAAATAATGTTTTAAAAAAACTTTTTTAAGACGTTTTTAGCGGATTTTGGTTATATTAACATGGAAATTGCCATTGCTATTATTGTTAGCCATACAATGCCGACTGGAATTGTAATCAATCCCCACATTCTTGCCTTTTTAGAATATTTGAGGGCATTTTCATAATCTTTGTATTTCCAATAAGGCTTAACCATTGCGCCATAATAAATAGCCAAAAATCCTATAGGGCATAAAAATATACCTGTTGCTAATAGTCCTAAGGCCATATAATTTCTAGGACATTTGTCTTGAATGTTATTCATTATCTCTTTTATTTTTTTATAAATATTATAGGCAAATATAACAGATTTTTCGACAGATAAAATAATTATGAATTAAGCATTATGAATTGTGAATTGATATGAAATATTTACTACTTTTGCGACTTGATTTAAGAAATGATATTATTTATTTAATAATATTTATAAATAAGTTAATATTTGTCATATTAAATTAAAGATTATGAGAATTTTTCAACATTACACCCGAGTAAGATACCAACATGTGTTTGGTCTGGGTAGTAGCCGTCTTATGGCCAAGCCATGGTTTTCTGGAGCTCTTTTGATGCTCTGCGTTGTTGTTGCCATGTTGTTGGCAAACCTTCCTTTTACCAAAGAGGCATATCATCATTTCTTGCACACAAAATTATCTATCTCAGTACAGTCAGGAAGTCATGAATGGTATTTTCCAAAAGACATGTCTGTTGAGAAATTCATCAACGACATTTTGATGGTTGTGTTCTTCTTCTGTGTCGGTCTTGAAATCAAACGAGAGATTGTTTGCGGTGAGTTGTCAACCGTCAAGAAGGCGATGTTGCCAGTGATAGCAGCTGCGGGCGGTATGCTTTTCCCTGCTCTTATCTATTCATGTTTCAATGCAGGAACAGCGGCAGGTAGCGGCTGGGGTATTCCAACAGCGACTGATATTGCGTTCGCAATCGGTATCATGTCGATGCTCGGTGACAGAGTGCCTGTCTCATTGAAGATTTTCCTCACAGCGCTTGCTATTGCCGACGACTTAGGCGCTATTTTGGTGGTGGCATTCTTCTACGGAGGCGCAATCAATTTAACACTTTTATTAATATCATTCGGTATTTTATTCCTCGTGTTCTTGCTCAACAAAGCTGGTGTCAAAAGTATGATTTATTATCTCATACCAGCTATTGCAGTATGGATTTTGTTCTACTACGCTGGTATCCACGCAACAATGTCTGGCGTTGTTATGGCTATGATGATTCCTATGAAGGCCCGTTATTCTCGTTCATATTTCGACAGAAAGACTGCACATTATCAATATTTGATAGAGAAATTACATGATGATAACGAAATACCGAACCACGACCAGCAAATATGTCTTAAAAGTATCAGTAATGTAGCAAGCGGTTCTGTAGGTATGAGCTATCGTTTGGAACATGCTCTGACACCTTGGGTCAACTTCGTGATTATGCCTATTTTTGCTATCGCTAACGCTGGCGTTGTGATTCCAGATTTGAGTTATCTTAATTTCTTCCAATATTCAGCTGAACTCGGTTCTGTAGGTCTCGGTATCTACTGCGGATTATTGCTTGGAAAGCCAATAGGTATCACTCTTGCAAGCTGGATTGCTATCAAGTTGAAAGTGGGTGAAATGCCAAACGGCGCTACATGGAAGAAACTATTCGCTGTGGCATGTCTCGGTGGTATTGGCTTTACAATGTCAATCTTCGTTGATACTCTTTCATTCGGCGAACTCGCACCAGAAATGACCACACATTTGCGTAATTTAGGTAAGATAGCTATCTTGGCTGCATCGTTGTCAGCTGGTATTTTAGGAAGTGTCCTTATCTCGATGTCAAGCAGTAAAAAAGAATAATATAAATTAAATAAGGTATAAATGAAAATAGAGCAACGAGAATTTCGCTGCTCTATTTTTTTTTTATTTCATCATATTGCTAAAAACGTATCAATATGTTTTAGCGTTTAATGGCGGTCCATTTCTTTCCGTCGAAGTCGAAGCTTAAAATACCTTCTTTCCATTTTACTATAGCAATAGAACTTTCTTGATATCCGGCTTCGTAAAGGGCTATTTCATCTCCTACATGCAAGTTAACGTTGCCGTCAAAAGGATTGCATTCAAATCGTCTGCTATATGAGATATGAGTATATCCGTTATATTTATTTGCATTTTCTACAGAAAAACCTATTGACAGCCCTCCTTCAGCTTTTGGAGTTGTCTGACTTGCTGTCATTTCAAATTCAATTTCTATTTTTTTATCGTCCCAATATGGAACTGTGGTTGCATCAGTGGTCTTATTCATCCAAGCGAAATCTTCTCCTCCGCATGAGACCATAGAAAAGAATGGCTGCGTATGACTATTATCACGAGATAAAGTTTCATATTTTAAAATGAAAGTCAATGTGTCGTTATCTTCAGAGATGAATGAGAATGACTCGCCTTCCTTATATGGAAAATAATTTGTCAGTTCCTCCGGAAATGCTGGAACATTGTGTTCCTCTTTACATGATGTTAATAATGCCACAAATGACAAAACGATAATTGATAATAAAGAGATTTTTTTCATGGTTAAGATATTTTAAAATTTTAAAAAGCGAACGTCATAGATTTAACTTTATTGTCTGATAATGAATTTTTTATAAAAAAATAGGCACGTCATATTATTTGACGCGCCTATTTCATATTGCTGAAGTTCTGAGATTTTGAACTTCTGAATTTCAATTATTCAGCTACAACTTCTTCTGTTGTTTCAACTTGAGGTTCGCTCTTGACGATTGTCAACTCTTCGATGAGGTTTGTTGCGCCAGCGAATTTGTCGATTACGAATAATACGTAACGAGCGTCAACGTTGATAGTACGTTGTAATGTTGGTTCGAAGTTGATGTCGCCGCTCATAGCTTCCCAGTTGCCGTCGAAAGCGAGACCGATGAGTTCGCCTCTGCTGTTCATGATAGGGCTACCTGAGTTGCCGCCTGTGATGTCGTTTGTTGAAAGGAAGCAAACGATTAATTCACCGTTTTCGTCAGCATATTGACCGAAGTCTTTAGCAGCGATGAGGTCGAGGAGTCTTTGTGGAACGTCGAATTCATAGTCACCAGGAACGTATTTTTCGAGGATACCGTTAGCTGTACATACATAGTCGTAGTGGATAGCGTCAGCTGGTTGGTAATCTTGAACAGAACCGTAGCTCATACGTAATGATGAGTTAGCATCTGGATATAAAGATTTTTCTGGTTGTGTTTCAGCGTAGAATTCGCGTAAGCCTTTAACGAATAAGTGATTGTTTTCGTCGATGATTTGCATTGCTGCACGATAAGGAGCGAGGCTGCCCATCATGTGAGCGTACATTGTGTTCAATACAACGTAAGCTGGGTCTTTTACAACTTTCTTAGCATTAGGTTTTTCGATGAAAGCCTTGATTGATTCAGCTGATGCGAAGATTGAATTTTCTAAGATGTCGTTAGCTAAAGCAACAACGTCACCTTTGTATTCTTTTTCAACTAAGTTGAAGAAGTTAGGATTTACTTCGGCATTGAAAGTGTTGTAATATAATTTTAACATTTCAACCAAAGTCTTGTCTTCTAAAGCTTTGTATGTTTCTGCGAAATAAGCGTCAGCGTCGATAGCTTTGAGAGCTTCTTCAGCTGCAGCGATAGCTTCTTTATCTTTACCTTGAGCTGCTGCTACATATTGAGCGAATTCTGCTGCGATAGCGATAGCGCCTGTTTGTGTAACGAAGTTAGGATAATAGATAGAAGGTGTTAATTCAGCTGCTAATGCATAGTTTTCTGCTAATGTGTTCAAAACGTTGCCGTATTCTTCAACGCGTGCTGGGTTAGCGTTAACCCATTCTGTGAATTGAGCTTCTAATTCAGCTTTTCTTTCAGCTACTTTGTTTTTGCGGAGCATTAACATTTGGCCTTCGAAGTTTTTCCATGTGTTAGCGAGACCAGCTTTGTCGTCAGCGTACATGATGTTGACAGAAGCGTCTTTTTGCATGAATTCGTCCATAACATCTGTTTGGAGTTTGAAGATGTCGTGGATTGTTGGGTAGAATGAT
>JAZOSK010000091.1:0-1256 GCA_045657145.1 Bacteroidales bacterium | reverse complement strand
TTCACGAATGGCAATCAATCGTTTTATCTGGTCTTTGGTGAGATGTGGACGTTTACCCTTCTCGCCACGTTTGTCTTGGAAGCGGTTGTATGGATTCTCTTTGATAAGCCCCAAGCGGAAGGCTTCGCTGACGTAACTCTTAAAACGTTTGTGATAATTGTGGATGGCAGCCTGGCTACGTTCAATGAGCTTGCCTGTAGATGTGTAAGTTTCTTCTTCACGAATGAACATATCAAATTCATAGATGTGAGTAAGGGTTACATCATCGAATGTCTTGAATTTGCCGAAACGCTGGAGGGCTTTATAAGTGGTCAAGTGTCCCTTGCGTGTTCCTTCTCTCATCTTACGAGATTGGATACGTTCGCGCATCCATGCCATGAAGTTGCATCGGTTGCTGCCATCTGATGATTGATAGGTTTTGAATTGTTGGGTGGTCATGTCATCACCATTTACTTCCATAGCAATGATGATACGTTCAAACTCCGTTACCTTCTTTTGAATCTGTTCGTTGAAAATGGCTGCTTTGGAATGATTGACGACCATGCCATTCTGCCATTGAGTGGCATTCAAAAAGATACCGATTGAAAAGTAGAAACGTTCACGACCCAGACAGACAACGATTTCTACGGCTGCACAAGTGATATCACTTGCTTGTTTTCGTCTGTTGAAAACTGTTCGAACTCTATTGTTCATAGTGTAACACATTTGTGAGAAGTGTAATACAACTGCTGTAACACAAAAACCGTCCTAAAGTGGCTTTTTATGTCCAACGGTGTCACCTTTTCTCTTTTTTTTATTGGTGCCACACTCTAAGTGAAAAACCTGATTCTGATTGCTAACCTTTTGATAATCAAAGGCGATGAGGAGTCTGGAAAAAGAAAGGGACTTTTTCAAGTCCCTTCTTTCAGTGATCCGCTTGGGATCCGAATATTCTTCTTTATTAGTTTAATAATCAATCTATTTAAAGAAACCTCTGATAATCCTCCACCGAATTCGCAGCGAGTTACTTGCTTCATTCTGCAACAATCGTTTAAGCTTATCGTTTGCAAAGGTAAAAAGAATATTCGGATTTAATGCTATAAAACGCCTCTTTTTTATTGAAACTCTTTAATTAACATAATAGAGATTGATTTTTCTTCCTACCACTTCTTCTATATCTATTTCAATATTTCCCTCTTCCAGTACCTCCCATAATCGCATTAAATCGGAAACCATATCTTTGGTTACAGGAATTACAATTCCTTCCCCTACCGATA
>JAZOSK010000090.1:0-52767 GCA_045657145.1 Bacteroidales bacterium | reverse complement strand
CACTTCTGATTGTGGAGTGATAGGATATCCGTAATAAGCATCACAACCGTAGCGGATAGCTGCTTCGGCTAATGCTTCGTTACCCTTCATCAGTTTTAATTCTCCCATTATGTGTTAATTTTAAATGTTAGACAATTGATTTAATTACAATTTGACTTTGTAAACTGTGATAACACCATCTGGACATACCATGCCGCATGATGCACAACCGATACATTTGTCAGGTTCCGCCATATAAGCGTAATTGTAACCTTTACCGTTTACTTCTTTTGCCAAGCCGATAACACCAACTGGACAGTTTGCGACGCAAACGCCACAACCTTTACAACGTTCTGTGTTAACTACGATGGCTCCTTTGAAACTTGCCATAATTGTTTATTTTTAAGTTACTTATAATGTTTATTGTTTCGTTAATTTGTTTCTTTTATCAAGACTCACAAATATATATAATTTTTTAAAATCCTAAGTGGAAAATTAAAAAATTATTATTTGATAGGATGATCTTCAGCAAAACGTTTTAATCTTTCTGCCAAAACTGGAATTTCTTCTCTTTGTATTAATGATGTACATGCTCTGATGCCTTGACGTGTGCTTCCGCATGTGTCTAATGAAATAGCAGAGATGCCGTAATATAACATTTCTTCAAGAAGCTCTGCGCCTGTCATGCCTGGATAATAATATGTGAAGTAGAATCCGTCTGCTATTGGCTCTCCTAAGTCTTCATCGTATGTGAATTCGAAGCCGTTTGCCAAGAATGCTTCTTTCATCATCTTTGCTTTTTCTCCGTATTCCAAAACATCGTCGCGGTAGTTGTATGTGCCGTCGTTGACTGCCTTTAAAACTCCTGCAACTGCATATTGTGCAGAATGGGAAGTTCCTGAACTGAGTGGGTGTAATGCTCCGAAAAGGATGCCTCTTGCAAAAATGTCTTGTCCGCAGAATTCTTTCAAGTCAGGATATACGCGTTCTGCGAGTTTGTTGCTGATGCCTAAAATAGCGCAACGTTCTCCTGCATAACTGAAAGCTTTTGAACTTGAAATCATCAAGATATAGTTGTCTGTATATTTACCTACTGTTGGTTGATATGGAGCTACGCCTGGGTGGCTGTAGTCTTTACGGAAGTCCATTCCGAAATAAGCGAGGTCTTCAAGAACGATGACGTCGTATTTATTTGCCAATTCACCGATGATACGAAGTTCTTCGTCTGTCAAACAAACCCATGTAGGATTGTTAGGATTTGAATATAATACGCTGTGAATCTTGCCTGTTGCAAATATGCTTTCTAATTTGTTGCGAAGGTTCTCGCCTCTGTATTCATAGATGTCGAAAGCTTCCATTTGCATTCCGAGAATCTTAGTCTGGAATTTGTGAACAGGGAATCCTGGGTCAATAAATAATATTGTGTTCTTTTCTTTATTTGTGTGTCCGCAGATCATGAATGATGCGAATGCTCCTTGCATAGAACCGACTGTAGGGATGCAGTTGGCGGCGTCAACGTCGAGGTCGAGGAAGTTCTTGATGAAACGAGAAGCTTCATTCTTTACTGCAGGAACGCCGTCGATTGGAGGATATGTCGCTGCAACGCCGTCTTGTAATGCTTTTATTTGTGCTTCAACGCCTGCTTGTACTGCTGGAAGTCCTGGATTTCCCATTTCCATATGGATAAACTTAACGCCACTTGCAGCTTCTAAATCTCTAGCAAGTTTGTTGATTTCACGGATGCCGGCTTTGCCGATGCAAGGAAGGTTGCTGTCGCTGAATACTTTTTGAGCTACTTCAACTGGAACAATGTTATTCTTCATGATAATATGTTAACTTTTTTTGATTGAAAATATCATAATTAAGTTGGAACTCCAAAATTATGAAAATATTTAATATAAAAAGTCTTAAATGAAGAATATTTTTAGTTAAAAGTTTTTAAGGAAAAAGATAAGGAGAGTGGGACATACTGGACTCGAACCAGTGACAAACCCAAACGAGTAAATATTGTTGATTATCAACCACTTAACTTTTCAAAATTGCGTTTTTTCGTGCTTTTTTGCCGGTTGTGCACCGGTCGATTTTCATTAAAGTGTCCGTTTATTTATCTATTTTTCAATATTTTATGCGTCCATGCTTGAAAGTGTGGACGCATTATTTTTCTGTCATTTTCTCTAAAACTCCTATAAGACGGTCGATTTGCTCCTGTGATTTTTCGACAAGTCTTCTTTGCGCTGCTATTTCATCTAACGCTTTATCTAAGGTGCTTGGAGTGCTTACATGGTTGCCGTCTCCGATAACTTGTGTATTGTTATCACCTTTGATTTCCTGTACTGGTGACTTCAACATTTCACCTTCACCAGTCATTAACCATCCTGTATTCAATTCTGGGTAGTATAGAGCAATTTTCCTTAATTTGTCTGGTGTAATAGACTGTCTGATGTTCTTAATATACCCATTTGCAAGCTCGCATTTAATCTCAAATTGCCTTTGACTGGTGCCTAAATGCTTAATATACAAAATTAATCTGTCTTTAACTGTTTGATTTTCAACCATAACAAAATTATTTTTAAATAATTAGGAAAATATTTCCTCAAAAATGATTTTTGTGAGGAAAATATTTCTATTTTTGTCTCGATTTTCATTCCGATTTTCAGATGAAAATAGAAAATTGAAACAAAAATACGAATAAAAAACGAGATAATAATTTAAAATATTGTAGCAATGAGTGAATTAGACCTTAGAACGCCTTACGAGATTGCGCAGGAAGAAAAACATAGATATGTATGCAATCGCTATTTGGAAATGAGAGAGGAATATCCGGAAGCAGCACCTTACCGCCTGATGTGGATTATCGCGAAGGACGAACACGTCAATATGACTGTTCCAGGCGTAAGAGCCATTTTAGAGAGGAATAATATTTATAAGGCATAAAGGGTACCTGGAAACCCATTCCGGTGAGAGGTTGCTGTGATTTCTGAAATCGCCAACATAGGTTGCTTGGCGCAAGCCTTATAACACTGGGAAAAGCGACACATAAAGAGCACCACAGCATAATTATGAGAAATCCAGAATACGGTCAAAAGCGTCGGAAAATACACCTCATAATGGGAGGTTCGACTCCTCCCCACCGGCAATGTTTAACCAATAAAAAAATAAAGTTATGGCATTATTAAGAACATGGAACACAAGAGCAGACGTTGAGATTTGTTTATGGCATTCAGAACAGACGAATCTTTACGCAGTCACAACCCACGATTTGCGCTACAACACCAATTCCGAACATCAATGTTTCCGCGAACAGGCAGACGCAGTCAAAGAAGGCGCACGCCGAGCAAGATTATATTATTTCTATCAATAAAAATTAATAGTTATGGAAAAGTTAACTACAAAAGAAAAAGAATTTATCGAGAGTAGATTGACGAAAATACCAACTCTCTTGATGGATATTACTGAGATTTTGCGTAAAAATTATTTTGAAGATTCTTACAGACAAAAGACTATTTTATTGAACTTCTTAGATGCCGCAGTTGATCTGTTAGCTCCATGTCGATGTCTTATTGATATTGAGGATCGTGAAAAATTTTGTTATCCAGACGATTTTAAAAGCGAAGAAGTATGAGTACAAGAAGATCAGTTACAGTAGATTTCGATGAACTGTTTGAAGACTTGTCTTATTCGGACCAGGTTTCATTTTTGGCTGATAAGATATGTGATCAGCGTCTTGCAGATAAATTGAAAATAGTCAACAACGCACTCGCGGAAGTTGAGATTATGGACTTCATCCGCCAGCACAGAGACACGGCAATCAAGGTTCTGAGAGGTGAAGGTTTTGAGATTCATTAATTCAATTCATAATTCATAATGCATAATTCATAATTATGAGAAACAATTTCAAGTTCAAGATAGATTTCACATTCAGATGTGACAGCGGTGTGGTTCATCACATCGAGACAGGCGAAATGTCGCTGCCACATAACGATTATTACTTTCGCCATAAGGCAACGGTCATGGCAATGAATATACTCATTGAAAATGCCGACTATATCAAAGAAGGAAACAAGAAATTAGAAGACTTTAAAATCATTTGGGAGGAATAGATTATGAAATATTTTATCAGACATATCTTCGGTAAGTATAATATTATGAAAAAAGATGAAAACGAAGAGATACAAGTGGCATGTTATGATGATGAATATGAAGCTATAGAAGAGTTGCATAAATTATCCATTGAAGAAAGAAAAAAAATCTTGATGGATACTCAGATAGATAAAGATATGAGTTATTCAGAGCGATTAGCTCAGTTAAAACGAAGACACGGAGTTTAAAATCATTTGGGAGGAATAAATTATGCATCATAAGTTGATGATACAAGCTACAGATCTGTATCTAAGACATCGTGAAAAATGTCGAAAATTAAAAGAAATAGCTATTAAGATTATGAACGATAATGGCTTTTATGATTTTGATGATTTTGATTGTTCATATATACCAGGAGAAGGCTTGTGCATTACCATTCATTTGGGCAACAGTCTTCCATATACAATCCCTTGCTCATTATTTTTCTCTTATTTTGAATACAATCATACCATAGGTGATGATATTGTTGAAAATCTTAAAAAACTGGCAAGATATGAACCTCTACAGTGAACAGTTATACCGTCATTTTCAGCAGCTGCCGAAAGGTGATTACATCCGCATCCGTGACGAGCTTTGCAAGTTTCTTCATTGGAGTCTGCCGAAGTTCTATCGGCGCGTTACTGGCGAAACCAGGATAAATTACCAGGAGAGAGTTCTGATTGAAACTTTCTTCCAGAAGAAAATTTTTAAAATTGAATAGATATGTCATACTTTGAGGATAGATTAAAGACACTGCAAATAACAGACAAGACAAATAGTTACAAGGCTTTCGACATCGACGGCCACGGCATCAATTTCAAGTTCTTTACCGAGACGGACAAAGGAGACATTTCTATCAATTACATCGGTCTCGACGGCGTTGTCGAAGTGTATGAGACCGAGAACCGGAAAATCCGCAGCTTCTCCAGAACACGTTTACAGAATCCTAAAGGCGACATGAAATATCAACAGCCATCAGGAACTGAAACCTTGCCTTTTGTCACGCCTGAAATATTGAAGACATACAAGAAAGGCGAGAAGGTCGCAACCTTATACATTGTAGAAGGCGAGTTCAAAGCTTTTGCAATGTCAAACTTCGGTCTTCCGACATTCGGCATCGGCGGAATCCATAACTTCAAGGACAGGAAGAAGGATAACATCCACAAATACATTATAGAATACTGTCGCAAATGCCAGGTGAATAACATAGTTCTGTTATTCGACGCTGATTGTCTCAAAGTGGAATGGAAGGAAGACAAGGAACTGACTACACGTCTGAAGTCTTTTTACAGCGCGCTTAACACTTTCAACGAATATCTGAAACCTCACGATATTACGTTGTATTTCTCACATATCGTTGCCGACAGTCCGGACAAAGGAATCGACGACGTTTTGTATGGCGGTCGCGCTGATCAGAAGCTTGTCATCAACGAGCTGGAAGGACTTCTTACAGGCACCAACGAAAGAAAATACATACTTACTTATCTGATATCCGGAACATCGCCTTTCCAAATCCAAAGGATTTTCGGACTTGATAGCGCAAAAACCTTCTACGAGAATAATATAAAAGTCCTTGAAAACAAGGAGTTCATTTATAAAGGCAATCCATATTATGCCGACGAAAACGGCAAGCTGGCGGTCAGCTGGAAAGGTCAGCAGAAGAATTATGTCCGTATCGGTACGGAATATTATAAGAAAATTGTCGAGAAAGCACCTAACAAGCAGACCGAAATCAACATCGTAAGATGGTCTAAAGAAAACATCAATCAGGACTTCCACAACTCTAAGGAGTTTATCAAAATGATTGAGAAATGCGACGCTTTTACGAATATTCCTGAGAATGATCCAGAGAAATACCAGCAGATTATCATTTCCGAAAAAGACGGAATCACATCAAGACTTTATAACAGATATTCGCCAGTGACACATGTTCCGGAAGAAGGAAGCTGGCGTACCATCAACAAACTTCTTCATCATATCTTTGATTATAAGAATGTCGCTGGCGAATCATTATTTGAGTTTGCTTTAGACTACATCCAATTATTATATACACAGCCAATCAAGCACCTTCCAATCCTTTGCCTGGTGTCGAAGGAACGCGGTACAGGCAAGACCACATTTCTGAATTTGCTTCGTGCTATATTCGTTGAGAACATGCGTATTCTCGACAGCGAGAGACTTATGTCTAAGTTCAACGGCTCATGGGCTGGAAAGCTCATTGTCTCCGTCGACGAATCATTCATCAATATGGATGAAAAGAACGGAGCCGGCAACAAACTGAAGATGATTGCGACCAATGCCACAATTCCATGCGAAGGCAAGGGAAAGGACTCCACAGAAGTACCTAACATTTCAAAGCTCATATTATGTTCCAACGATGAGTACAACTTCGTTAAAATAGACATGGAAGAAAACAGGTATTGTATTATAAAGGTAAATCCCATTGAAGACACTCGCGACCCTCACATGTTCGACAAGATGGTTGACGAGATACCGGCGTTTTTATATTTCTTAAAGAACAGGCAACTGTATTATCCGGAGAAGTCACGCTTATGGTTTGAGGAATCTTTATTTGAAACCGAAGCATTGAACAAAATCAAGGAAAGGACAGAATCGGCTTCAATCAAGCACATTAAAGAAGTGATAAGAGAACAGTTCTACATGCAGGAAGCTGATACAATCAAATTGTCGGCAAAAGTCATTTACAATCTTGTCAAGGACCAATACAGGTTCATCAATCCGATGATCATAAAAGAGTGGCTGAAGGATAACGGTTTCAGAGTAGGAACGGCAACCAACTTCAAATATAAATACAATTACGCGGATGACATGTTCGTATATGAGAAAGACAGGTGTTACACCTTCCAGATGCAAGAATTTTTCAATCCTTTGGAAATAGATGATTTTTATAACAAAAAGGATGAATAAAATACAAAATCTACATAAAGCGATAAGTTTCAAGTTCTTGCCGCTTTTTTAATGCCGTTTCGGCAACATCAATAAAAAATGATTTTGGAAAAGTATTGTAGATATTGTAGATAATGTAGATATGGTGTATAAATTATTGATTATTATATATTTAAAAAATCTACAATTTAAAAACCATTGTAGATAATGTAGATAAATCTACAAATATCTACAAACATCTACAAAGTGATTTTGATGTAAAATATTAAATATCAATAAATTACTACAAAATCTACAAATCTACAATTTTTTTGAAATCTGCACGGAAAATTAAAAAGCGAAATCTATTTCGGTAATCTTTCAAGCGCGCCCAAAACTTGGATTTTTCTCATTTTTTTGCTATACTTTTGTAAAGTTTACACAAAGCATACTAAGAGTATATTATTAGCATACTAAGAGTATATAATTAGCATACTTGATTGATAACTAATATTTTAACTTTTATAATAAAATATGAAACTTGCAAAAGAATACAAAAACCCTATTCCAAAAGGCAACAGCGAGGAAGATGTCAACAAACGCAATGAAATCATCGTTGAGTGTTTGCTTCCTCTTATAAACAAACATGTTGATTGCAATGCTTTTGTTAAAGATAAGGTGAAGTTCGAGTTCAGATCTATAGATGAGACTGCATGTCATGCTTCCAAACGTTATGAATCAACATTAGCTGCTTTGAGAATAGAAGAAGCTTTAAAAAATGCCGTCTTTGTTAAAAGAGATGTTCCAAAATCTCAAAAACAAAAGAAGATGGGATTTACAAAAATCTACGAATTGAAGTCTTTTTTAGAAGACTTATATAGGGCATAAAACGAAGTGTATAAAAGCGTTTTTCTAAAAATGCCGTTTAAATATTATGATGTTCAATAAGTTATGTTAAAAAGTTTTTCTTGGTGAATTAAAACGAAGCGTTTAAAAAAGTTGGATTTGGTTGTATTTTAGTTGTATTTACTTATATATAACTTACATTTTCTTTAAAAGATGGTTGTATGCTTTATGTACAACTATCTTTTTTTTGTTAGTTTTATTTAATTATTTGTGTTTTAGTAAGTTTAATATGTTCTATGTCACATGTATGGTATTGTTGACGGCATGTATCTGATGTTTTTGGGACGATAGTGTTTAAATGTGTTTTTATGGTGATTTTAACGACAGGGGTTACAGGTGGGGTTACAAAGTGGGGTTACATTTTTGAAAAAGTGGGGTTACACATTTAGGGTTTTTGAGGGTACTCTATAGATAGGGGGAACATACCATTTTTAAGGGATAAAGGGTAGGAAACTGACCATTGACGATATTTCTGAAAATACCTAAAGTGGTGTTTTTTAGATGTTTTAGTAAAATAATAGCTATTTTGAAGGGGTGCACCTTATTTGTTGGCTTTTTTAGAGCTTATAATTATGATTGTTTCGTCTAATTCCTTGGTGTAAGATTCCTTTAATACGTTTATCCTATTGATAACATCAGGATATTCCTGAATTTCTGGCAATCCTACTATTTTATCCAAATCCTCTATTAGGTATTCAAGACGATCTTTTTTTGCGTTAATTCTTTTATATGAGTCGAGAACACTTCGCCAATTGAACTCGTAATTTGAGATGACATTGTTATAGAGTTCCTTTTCGTTAAGTTGAAAATTTCTCCAGTCTTTTAAGTTATTAATGTCTGTCTGACTCAATTTGTGATGGCACAAATCGTAATGGTTTTCCATTCGGCAAAAGCGTATAGCAATTTCTATGTCGTATTCCTCGACGTGTTCTTTTCTCATCAATCCTTTGGCTTCCTTGTAAGATTGTATTGCATTCCTGATATTGTAAAAATTATCAGTTTGCATTAGTTCTTGATATGCTACCATGTATTGTAGGATGGACCAAACCCGTCTGTGTCTTGTTAAACTTTTGTCTCTGGCGTATGTCCTCTTCCTTCTTTCTGAAAGGTTTTCTGTTGTGGCATTGAGGTCTAATTCTTTTCCATTTATGGTGAATCGTATATCTTGTGATATGTCTGTTTTTTGTTTTTTAGACATGTCGCTTTGCTCTTTCGGAGAACTTATATTCTGTCTTTTAATAAAGAATACGATTATTATGATTGATAATATAACTACTGCTATCATGTTTCTATTCTAATCTGATTACACCAATAACTAATGCAACTGCGTGTATTGCTGAATATGGCAATTCAAATGGATCGTATTTTTCGTTGTCTGATACGATGAGGATATGGTTCTCGTCGTGACCTGGTTTTATTCTCTTGATTAGAGCACCTTGGTTGGTATCTATGACGTAAACCTTATTCCATTGGAAAAACAAGTTGCTCATATCGACACGCTGACAGGCAACAATATCTCCAGAACTATATTTTGGATACATGCTTGACCCTTTTACGGGTATAAGGAAATCTGCACCTTTGAACATAGGAACAACATATCTGTCACATTCATATTCAATAATCGTATTGTCACATGTTAATGCTCCTGCCATTGCTTCTACAGGTATAAGCGGAATGCCTTCATTGGGATTGTCGGTCTGTTTTGCAACCGGTTTGTCGTCGCTTTTTAACATTTCGCCCTCTCCAAGTAATATCCAATTGAGTGATATTTGTGGAAATTTTTCCACGATTTTTTGTATTGTTTCTGCTTTTAAACCAGTATTTCGTGCAATTGTTTTATTGATTACACCTTCAGAAACGCCAATTAACCTCTCAAATTCTCTAACTGAAAGTTTATAATATTCAACTATTTGCAATAATCTTTCTATCATAATTCAAAAATATTTATACATTTTTACACAATTTCTTGTTTTGTGTGGAAAAATGTCTTTATATTTGCAAGCGTAAATCAATTTTGAACTTGCTTGTAAAATTATGAAAAAAATCGTCACAACAAAGGATAACATTGAAAATCTGTCGAAAATATTCGACGTGAGTACCAGAGCGGTTTATAAAGCTCTTAGATATGAGACAAAAGGTGATCGCCCTAACAGGATAAGAACGGCAGCTTTGAATATGGGTGCTACAAAATGGTCATCGGAAAATTAAACAGTAATTAAATAGTAGTTAAGTATGAAAACATTCAAGAAAACCATCGGTATCGTGATGACATTAATAGGGATGTTCCTCGCCATCGGAACGGCAGACGGAAGTAAATACGAGCTTTTACTTCGCTTGTTGGGTGTGGTTCTTTTTGGATTAGGAGCATACTTGGCAGAGATGATGGGTTTTCAACAACCTGAAAAATAATATATAAAGTACAAGAACATGGAATACTACGGCAACACATTATGCATTTCGGCTCGAGAACTTGTGGATAATGGTATTATGTCAATGCCTAATTACAAGCAGCTTTCCGCACGTGGACGTATTGATGTTGTCCGTCGTGGTGGTGGTTCAAGTTGCAATTATGCTCTTGTTTCGGTCTGTAGTCTTCCAGATTCGTATCGTGAAAAAGTCAATGCGTTATATCCAGACCCTTCTCTGGAAGTGTTATTTGCATGGCTTGACGCTAATTATGAGATGGACCAAGCGGCGGTCGCTTACTTCTCTGACTGGAGAAATAATTGTGGTCATGATTTCGCTACAGATGCGCACGTCGCTGAATATATTGCTAATGCAAGTGTTATGAATGCCTGCATAAAACTTTACAACAATGCAAAGGCGATTCATAAGACAATGGGTCTAAAGTATGACTGGAATAAAATGACTCAAGTTGTTGAAGGATATAGAATAAAAGTTGGTCATACGTTGCCAGCGAGTATGCTTCGTTTTAGAAAGAAAGTCAACGAATACCAGCAATGTGGATATTCATGCCTCATCAGTGGCAAGTTTGGCAACCAGTCTCGCAGAAAGGTTGACCATAAGACCGAACGCCTCATAATATCAATAGCAGCTTTGCCAAATAAGCCTTTCAATACAAGCGTGTGGGAAATGTATAATGCATTTGTATGCGGTGAATTGGAGGTTTATGATGTTGAGACAGGCGCGTTGTTCAATCCTGCAGAATGGACAGATAAAAGCGGAGAACCATTATCGTTAAGTGAAAGCACGATAGCCAATTATCTTAACAAACCTAAGAACCGTGTATTGATAGAGCAAAGCACTACTTCATACACAACATTTATGCATGAGCAGATGCCACACGTCCATCGCCATGCTCCAGAATTCTCATTCTCTAAAATATCATTCGACGACCGTGACTTGCCTCGCAAATTGATGGATACAAAAGCACGCCCGAAAGCATACTACGCATACGATGTTACAAGTCAGTGTGTTGTCGGATACGCCTATAATCGTCACAAGAATGTCGATTTGGTGACAGATTGTTTCCGTTCTATGTTCAGACTTATAGAGCGTCATGGTTGGGGCTGCCCTGCACAGGTTGAGGTGGAAAATCACCTTATGAGTCAGTGGAGAGACAGTTTCCTAAAAGCCGGTGTGTTGTTTCCGTTTGTTCGCTTTTGTGCGCCAATGAACTCCCAAGAGAAGTATGCAGAGCCTTTGAATGGTGCTAAGAAACGTAGCGTGGAACATAAGAACCACCTCGGCATCGGTCGTTTCTATGCCAAGAGCAGAGCATATAGAACGGAATCTAACAAGGTGTTTGACTCATTCAATGATACATACGAAGATAAGCAATATTACACATGGGATGAACTTATCGCTGACGACATCCGTGATATTCAGGAGTTCAACAACTCCCTTCACCCGAACCAAAAGAAATATCCTGGCATGACTCGCTGGCAGGTTCTTGAGGCGAATATGAATCCTTCATTACAGCCTATGGATAAGTCGGTATGGGCTCGCTTTATAGGAGACCATGTCGAGACTACCATCCGTAGAAACAGTTACTGTCGGGTAGCTTATAAAGATTGGTGGTTAAGCAAGACTGATGTTATAGAACGTCTTGATCCTAATAACTGGAAAGTTGATGCTTACTATCTAACCGATGAAGCTGGTGAGATAACAGATATGTATATATTCCAAGACGACAGACTTATAGATAAACTTGAGGATGTTGGAACTTTCAATACAGCTGAAGCTGAACAGACAATCAAAGACAGGGAGATTTACGACATCCAACAAAGAAAAATAGCAGGATTTAAAGGTTATGTAAATCGTAATGCAATCAAGGGTGTCGGCATATCGAAATCAGAGACGGAAATTGAACGACTAATAGTGGAATTGCCGTTTGTTGAGGAATCTGCTGGCGAGGTAGCCTATAGTATTCCTAACGCATTGGAAGCCCTTTAGAATAGTATTAAAACAATATTCAAATTGAGATATAATATGATTACAAACGAAACCAAAAAACAGATTCTTGAGGCGATAACAGCCAACAGAGTGAACTACCCAAGCGACGCTAAACATGCAGCGTCATTAGGTATAGCCACGTCTGTTTACAGCACGATCAAGAACGGACAGACCGATAAGGCACTCAGCGAGGCAAATTGGATAACGATTGCGCGTAAGTTGGGTGTCAATCTCCGTGGCGGTATTGAATGGAAAGCGGCTCGTACGGCGACTTTCGACTTCATAAGTACCCAACTTGAGGCTTGCCAGAATGCCGGTCTCAGCGCAATCTTATGCGACATACCCAATATCGGCAAGACGTTCACCGCACGTTATTATGTGAAAGGACATCGCAATGCTGTTTACATCGACTGTTCTCAAGTCAAAACTAAGCAGAAGTTGGTGCGTAAGATAGCAACTGAATTCGGTGTAAATGGCAACGGCAGATACGGCGATGTTTACGAGGATCTTGTTTTCTATCTCCGTTCGATAGAAACTCCGCTTATCGTCCTTGATGAAGCCGGCGATTTGCAATATGACGCATTCCTCGAACTTAAAGCATTGTGGAATGCCACGGAGAGGTGCTGCGCATGGTATATGATGGGTGCTGACGGACTGAAGGCAAAGATAGACCGTTCAATAGAACATCAGAAGGTCGGTTATACCGAGATGTTTTCCAGATATGGAGACAGATATTCCAAGGTTACGCCTGACGACAGCAGAGAACGTGAGAAGTTTCTGAAAGACCAGGCTTCTATAGTGGCTAAGATAAATGCGCCAGAAGGTGTCGATATAGCCACAATCGTCAGAAAGACTGCTGGTGGACTTCGCAGAGTATATACAGAGATTGAGAAACTTAAAATGGCGTAATCATGGCAAAGAGAGCTTATAGTCCGAAAGATGTGGCTAACATAAAGCATAAGGTGTTACCATTTGAAGGCAAATGGAAAGAAGTGTTCGGTGAGCCGGAACAGGGTGATACTTGGTTTATCAGCGGTGCGAGCGCGAGTGGCAAGAGTTCCTTTGTGATGCAGCTCGCCAAGATGTTGTGCGGTCTTGGGAATGTTCTGTATGTGTCGCTTGAGGAAGGTGTCGGAGTGTCGATGCAGAGACGGCTTGCGCAATTCAAGATGAATGAGGTTCAAGGGTCGTTCCGAATCACGACAGATGGTGACATCGACGCTCTTGCCGAGAGATTGGCGAAACCTAAAAGTGCGAAGTTCATAATTGTTGACAGTTACCAGTTCGCCTTTGAAGCAGGATGGGAATATGCTCTTACGAGAGACCTTATAGACAGGTTTAAGCATAAGACTTTCATTTTTGTCAGTCAGGAAGACAAAGGAAAACCGCTTGGTAAACCTGCAATCAGATTGAAATACAAGGCAGGTGTCAAGGTCAGGACGCAAGGTTTCAGAGCTTATTGTCAAGGTCGATATTCAGGCAATGTATCCGAGTATTTCACAATATGGGAAGAAAAGGCTGTGGAGGTTTATAATGAGAAGTAAAATTGATACAGAACAGTTCAAGGAATTGGATATTAAGTTATGTGACTTGCATTTCCACTTGGATTGCCTCGAACGCAACAAGGAGAAGATGAGCTTCGAGGATTATATGAGAGAACGCAGTCTTATAATGCATAAGATAGAATGCCACAACGCTCGTGTGTCGGGCAAATGGAACAACGTGCCACAAACTGAAACTTATAAAAACGAAAACAATGGAAAGCGTTAAGGACAAAATCAGCGACGGACAGAGACGCAGCCTGTTCTACATCTTCAAGAACATGAAGTTCGATGAGGATATGCGACACGATTTCATTTCTGATTATACGGACGGTCGCACCGACAGCTTGAAGGAACTTGGTTATATCGAAGCGCAGTCGATGATAAGGTATCTGCAGGAACTGAACCGGATGCCACAGACCCGAAAATACAAGTCGGAATATGACAGACTCCGCAAGGGTGTCATCAAAGCAATCGGAAGGTATTTCGAGAAATGCGGCAGAACCGACATCAGCCTCGACTACATAAAATCGACAGCAATACGCGCTGCAGGAATCGTCCCAACAGGAATGATAAGCCACGACTTCAACAGAATTCCAGAGGCGACGCTGACGAGAATTTATAACGAGTTCTGCAGGAAACAGAGTATTTCTTCAGTTAGGAGTTAGGAAGTAGGAGTTGAAATTTACAAACCTTTAAATACAAAAAAATATGGCAAAGAGAGAAAAGAAGATTGTGATCAGCGGTATCACTAATGAAAAGATGGAATCAGCGATGGCTGATTTCGCTAAGGCGGATGCTAGAATCCAAAAGATTACTGCCACGATGGACGTGGAGATGACTCGTATCAGAGAGAAGTACCAAGAGGAACTTGGCAAGCTCACTGAGGAAAAAGAAAAGGCTTTCGAGGTCTTACAGGTGTATGCTACAGAACAGAGAGACGCACTCTTCAGCAAGAAGAAAAGTCTCGACACCATTCATGGAACAATAGGTTTCCGAACGGGTACACCAAAACTGAAGACATTGAAAGGGTTTACATGGGCTTCTGTTACGAACTTGCTGAGGGAGTTTCTCCCGGATTATATCCGCAAGACTGAAGAAGCTGCCAAGGATAAGATTCTCGCTGACCGAGACTGCGAAAACGTGAAGGAGAATCTCGCCAAGGTAGGTCTTTCGGTAGTACAGGACGAAACTTTCTATGTTGAGCCTAAAAAGGAAAGCGACGAATGAGAAACAATCATGAGATTTGGGTGGTGTGTCCGCAGTGCGGTTGCGAGTATGACGCTCGCATCTGGGGCGACACCTGCCCAAACTGCGCAAGCAAGATTATTAACGAAATAAAAAGGTACAGAAATGGTAAAAGACATCATCAAAGCTTCGCTGCAACTGTCTAAAAAAGACAAGATGCTGCTCGTGAATGAGGTTCTCGCGTCGATGTCGTCGAAACAAGGCAGAACAATGCCTGTTTACAGAGCACTGGAAACCTTTGGCAAGGCATATAAACTTTTCAAAGGTACAGATTACACCATCAGCAAGGCTGACTTCAGATGGATGAAGGAGCTGCTGAACCGTCTTCATGAGAAGATAGTAAGCAGCATTGACGACACCATATCGGTTACAGACGATGACATCATAGACAATTTAAACGTATTTCTAACGGCGGTTAAACAGATGCAAAATACTTGGTATTTCGATAACAGATTTACTCCAGAAGGACTTGCCAAGGACTTTGATAAGATTTACGGCAACATCTATAAAAGAAACAGTTATGACAGAACAAAATCAGCTTTCGATTATCTCTAAAAAAGACTATGAACCACGAGCTTTGTCAGTTGCCATGCGTGAAGCTGGCATTGACACGGTGGCGAAGTCGGTGCGCAGTAATGTGGTTTCGGTGAACAGGCTTGTAAAAGAACTCGGTTACAAGGAGACAGCTGCGCTAATCGTGATGCAGCTGACGCGACTGGAGTCGATGCTTAACGTCTCCAAGCAGATGCATCCGGAAGCACTTGCCGAGACAGCGACAATGGTGGTTGACTCGTGTCTAGGTGCTGGCGTATGCATCAACGCAGCCGACATCGACATCGTATTCAAACGTGCTTTGAAAGGCGAATACGGCAAGTTTTACGGTGGCATAGGATGCGCCGACGTGCTCGGTTGGTTCAACAAGTATTATGCGGAGAAATCGGAAGCTTATGTTCAGTATAACATTGAGAAGTCGAGCGAATATAACTATCATTCGCCACGGTCGTCAGAGATGGCAGCCGACAAGGAAGTGGAATTCCACAAAGCTGCAGCGGAGTATTACAGAGAGATAATGAAGAATGTATAATTAACAATGAATAATTAAGAATTATGAGACAACAGGATAACGAGACAACAGTACAACAGGTTGATGATTTAGATCGTAACAGGGAATACCATTACGAGACCATCGACAAGTGCTGGCACTGCAAAGGAACAGGAAAAGTGGCGGTTGCATCAGCACGCAAATTCATGGGCAGAGTGCTCCAGAAAGAGAAGACCTGCGACTTCTGCAACGGAAGCGGTCGCGTGAGAAAGAAGAAAACTGTAGTGATAAGTTTAGAACCATACTTGGAGTGAAAATTGAAAGTTGAAAATGGGAAAGAAGTGTCATCATAAGAATACATTGAAGCGCATAAAACTTGTATGCAAGATTGTGCTTGAGCATTATGAGCCAGGAAACCAGTCCAAATGCTATCACAAGATTTGGGAGCGTTATGTGTATCCTGTCTATCCGTGTTCTTATAAGACACTTCTTCGTTATATCAATACCCCAATCGGCAAAGAAGAGGAAAAAGAACCGGAAGACCCAAACCAACTAAAACTATTTTAATATGAGAAAAACAGAAATAATGCTCTCTATCCAAGAGCGTCTCGCAGGCATAAGCGATTTGAAATATATCGACAAAGACTGGGGACAGTTGAACACAGCCGTTCCTGCAGTCAATTTTCCATGCTGTCTTATCGACGTTGAAAGCGTGAAATATGAAGACGGAAGAGCAATGCAGAATGCCACAGCGACCATTGTTCTGACTATAGCGAACCATAGAACCGTGACATCAAGCATAATGTCACCAGACAAGGAAAAATCGTACTACCTCGTGAATCTGACAGAATCTATCGCTGGAATGCTTCACCTGTTCACAAACGGCAATTATGCGCCACTGGTTCGTACGTTATGGAAAAAGGTCGAGACAGGCACTGTGGATTATGAATGCTACGAGATGAGATTCAGCACAGCATACAAATGCGACTATTCTCCACGAAAACAAAAGATTGATGTTGTTCCTAATGTTACAGTTGAACAAAGATGACACAGCACATCATCAAAAACATTCTGGGCGATATCAAGGTGGAGCTTGCCGACGAGTTTGACCGCAATTTTGAGCGCAAAGGATTCTTCGGACAGCAGTGGAAACCGAGAAAGTTCCAAAGCAATACAGGTTCTTTGATGATGCAATCCGGTAAGCTTCGCCGTTCCATCAGAGCGTCGGTGAGCGGAAATTCGGTCAGGTTCTCCAGCTCGGAGCCATACGCCGCCATTCACAACGAAGGCGGAGAGATTACAGTGACCGCCAAGATGAAGAAGTTCTTCTGGGCAAAATACCATCAGACAAAGGACGAGCAGTGGAAATGGTTAGCACTTAAGAAGGTTGGCAGCAAGATAACAATACCGGAAAGACGTTTTCTTGGCAACTCTCCTGAAGTTGAGAAAATAGTAATTGACATCATCAAGGAAAACGTAGAACAGTTTGCAAAAGAAGCCATTGAAAAAATGAAGAAATAGTTCATACATATTTTTTAGTTAAACAATCCATTAAAACGGCAAAGCCCCCGAAATTTCGAGGGCTTTGTTTATTTTTATAATTTCTCTGTTGATGTCTGTTTTTCCATATTTTTCATAATTATTTCTTTTAAGTTGAATTTTATATTAAAAAAGTTGTATTTTTGCAAGTATAGTATAGTGACATGGCAAAAATTCCGCAAATAGTCAAGAAAGTCGCTCATGATTTAATTGAAATTTATGGCGACCATTTCGACTACCTCGGCAAGTTCGAGGAGGCGGATGCTTATATGTACCATTTCCCTGATGATGCTTGTACTGGATTCCCATTTGTATATCTTGTTAAGGATGATAAGGTCGAGGAAGTTTCGGAAGAGCCAGCTTTATTCATCATCAACTCGCTTATTAAAGATTTCGACGAAGTCGAGATTGAATAATTTGTTATCTATTCTCATTATTCCACGACAGTCGTGTATTTTCGATGCTGATGTAGCACCATTATTCGCCAAATAGTTAAGATCCTTAAATTCCAGTCCTGATCCCTCAGAATTATCATGCTGAGGTTCTATGTACTTCAGCGTTCCGTCTTCAAACCTTTGCAATATTGTTGCGTGTCCGCTTCCTCCTTTCCAACCGATTGATAGTTCATAAACACCTGTCTCCTTACATACTTCTTCAAAGAATTCCAAATAACGTTTTGGTGTCATATTATCATAGCCTTTTTTAGCTTTCCATCCATTCAGGCTGGTATGTTTAGCAGGTGTGCCATCAATATTTTTCCAAACTTCAAAAGCATGACCTTTGCTCAAATAATCCAATTTAGATCCTTTAGTATTTGGTTTTGCTGACACATCAAAACCCATTAAACGCAACGCATAGGCTGGAGCGCATGTCTGACAATTAATGCTATTAGGTTTATCGCGTTTTTCAACATAGTCTGGATTAAGACTATAACGTGCATATCCATCATATAAATTTCCTTGCGGATCCAGAAGATATTTAGGAACGTGTGATGGGTTTGCACTCTGTTTGTCAGCTTCGTCCACACTCATAGGCTTGCCTTTGGTGATACCAAGAACTTTTTCTAATTCTATGCAATGTTCTGCTATTGCCTGCTTCTGTTCGTCTGTCAAATTATTAGGAAGTTCCGTAATAATCTCAGCAATGCGTTTCTTTTGCATTTCCTCTGCTGAAACTTTTTCCACAATATTCTTCACTGCTTCCGGCACTTTATAATACGGATGTTTAGGTGGAAATATCTTCTCCTGCTTTCCCGGATTGAAGCGGAAGATGGCAGCCTTGTTGCTTCCGTCCTTGCCGATATGGGTTGTTGCCTTGTCTCCAGCTTTACAGGCATCGTCGGAATCGCTTTCGTCGTACTTGCCTTTTCTTACCTGTACGACGGTGCAGCGGCAACGCCATCCGTTGGGCGGATAGTACTTGTCCCAAAACTTGTCAGATGGTGGCAATGTTATGCCATGTAGCGCAGCGTGTTCCTCTCTCACCCTGTCGTCTGCAGCGGTTCTGTACTGGAGATTATAGCGGTCGCCGTCTTTCTCATAGTCCTTCCACTTGACTGCCATCTGTGACGATGACACGGCAAACTCATATTCGGCGTTAAGATAGTTTCTGTTATAACGCTCGTTTATGCGTTTCACATCCTGCGCGAATTTGTCGAAAGACTTGAATCCGCCTTTCTCGTCCTTGAGCAGAAGAGACGCTTCCTTGAGTTCATGGTATGTCTTGAACCCAGAGAAATGGAATATGTTCTCCTCTAAAGCCCTTGTGAGTTCTTCCGGAATGTCCTGCTCTATTGAAAGGTTTTCAAGCGGTGTTTTAAGGACGTTAAAAGTCTCGTTAATCAGCGTTTGAGGTTCCTTTTCCGTCAGCATTTCAGGCTGGAAGTCCTTCTTGCGGTGTAACCATTTTGTCACAGACTCAAAAGCGGCAGATACCTTTTCAAATATCTTATTGTCGGAGGACAGATTAAAACTATCTCCATACAGCGATGTCAGAGCGTGATGCAGCCCCTTGTAGAAGGGGCTCAAGCGAAAAAATCTATTCCTTGAGCTTTAAGTTCAGAAGCGAGAGCATTTGACTTTGTTCCGGTGATGCTCATTCCGAATGTATTGGCGAGCCATTCGATGTCGAACTCGTAATACTGCGAAGCTTCGTGTACCATCTTCCAGAGATTTTCGGTATTGACAGCCTGAGCGAATTCCAAACGGAGTCCAGGAGGCAATACGCCAATGGTCTCAAGTGCTGGTATTACGATCTTGTTGAAGCAAAGCTGAATCTTTCTCTTGTCGGCAGCCACGATAGCGTCGAGGAGTTCTGCGGAACTGTCTTCTTTGGAGCGGTTCCCATACATGGTATCCTGTCCGAGAGTGGCACCGAGATTGAGCAGAGAAATATGCTCGTCACATGTTGCGATAAAGTTTCTATAGACATCGCCATTTGTGTTCACACCTTGTGCGAACTCAAAATCCTCTTCCTTGTCGATGATGAACCAAGCTGCTGCACCAACCTCTCTCATCATATTATGCGCTCTTTCAAGCATCTCTGGATCTGTTGTCTGTGTCTTCATGACACGAGGCGGTATTCCGAATATCTCGCATAGTTCCGACCAACAAGACATAGCGAACTTCTTCATAAGGACGTAAGGAACAGCTTTGTTAAGAAGACCGAGGTTGCCTTTACGAGGATAGAATTCTATAAGGAAAGTGCCGTAATCGGGTCTGTCACGATAGAGTTCGCCATCACCGTTAACATCAGGGTAAAACTTACCAGTCTCTGGAGAGATGTGTTTCCTCGGAATTATATCGACACATATAGAGCCGTTATTGTCATAAGCGAACTCGCAGAGAGTGTGACCATAGAATTCAGCATTTATAATGGCTTCAGACAATGAATCGTACAATCCAGTGTCAAGCAATATCTTTGTTGCATCTTCATCAATGACATCGTCTTTGTAGAGGTGAAAAGAAGCTGACTGAGACTTGTCTATTCTGAGATTTATCTGCGATGTCATCTTTGCGTCGAGCATGATTTCATCATACAGTACCTGCAGAAGGTGCTGACGCGGTTCGTCATTTCTGGAGGCTTCCATTCTGGCATTCTTCCAGTTCAAAAGGTCTTTTCGGGTTATTGACTCCTGTTTTCTGATGACCTTTGACAACAATCTTCTTTCGTTAGAAGACAGAGTACTCTTTTTAGATGCAAGAGCTATTTTTTCAAATATGGCAGGCAATTTCATACGTCGTGATTGAATTTAGTTTTAGAACCCATTTTTATTTTTATTGATACTTCTCCGTTGTCGGAGGTTCTTATTGGCAAGTCGGGTGTTACCTTCAACTCCGACACTTTGGTCATGTAGTCGATGACTCTGTCGTAGCGTTCTTTCCATACTTCGTAAAGAGTTTCAGCGGAACTCAGCTTGAGGAGATTCCACACAGCTATGACTTTGGTATTCTCAAGGATGAGTGAGTTGCGTTCCGTTCCCTCTGCCGAGAATATAAGCTTAGTGTTGTAAGCACCGAGGTAGGATTTCATTTCGTCAATAGCAGCTGCTATTGCCTGTTCTAAAATCTGCGGGTCATCTTGAGTTATGTTGCTGATAATATGCCCGTAAATATTGTTTGTTAATTCGTTAGGTGTTAGAAACATATCAATATCTCCATGATTTTCGTTCGCCTACGACATATTTGGCATTGGCGACACGTGTTATGTTACTTAATATCCAAATGGCACCTTCAAGTGCGTCGGGTGCGTCGTCGTGAACCTTGCTTCCCTTTTCAAACAGAAGCAGCTGTTCTTCTAGCACCTCGAAACCTTGCGAGCCTTTGAGGTCTTCGTTAAAAATTATCTCACCTCTCTGGAAGAGCGGTTGCAAAGCTTCTATTCTGGCAAACTTGTCGGGTTTCTTTCTTGAGTCGCCGATGATAGGAATCTGCACACCAGTCTCGTTGCCGACTTTCTTGAACTCATCGAGAAGCAGATCCTGCATGAAGTTGCTTTCCATGTAATACCTCATAGGCGTGTCTCCGACATGGTTCCTTATCTGGTAATGCCAGCCTACCATTTCCGACACCTTGGTCTGATCGGCGAAAGCCATGACGACATGAAACTCTCCAGACGGCGTGATGCCGACAAGCATAGTCGCTTTGTAGTCGTTTTTTCCTGATGATTTGAATGAAGGGTCGGTGTAAGCGACAAGAGCCCTGTATTTTCTGAGAGGCAGCATCGGAGCGTAGCGTATGTATTTTTTCTCAAATACGGTTCCCTCGTTGAGAGGATTGTTCATATACTCTTTCTGGAAGCGTCTCTCGCCGATGTCAACACGGATCTTTTCCACTTCGGCTTTGGTGAAATTCTCCTTCCACGAAGGATCGCCTTTCCTGTCAAGGATATTGACGACGGTATGGTAGAATCCAGGACGCTCGGCAATATCACCCAATACAGTTTTCTTTCCGATTCTGTTGCCTACAAGGACAAATCTGCCACGACCGGCATCCATTGTTCCGTACAATGCCGTAAGACACCAGTCTGTAACTCTGTTTACTCTTCCTGGATTCATGCTCAATTCATCATCGTCGATGTCATCTATGACTATATAATTGACACGTCGACCTGATTTCTTGATGCCACGAGGTGACTGACCTCTACCGAGTGCAATGAACATAGAACCGTCAGATGTAGAGAACTTTCCATCAGTCCATATTCCATCGCCTTTGCCAATGCCGTAATCGGCAGCATAAAGTTCGTTAGACAGCAGTTCAGCCTGCAGATCTGAAAGCAGCTGCTTTGCCGAGTCCTGCGATTTTGACACCAGAACCATAACCAAAGGTTGATGGTTTTCCTGTGCAAGAATCCACATCGGCTCTATGAGCGAGATATGTGTGGATTTGGCATGACCACGAGCCCATTCAAAGACACCACGAAACTTGTCATCGCTGAGTACATGGTTGGCAGCGTCAATCTGGAACTTGGATGTCGGTTTAGAAGCGAAATGAGGGAAATATGTCGATACGAAATACGCATAATCCTTACGGGCTTTTGCAATGCGTTTGGATTGTTCTGCAAAATCACCTATTGGAATTGCCGATGTTGCGCTTTGTATTCTTGAACACAGTTCCGCCCATTGTGCTTCTTGCTGTTTGATTTTCTTAGAAGAAGCCATCTGTTATCACTCCTTGATGTTAAGGTGTTTTACATATTCCTGATGGTAGTAGTTGATTGTTGAAAGCAGCTGAGGCGTAAGGTTCTTGTCGGTCTTGGCTCTGAGGATAAGCCAGTTGTCGAGCATCATAAGTACGTCGATGACCTTCGCTTTAGTAACGGTATTGGCTACACGTTCCGCTGATGCCATAATCTTTACGACATTGTCGCTGCATTTGGTGATGTTTTCGATACTGTAGTCACCTTTTCCAATTTCCTGAATGATGATGTCGGTCATTTTCTTAGCGGCGAGCATCATGCTGTTGGCAAGTTCCACGCTGGAAGTCTTCTCGTCGTTGAGACGTTCGTCCCATTTCCCTGAATTGACCCATCTTGATAATGTAGTTGTAGATACGCCGACTTTTCTGGCGATTTCATTTTGCGCTTCGCCATTCATAAAATGACGATAAGCCAAGGCTTTCTTTTCTTGTAATTCTTTTTTTGTCATGACTGAAAATTTAAAATTTTTGACAAAAATCCAATGATTCGTGCGATAAATAAAATAATGTGGACAGAATGTCTTAACTTTTTGCAGCACTGAAAATTACATCAGATTTTTGCACCGAAAACGGATGTAAAATGAAAAGAATGATTTTATCGGACGAGAGTCTAAACAGTTACGGTTTTTGGGTTAAAACCGAAGGTATAAGCCTTGAACGCTTCCTCAAGAACCCAATAATGCTGTATAACCATCACCGGACAGGATGTGGCAAGACGGATGAGATATTACCAATAGGAAGATGGGAAAACCTTGAAATCAACAACGGTGTTCTTACAGGCGTTCCCGTATTTGACGAGAATGACGAATTCGCCTTGAAAATAAAGTCTAAAGTTGAAAACGGTTTCCTGACAGGATGTTCTATAGGCATAACTGTCACGAGCTGGAGCGAGAACAAGGAAGACCTAAAGCAGGGTCAGATATATCCTACAGCAATGACCTGCGAACTTATGGAAGTCTCCATTGTAGATATTCCAGCCAATCCGAACTCCGCAGGAGGTGTAATCCTTTTCGATAACGAAAAAAACGTAATAACACTCGCCAACGGTGTATTGCCGGAAGGCGTAATAAACAAACTTAATACCAATAAAATGTCAAAAGAAATCGCTTTAAAACTCGGCTTGGCAGAAACAGCGAGCCAAGAAGAATGCACCAAGGCTATTGATGCATTGAAAGCCGACAAGACACGCCTTGAAAATGAAGTCTCCAACTTGAAAAAAGAGAAAGACGAGAAGCTCAAGGCTGAATCGGCAAAACTCATCGACGACGCCATCAAGACAGGTCGCATTGACGCAAAGGCTAAGGAACAATTCGAGAAGTTGTTCTCAGCAGACTTCGACAATGCAAAATCAATTCTTGAGGCTATTCCACAACGCGTTCCTTTGAAACAGCGTACCAACGAACAGACCGACAACGGTTTTGAAAAGATGTCATGGGACGAACTTGATAAAAAAGAACTTCTTGCAGAACTCAAGAAAAAGGATCCCGCTCTCTACGAAAGAAAGTATAACGAAAAATTCAAAAAAGCCTAATCATGCCAGTACAAAAAGAAATTTGGATCAACGATTTAGTTGAAAATTTGTATGCGGATAATACATTCGCATCACGTTCCGTCGACCATTCCGCATTCGTCGATGGCAAGAAAGTTCATGTTCCTAATGCAGGCGCACCGCCTACAGTCAAGAAAAACAGAACTTCACTTCCAGCTACAGTGACAAAACGTACCGATGTTGACCTCGAATACGAAATAGCAGAATACACTACAGATCCTATCTTGGTATCAAATGCCGAGAACGTAGAGTTGTCGTATTCAAAGAGAAAATCAGTCATTGGCAATGCCGCTCTTGCATTACATAGCGAAGCGCACGCAGACCTTATCTATTCATGGGTTCCATCAGACAAACCTGAAACCGTTGCAACAAGTGGTGAATCTGTCGTGGCTCATATTGCTTCAGCAACAGGCAACCGCAAAGCTTTGACAAAGGAGGACATCCTGAAAGTAAAAGCTAAATTTGATGCTGCCGACATTCCTCAAACAGGAAGATGCATTCTTGTGGATTCTGTCATGTACAACCAGCTTCTTGAATCATTGTCAGAAGTGCAGTCTAACGCATTCTTGGCAACTGCCGATGCATCTCGTGGCATTATCGGCAAATTGTTCGGTTTTGACTTCTACATGCGTTCCAAAGTTGCAAAGACAACTGCTGCAGGTGTATTGAAAGAATGGACTTCTTCAGCAGCGGCTACAGACTCAGCAGCTGCTTTAGCATGGCAGGAAGACAGCGTAAGCCGTGCATTAGGACAAAACGAACTCTTTGAAAACGAAGGTGACGCTTCATACTACGGTGACGTTCTTTCAGGTCTTGTCCGTGCTGGCGGTCGCTATATGCGCAATGACAAGAAAGGTGTATGTTTAATCTATCAAGCTACAGTATCTTAATTTGACATAGTATGAAAACAAGCAAACAAGGCATAGAACTGATCAAGAGTTTTGAGGGACTGCGCTTGAGGGCGTATGTGTGTCCTGCAGGCGTCTTAACAATCGGATGGGGTCATACCAAAGGGGTGAAAGCCGGAATGGTCATAGACCTCGCCGAAGCTGAGAGAATGCTTGCCGACGATATCGCCATCGCTGAGAGGTGCGTGAACTGTGACGCAGACAGCCTGAACCAAAATCAGTTCGATGCTCTTGTGAGCTTCGTGTTCAATGTCAGAGTGTCGGCATACAGAAGTTCAAAGCTGAGAAGACTGGTGGTGAACAATCCGAACAATCCAGCTATAGCCGATGAATTCGGACGATGGAAATACGCTAACAAGATAGTCCTTCCAGGACTGGAACGCCGACGCAAAGCAGAAAGTGATTTGTATTTCAGTAAAAGTGATGTGATATGAAAATAGATCTTACACAGGTGATATTGGCAGTCACAACATTGCTGTCGCTGTGCGGATGGTTCGTCAACGGACGCAAGCACCGTGCGGAGATTGACAAGCAGAGGACTGAGATAGAATCGCTGAAAGCCGACATTCAGAAAAAGAACCTCGACCTTGCCAAACAGTTCGTCGAGGAGTTCATGACAAATATTGCAGAACCGTTAAAGAAAGAAGTGAAAGGACTAAGAAATGCAGTCGCAAAATTACGCAAAGCCATTGACCAGACTTCTAACTGTACTTATCGTGACGAGTGTCCTGTTCATGCCGAGCTGCAGAAGCAGTCGTTTGACGACGACGCAAACCTCTGATAGCGTAAGGATAATAGAGAGATGGCGAGACACTACCATCTATGAGCAGCCGGACATCGCATGGCTGAAAGGCTGGCTTGAATGCGACAGCGTAGGACAAGTGCTTCTAAGAGAATTAGAGATAGAACGTGGCAGAAATATCACGCCTCATATAAAGATTGTCAACGACACTATATATGTGGAGTGCAAGACCGACAGTATTGAAAGACTTCTCAAAATACGAGACTTGGAAATAAAGATGCTGAAGGAAATGCAGACGGAGGTTGTCGTAGAAGTGGAAAAAGAACTGTCGTGGTGGGAAACGACACAGATGAAGATGGGACGCCTGTTCTTGATAGTTATAGCGGTTCTGGTCATTATAACAGTGATTAAACAGCGTTTAAAACTATAAAAATGGAAAAAGAAACCAAGAAACAAGCCACTCCGATAGTGGCATCTAGCGAAGCAGCTCGCGGAGTGATGATGCGACTGGGTGTCGGTGAGATATGGCACACATCAGACGGACAATGGTTCACCGCTGCTGACAAGGCTGAGGAACATGCCTCGAAGATGAAAACACAAATCCAATATTTCAAAATCAAAAAATTCTAAAAAATGTTACCATACGTTAAAATAGATTTCGCAAACGGAGCTATCGGTGCAAGCGAACCGATGGATGACGGTGTGATAGGTCTTGTTTGTACAGCGGTAGCTGTGACACAGACAGTAAACGGCAAGACAGAAAATGTTTTCGCCTTAAACACTCCGTATCTCATAACCAAATTAGACGAACTTGTAAGCAAAGGCATTACATCTGGCGAAGAAGATGCCAACGCTACATTGTACAAGGCAGTGAAAGAGTTCTACGACGAAGCTCCAGATGGAAGCAAGTTGTGGATAATGGGCGTGGCTGACACCGTGACCCTTGCTGACATCGTCGACAAGACAAAGGACAACGCCAAGAAGCTTTTGGTTGCTGCTAACGGCACAATCAGAACCTTGGCTGTGAAGATTAAAGACAAGAGTGCTTACACTCCAACAGTGACAACAGGCATCGACGGAACTGTAAGAACAGCTATCACCAATGCTCAGGCTCTTGCTGAATGGGCAACAGAAACATTGTTCGCTCCGGTGATGGTTCTCTTGGAAGGTCGTCACTATACAGGCAACGCAGAGACTCTTGTAAGCAATCCTGTCAACACCGGCAACAACAACCGTGTTGGTGTGGTTATCGGTGATACTGTTGCCGACAGCAAAGGTGCAGCGGTTGGTTTATTGGCTGGTCGCATTGCTTCAATCCCAGTTCAGCGTTCAGTGGCTCGCGTAAGAACAGGCAGCATAGTGGCAACAACAATGTATATCGGAGGCGTTGCTGCTGAACTCGGCAATCCTGAGACAATCAACGACTGCGGCTTTATCTGCCCAAGAACATTCGTAGGCAAAGGCGGATATTTCTGGAGCGACGACAAACTCGCTGCTGAAGCTTCTGACGACTATTCATTGATTCCTCGTCGCCGTGTGGCTGACAAGGCATACAGAATCACCTACTCAACTCTTATCAATGAGGTTGCAGAAGAGATTTCTGTCACTGACGACGGCAAAATCAGCGCACCTGTTGTCAAGGCTATCCAGACAGCCGTTGAATCAGCCATCGTAAACAACATGACATCGAGAGGCAATCTCGGCAACGACCCAAGCGACCCTAACGACATGGGCGTGGAATGCTACATCAATCCAGACCAGAACATAGTCGCCACATCAAGATTGGACGTACAGGTAAGAATCAAGCCTCACGGATACAGCAAATACATCAACGTAAGCTTAGGCTTTAAGGTAACACAATAAAAGAAAGGAGACTGACAAATGTTTAATTCAAGAGAATACGAATGGGCTGACCTTACCTTTTTGTTGGGAGGCAAGGACTTGACAGGCTTCAGAGGCATCAAGTACAGCATCAAACAAGAGAAAGAAGTCGTCTATGGCAAGGGCAATATGCCTATCGCCATTCAGAAAGGCAACAAGTCTATTGAAGGCGAGATTACGGTCTTGCAGAGTGAACTTGAAACAATGCGTCTGCAGAGCGGAACAGATTCTATCCTCGACCTTCAGCTTGACGGCGTGGTATGCTATGGCAACCCTGCCAACGGCGACGTATTGGTAACCGACGTAGTGCAAGGCATCCAATTCACGGAAGAGCCTAAAGAGTTGAAACAAGGCGACAAGTTTATGGAAATCACATTGCCGTTCATCGCTTTGAGAGTTACTAAAAAATAATTGACAATTCACAGTTAACAACTTATAGTTATGGAAAACAAAAGCTTAATCGGACAGGTAGAACAGGCACAGATTGAAGCCTGGAAACAGAAATTCGGTGAAATCTATGCAGTGAAATGCGACGGTCATGTCGCTTATCTCAAGAAACCAAGTCGCAGAAGCATCAGCTATGCTTCGGTAGCAGGCAAGACTGACCCAATCAAGTTCAACGAGATACTTTTGAACGA
Source organism: Bacteroidales bacterium (assembly GCA_045657145.1). GTDB lineage: Bacteria > Bacteroidota > Bacteroidia > Bacteroidales > F082 > Limimorpha. The sequence continues at coordinate 24,178 of JAZOSK010000090.1, read as the reverse complement.
CTGCTTCATTGGCGGAAGCGAAAAGGTGAAGACTGATGACGGACTGTTCCTTGGCGTTTCGGCTAAATTGGCAGTACTCATAGAGGTGAAAGAGTCAGAACTGGAAAAGCTCTAAAGGCTGCCGAGGTGACAAACGGAGACGGAATTAGAATGGTGAACGCACAGCTGCGCTATTATATGCACGTCTCCAACCCGGACAGCTTAGACGATGCCGAATGGGCGATGCTCGTGAAGGAGTTGGAATGGATAAGGAAAGAGGAAGCTAAAAAAAATAGGTTTTAATCAATGCCATAAGCCCCACTTATTGAGCGGTGATGGATATGATAAGAAATGTAACGAACCGCTACGATGTTTGGCTTGTTTCTTTGAACGTTTCTGCTTTTTGTAACATTCATAAACTGAGATTCTACGTTCCTGTTCTTCTATTGAAACTTTACCAGTAGCAAGTTCATAGATGGTATGTAAAAATACACCTATTACGAAGATAGCCACAATCGCTATTATTGCAATTATTATGTAGAATAAGACTTTCATGCTCCAAAGGTAATAAAATAATCAATACAATTACAAAAAAATGTCAAATACTGTTCAATTTACAATAAATCTTGATGGCAATGCCTATACAGGCATAGCGCAGTTGGATAAGGCTCTTGGCAAATTCAACGTGCAAGCGACAAGTACGCCTAAGATAATGGAGCGTATCAACAATGCTGCCTTTAAGATAAACAACCTCTTCCAAGCGGCACAGAATACTATCGGAAAAGTCGGTAATGCCATAGGCAAAGTCGTGGAAATCGGTGGAGAAAATGAATTGCAAAGGCTTGACATGACAACCCTTTTTCATGGCAACTCCTCCGCTGCCGAGGAAATGTTTGAGAAAATATCAGAGTACGGCAAAGCTACTGTTTATGACAAATCAGGTCTTATCGAGGCGCAGAAAACAATGATGTCTTTCGGTATGGAGGGCGAAAAGGCATTTTCAACCTTGAAGCAGATAGGTGACATCGCTATGGGTGACAGCCAGAAGATGCAATCGCTTGCGTTGGCTTTTTCTCAAGCAACAAGTGCAGGCAAACTTCAGGGACAGGATCTGATGCAGCTTATCAATGCCGGTTTCAATCCTCTTAATGAGATTAGCAAGCATACAGGCGAAAGTATGGCGTCGCTCAAAGAGAAAATGAGCAAGGGACAAATATCTGCCGAAATGCTCGCACAGGCTTTCGCTTGGGCTACTGAAGAAGGAGGACTATTTTATCAAGGAGCAGAGAAAGCAGGTGATTCCACTATGGGTAAAATCAACCAGCTTAAGGACACATTTGACGAATTTCTAATAAATGTATTCGACAGACTCAAGCCTGTTATAGATACTTGTCTTAGTTTCGCAACAGGATTTCTGGAGACTCTCCCAGCTTTGTTAGACGGCATTGCAAATGGCGTAAGTAATGTAATTGGTTTCTTTTCGGAATTTGCTCCGATAATAATCGGTGTAGCAAGTGCAATTACAATATTGACAGCTGCAATCAACATTTCCAATATATCATTAAAACTTCAAGATTTTTGGCTAAACGTCTTAATTGCTAAAGAACAAGTTGTTGCCATAGCCACAAAGGTATGGGCTGGTGCACAGGCTGTATTGAATGCGGTGATGAGTCTGAATCCAATAACATTGATTGTTGCAGCAATAGCTGTTTTGGTCGGTGCAATAGTCTGGGTCTGCTCAAAGATTACAGGCTGGGGCTCACTATGGCAAGGCATTGTCGGTTTTATGAAATATACGTTCTTAGCCTTCGTGGATGCCATCAAGTTATATTTCACAACATATATCAACGGTTTTCTTATAGGTCTTGACAAGATAAGACTGGGCTGGTATAAGTTCAAAGAAGCTGTCGGCATGGGTGACAGCGAAGAGAATCAGAATGCCATCAATGCTATCAATGAAAGTATAGAAGCTCGTAAGAAAGCAATTTCAGACGGTGCGCAGTCAGTCCAGGATAATGTCAATAAAGCCAAGGAATCTCTTGGTGGCATTGAGATGGGCTGGAAAAAGAAAGAAGATGTCAGCGAAGCTTCCGACAAGGTCAGTTCCGGCATTGGCATAAACGAGCAGCTTCAGAACTCGGTCAACGGCAATTCCACTACAGGTAATGTAACCGGCACCGGCGGAGAACTCGCAGGTTCTTCCAACGCCATAGCATCAGGCGGCACTCGCAACACTAATGTCACTATCAATCTCGGCAAGATGGCTGACGTTACTTTCAACGGTAGCATCAAGGAGAATGCTGAAGATATGGTGAGAACGCTTGAGGAGTGTCTGCTGAGGGTGCTGTATATGGCGCAGAACGCTTAAATAATTCATAATTCACAATTTATAATTCATAATTGAGATGACAAATCCGGTTGATTTTATACATGAGGAGACGAATCTGGCGAAGCATGTGACGAATGCGCTTGGTTATGCGCAGCCGATGGTGTTGCCGTTCAGGAATATAGTTGTGGTGTCGAAAGGTTCTAACGACAAATACGTCTATGAGAATGTTGATACCATCAGAAAGCCTGATGATGGCAAGCTTGAAAAAGGTCTTTCCAATCTTGGGGATAACTTCTTCCAGTGTCCGCTGTCGTTTATGATTGACGGCGTGGAATGGAGACTTCCTGTGGATCCGTTGGTGTCGGTCAGCGGCAAGAACGTGATTAAAAGACGTTATGTCGCCAAGTCATCAAACAGAGGTTCCATAAAGGAATGCTGGTCGCAGGACGACTACGACGTGAACATATCAGGTGTCATCATAGCGGAAGACGCTGTAAAACTGGCTGAACATCTGAGCAATCTGCGCAAGGTGTGCAATATGGCGGAATCCGTGGAAATTGTCAGTGAATTCCTTAACAATCCGAGTACATTCGGCATCAACCGCATCGCCATTGAGAGCTACGATTTCCCTTTTACGAAAGGATTGGAAAACCAATCGTTCACCATCAAGGCGTATTCAGATGATAGTTATATGCTGTTAGAGGAAGCTTGAAAAGACAACAGACAACGGACAACAGAAGATTGAATTATGTATAGAATGAGTTGGAATATCAGGATTGGCGGTTTTCGTCTGAGGATGGTCGAGAAGGTCAGCATCAAGCGCAGTGTGGAACTGCTGTCAGACACAGCGACAATCACATTGCCTGGCACTGTCTTCAACAAGGCAATCAACATCGAGGACAAGATAAAAGTCGGTGATGCAGTTGAGATAGAACTTGGCTATAACGATGACCTTAAACCTGAATTTAAAGGCTATTTAAAAGCCATTAAAACAGACGGCGGAAGTCTTACATTGGAGCTTGAAGACGACATTTATCTTTTCAGAAAATCAGTCAAGGACGAGGAGATGAAAGATGCCAGCGTGAAGAATATTCTCGCCAACATCTGTTCGCAGGTAGGCGGTTTCTCGGTGGCTTGCGACTATGATTTCACATACGACAAGTTCGTCATCAACAACGCCACCGGCTATGATGTACTGAAGAAGATACAGGACGAAGCCAGTCCGAACATATATCTTAAAGACAAGGTGCTTCATGTGCATCCTCAATATGCAGAGATATTCGGCGAGGCTCGTTTTGACTTCAGCAGTAACATAGAGCGTGACGGCACCGACTTGAAATATAAGTCGGAAGACGAGAGAAAACTTCTGGTCGTGGTTGAAGGCACTGACGAGACTGGCGCGACAGTCAGCGTGGAGAAAGGCACAACTGGCGGCGACAAGATGACATTGAAACTGCCTGGTGTAAGTTCTCGAAGCTCCCTTGAGCAGAAAGCGCAGTCGGTTCTTGAGCAGAAGGTCTATACAGGATATGAAGGCAGTTTTCAATCGTGGTTGGTTCCATACGTCGATGCAGGATATAAGGTTGCGATTACAGATCCAGACTACGAAATCAAGAACGGAACGTACTACGTCATTTCTGTAGAGACGACATTCTCGAAGGACGGAGGTGTTAGGAAGATAACGTTGGGCAAACGCCTGAATTGAAAATTGAAAACTGAAAATTGAAAGTTATGGATAAAAGCAAGGAAATAAAGGAGGCTATTAAGAGCATTGTTGGAGTGCCTGGAATGATGTTCGTGATTGGCAAGGTTGAGTCGGTTGGTGATGAGACCTGTTCGGTTAAGATAGCTGACAGAATAGTCATCAACGACGTGCGTCTGAATGCTTCAGCAGATGGCAATGCTGACAACATTCTGATAAAGCCTGAAGTCGGCAGCATGGTTCTGATGGCAGACTTGAGCGGTGGCGAGCTTCGCAGTCTGGTTGTCATTTCATTCTCTGCACTTGAATCAATGACAGTGAATTTTAAAGGCGAAGTCGTTATCAACGGTGGCGAGAATGAAGGACTGGTGAAGGTTAAGGAGTTGACGAAACAGTTGAATGCGATAGAACAAAAGATAATTGACCTGCAAACCGTGTTTTCCTCATGGACGCCAGTAGTCAATGATGGAGGTGCAGTGTTAAAAGGACTTGTCACATCATGGGTAACACCAACTTTTGGAAAAACAATTCAATCAGACATTGAAAACGACAAGATAAAACATTGAGATTATGGCAAAAAACATAGATATACTACTTGACTCTAATGTTGATATCATGTTCGCCAACGGCGACTTCGTCATCGGAGACAGCACGATGCAGAACCAGTACCTGATACTGTCGACGCACAAAGGCGAATGGAAGGAAAATCCGTTCATCGGCGCAGGGATAGAAAATATGACCAATGACGAAGATATCTCATATTGGAAACATTGCATATCAGAAGAGCTGAAACGTGATGGAATGGACGTTTTGGAACTGACAATAATAAACAATCAAATTCATATTAACGCAGAATATCAATGAGAACACTCAAAGAAATCAAAAAATCTATTACTGACGAGATTTTAAATGACAAGAATCTTACTCAGACTATAGACCTTAAACAGGATATAGAATGGGAATCGCAAGTTAGCGCAGTAAGTTTGATCAATCTCCTTATATATGTCGTCGCAGTAGCGCAATATGCTACCGAATGGCTTTTTGAGCAGTTTAAGCAGGATGTGGAAAAACGTATTGACGCAGCATTGCCTGGCACGATATCATGGTATTGGAATAAAGCTATGAATTTCCAATATGGTGATTCGCTGAATATCAATGGCGTATATGACAACATAGATTCAAGCAAAAGAATAATATCTCATTGCTCTGTTATTGAGTCAAATAACGGAATTATCATTAAAGTCAACAAGGAAAACTTTCAGACGCTCAACGATACGGAAAAAGCAGCCTTCGAATCATATATGAATAGGATAAAGTTCGCAGGCACTGCGGTTATGGTTCACAGCTATCAACCAGATGAATTAAGACTGTCATTGATGATAAGCAATAATCCTTTGATTTTAACTGCGGATGGAAAATCAGTACCATCCAACAAGGATGTTGTCAAGCAAGCTGTGGTTGATTATCTCAACGGCATTATCTATGGCGAAAAATTCAATAAGACAAAACTTATAGATGCTATTCAAAATGTGCCAGGAATCGAGGATGTCGTTATAAAATCATGTGTCTTTGAAGCTTTCAAAGCATCTTCGACAACAATAGATCTGAAAGGTCAGAATTATACATCGGTCTGCGGACATATTGAACTTAAAGAATTGATTTTTGAAGAATGGAACGAAGATATCATATAGATTACAAACGACTTTCCATGCTGGTTCTGCCAATATCTTTGCGCAAACCTGTCGTAATGGCTCTAGTGAATCATTTTATTGCACCTATGAAATATATCTATTCTCAATTCCTGACCTTCAAGGAAGAAAAAGAATATAGAATGTCTCATAACGGTCAAGTATGTCTTCTGGAGAAAATCCTTAATGAAAAGCTGCTGGGATTAACAGACTCGTATCTCATACATATATATGATGCGAAAGAGTTTATGAATATGGAAATTCCATTCTATAAAGATATACCAGAACACCAAAGATACATATGCTACGATTCTGAATCTATTGGAGATATTACAGATGAGAACAGTTTGCTATACGATAATTCGATAAGTGTATCTCCTAATATGATATTTGAAGTTCGTTTGGATAGCAGTTTGGCTAAGAATGCAGGAACGATACAAAGGATGCGATACGAAAACAATGGTGGAGACAGAATGCTTGTTCAATTGCTGGACACCTATAAATTAGCAGGAAAACAATACCAAATAATATACGAAGTATGAAAAAACTCAACATCTCAAATGTAGGCAGAATGCCTCTCTTGCAAAAAGATTTGGAATTTATGACGGAAGATTACAGAACATTCCTTCAAGACATGATTGGAATGCTGGGATTTGACAATGACTGCTTTATTATCAGTGGTTGCCGAATAAATGATAGTGATGGTAAATTATCCATGACATCAGGATGGGCATATTATCAAGGAGAAATATTGCCTGTCAAAGAATTAAAAGAAGGAAATATCCAATCACAAAACAATATATATGTAAAACTTAACAAGAAAACACATTTTGATCCATCAGGATCTAGAATGTTCCAGAAATATGATGGTAGTTCTACATATATTCAAAATATATGGCAAGACAACTATTTGAACCCAGAGGTCGTCTATTCAGCCGAGTCACCAGGATTTTATATCCAAAAGGATCCTTGGACTTTACTGGAGAGAATTCAGCAAGCAACTACAATTCACGATAGTGGGTGGCAAAAAGTGCAACTTAAAAAGGAAGGTGAAGGTTTTCTCTTCTATAGATGTTTAGGAAACATGGTTTATCTTTTTGGTTCGTGGATTTCTTCAGCGGAGAGTGAACCTGAAGACAATGTCGTGTTGTGCAACTTGCCAGCCCCAGAATATGATGCCGTTTTCCCAACCCTGAAAAATGAAACTGGTAGTGAATATATAGTAATATCAACGAACGGGGAACTTAAATTGACACACGTAAGACCTGAAGTTATGTATGGTTTTTCATATGTTTTTTATTTCTGTAAAGAAAAATACATAAAAAACGATAGCAAAACTATTTATGTACCATGATAATTCAATATACAAATCAGACGATATTCGATGTCGCAGTGGTTGAATGTGGCACGATAGAGAGCGCATTTGCGATGGCTGCGCTCAATGAGATCTCCATTACTGATTCGATAGAAATAGGGACAGATCTTAAGCTGACCGACAAGGTATCCAATCAAGTTGTGGAATACTGCAAAAAAAACAACATCACACCAGCGACGGACATTGCTGATGTCGTTGAAAATACAGAGCGAATACTTATGTGGATAAACGACCTGTATTGGGATAATAACAGAATTTGGTAAATAAAAAATCAATATAATGGAAATAGACAACACACCTATTGAGAATCTAAATGTTGACTGGGGCAACCCAGATGGGACAGGCAACAAGGCAAAAAGTTTGGCTGTTGTACAAACTTTTATAAAGAATAAATTTCTGGAACTTTTTGACAGCATTAAAAACGTCTATACGAAAACTCAGATGGACCAAAAATTGGGAAAGAAGCGAGATGTGACTGTTATCGTTGAATCATCATCTACAGAAATCACAATAGATGCTGATAAACGATATGTGGTTACTATGTCTGGAAATACGGCATTCACACTGAACCCACCGCCTCAAGATGGGTATACCCATGCTTATGAAATAGTGTTATACACTTCTGACACATTATATAATATAGCATTTCCAGAAGACATTAAATGGGTAAAGAGATTAGAAATCTTGCCAAACACATGTTATAACATCATTATAGAAGATAACATAGCTATGTGGGTAGCTGTTTCAAAATAGAAAGGATTACTTATGGTTTACATTAAAAATGGTGAAACACGAGAACAAAGAGATATTGAGATTGTCAAAGATGGTTATAGAACCTTCAATCCATCACACGAACAGATTATCGACGACGGTTGGGAAGTATATACACCGCCTATAGTAGAAGCTCCTATTGAAGAGCAATACAAGAATCGTATCGTAGAACTCATTAGAGAGAAATACAGTATAGACGACGAGTTATCTATTCAAAGACAAAGATATACTAAGGTCGAAGAATTTGAGGAGTATAATGCTTATGCTGAGTCATGCAAACAGCAAGCAAGAGAGGAGCTTAGTATATGAATGAGTTTAAAAAACTTATAATGATGGCTCAGCAAGGAGTTGATGATGGTAACGATGCCGATTATCCTCCTTATCTTTGCTTTCAAGCATTAGAGAGTAATTTTAGTGTTTGTCTCGGAGGAAATTTTCATGAGCACGCGTGCCAATATTCTTTTAATCGAAAAGATTGGTTTGATTTGCCTGCAAGAATGTATACTCCTGCTATTGGTATCTTGCAAAAAGTGTATTTTCGAGCTAATCTAACAGCTGTACCCCAATCTTCAGGGGCTTCAATAATGAGTATCGGTAAATTTTCCACAACAAAAAAATGCCGATTATCAGGGAATCCGACATCCATGTTACATGGTATGGACTGGACACTTGATAATTTTAATACTTCTGCATCTTACTACGGACTTGCCAATCTATTTCAAAATACTAAGTCTGTATCAGTTTCAAGAGATTTTTTCAATTTTGCATCGGTAGGAGCTAGAGCATGTTATAATATGTTTTCAGATAATAAAAATCTGAAAGGTAGTATTTACATTACTAAAGCAGCAGGAACAAGTTCCTCAGGAGTTTTTACGCAGGCGTTTCTCAACTGTGCACTTGATTCAGTTTTTATTGAAACTAATGAATCTGCATGGGAAACATATAGTCAAGCTTTTGTTTCTTCTCTAATAAAAACTCTCAAGCTACCAGCTACTTATATATATCCAGGTATGTATAGTTCTATTTGTTCAAGTTGCAGGTATCTTGAAGAAGTGTTTATTAACGGAAGGAATTTAGGCACAAGTAGCACTTCTGAAAGTTATGTAAACCATTTAACTAGAGCTTTTTCCAATTGCTCTAAATTATCTAAAGTTACATACCTTGTAACTAATCCTTTCGATAAAAGATACACTAACAACTGGCTCACAGGAGTAGCAGAAGAGGGTACTATTATCCTCAACAAATTTATCACTTGGGACCCAGAAGATTATAGGAATGGCAATGAAACAGAGGTAGATGGTGGGGCAACAGAAATTATCACATGGGGTATTCCTAAAAACTGGAAAGTTAAATACTGCGACCCTAATACACTTGAGGTTAAAGGCAGTAGAGAAGAGTTCATAGAATATGGCGACTACATGACATTGGAATACATACAGACCAATGGTAATCAGTATCTCGACAGCCAAATAGTTTTGAGCGCAAACAGTAGAATTGAAGTTGATGCAAGACCTACGACTAGCACTTCTACAACCTCCTATGTGCTATATGGAAATACTTATAATTCAAATAATCGTATTACTCTCAATCCTACTAACGGAGATACTGCTACTAGTAGATTTGACGGAAAACCATACGTAGGCAATTTATATAGGTCAGGAAGACACGTTTGGTCATCTGATAAGAATGGTGTATATATTGACGGTGAAATAATAGGAGAATGGGACGGCGATATAACTGATTTTGAACACACTACATCTTTTTATATTCTAGCTGATAGAATATCAACGGGTACAGGTTATCAATTAAGAGCATTAACAGGAGCAAGAATCTACGGGCTCAAAGTTTATGAGGATGGCGAACTTGTTGCCGATATGGTTCCAGTATTACAATATTCAACTAAAAAGCCTGGACTTTATGATAAAATCAACGATAGATTTTTAGCAAACATAGGCGAGGGAGAATTTACGTATCAATAAAAGACATAGGAGTGCTGAAAAACAAGAAGGATGATTTCAACAATTTAAAAAAAGCCTCCCATCTCCATTAGTCGGCTCCTACCCCGAACTAATGACAAAGGTGCACGAACACCACGACAGAAGGCAGTTATGTCTTCACGGTGTTCGTGCACCTTTTTGTTTTATGAATGTAGGAGACTACAAAAATAAGTATTTTTTTGAGACCCAAGAACCGAAATGTGAGAATCAGAACCAAAATTTGAAACCTTTTTAAATAATGTTTATTAACCAATTAAAAACCAAAATCATGACACAAACAAAAAAGAGATGGTCGTCAGCACCATTGCCATTTCAAGGGCAAAAACGTAATTTCGCTTCTATCTATCGTGAAGTATTGAAGCAATATCCAGATTGTAAAATCATCGTAGATCTGTTCGGAGGTTCTGGACTTCTGGCGAGAATATCCAAGGATGAGCGACCTGATGCTCGTGTGATATTCAATGACTATGACGATTTTTCCAAAAGAATCGAGAATATCGGTAACTCCAACCGGCTATTGCAAGAATTGAGAGATGCTGTCGCTGGCATTCCGAGGCATAAGATACTGCCTAAAGAGAAGAAAGATGAGATTATCACCATCATCGAAAAAGAACAGGGATATGTGGATTATATCACATTATCATCGTCGTTGCTATTCTCAATGAAGTATGAGTTGACTCTTGAAGGTATGAAGAAACAGACGTTCTATAACAATATTCGCAAAAACGATTATCCGTCAGCTGATGGGTATCTGGACGGCATTGAGATTGTCAAAGGAGATTACAAGGATATTTTCGCGAAATACGGCAACGCTCCTGACGTTTTGTATCTTATCGATCCGCCGTATTTGAGTACAGATTGCAGCAGTTATAACAATTCATATTGGAAGCTGTCTGACTACTTAGATGTGCTGAGAGTTCTGGAAGGCAGCAACTATGTGTATTTCACGAGCGACAAGAGTTCTATTGTTGAGCTATGTGACTGGCTTGGAGACGGTCGTGTCACAAGGAATCCGTTCATAGGTGCAAAGATGATAACGGTTCAGGAGCATCAGAATCCAATATCATCGTATACGGACATAATGCTTTATAAGAGGGCATAAACAAAAAGACGAGGCTGAAGTGGTTGCAGTCTCGTCTTTTTAATTAGAACAAAGTTATAATAGTATTTTAATGAGATATTATGAGTTGAAGTATACGCTTCGTTTTGGGAAAATATATGCTTCGTTTTATTTTTTTATAACATTTCGTTTTGTGGATTATACTTAGGCGAAGTTAAAATCATTGTTGGAGAGAGAAAAAACAAAAAGATCATTCATTATTGCATAACCAAAAAATAAGACCGACCAAAATTAATTTAGTCGGTCTTATTCTGCCCCATAATGAAAGTGCGTGTCGCATTTTTAACCTTTAAGGTGGATTCTCGCGGGCGGGGACTTCGCGCTAATCGAAATGTCCATGAATCACGCCTTACCTTTCGGGTGCAAAGATACGAAATTTATATAAACATTTAATTGTCAAAAAAAATAACCTTTAAAAAAAATAAAATATGTCAGAAGAAAAGAATATTAACAGCCATTCGCTGAAGTGCAAGGAGAATGTTTGGAAGAAATTCGTTTCGCTTATTGACGAGATGGATAACGTCAACACACAAGGTCAGGCATTGGAACGCCTCATTGATGTATATGAGGAACCACCTAAAACTAAGATTTTGGATAAGGAAATAGCATCACAAAACGAAGACCTCATCAAGAAAAACCAAGAACTCGCCGACGAGATTGACGAGCTTCAGGATGTTAACGCTCAGTTGAAACAGAAAATCGAGGAACTTAACATCAGAATCGAAGAGGTTACCAACTCAGGCAACGACAACGCCATGGCAGCGCAGCGCATCCAGATGGAACTTGACAAGGCCAACGAGACAATAGCAGCTCTCCAGCAAGAAGCGGAAAACAAAACTGCAAAACTGGCCAACAGACCGGAAAACATCTTCGAGGTTGAGGTTCATCCTGTGCCGTTCTACTTCCTGAAGAAAATGGCTGCATATCTTTCTAATCAGAAGAAAACTGAAATCACACCAGGCTACATCCTCACGGATTTGTTCCTGAAAGACCTTCAGAACCCACGCGCCAACAACCTTCCTTATATCGTCACTACCGCCGAAATAAGCAAAGTGTTAGAGGGGTACCGCAAGGCACACCCTGAAGAGAAGTGAAAATTGTTTTAAAAACTTTAAAAAATCAAAATTATGGATTTGAAAGACAAAATGAAAGCTACCAAAGACAAAATGAAAGCTAAGGCAGTAAAAGCTGCTCTAAGCATGTTGCCTTCCGATATATTCGACAACACTACAGAAGACATCGAGGCTTATATATCTCAGATGCTCTCGCCAGTTGAAGTGAAAGAGGGTGAACGTGCAGCTGTTATCATTATTGAAGGTGTCACCGGCTATATGGTCAACATCATACGTTTGGACAGCGAGCTGAAAATGACCATTGTCCAGCAGATGACATTGAACGAATTTTTTGATAAGGTACTAAAAACTATAAATGATGGCAACATTGGATGACTTAATGGGTGGCGCAGCTCCAGCTGATGACAATATCATCACCCTCGACGACATAACAGGACAGTTCAAGACCAAAACGCAGCGTCAGGAGTGTTATGAACAGGAACAGGAAGATACATCAGACATTGACGCTTCGCTGATTGATCCTAATAGAGAGACTACAGCAGCAGACTTCACAGGCGTGTGGAATCCTAAAGAGGAAACTAAGGAGATATCTCCAGAACGTGCGCACCGCACAGGCGAACGCATCGCCAGAGTGATAGACACGGGCTTCAATTTCCTTGCTTCTAATTTCATCGCTAAGGACAGCATCAAGGAATACAAGGCCGACTCTGACGACTTGACCGACATCGCTGAAGCATGGGGCGAGATAGCGGAGGATAAGCAGTGGGAGTTCTCTCCAGGATGGCAGCTTATAATTCTCTACGCTATCGTTTACGGTCCGCTGGTTAAAGAGGCGTTCAACGACCGACGACGCATCATGGAGATTGAGCAGAAACAACGTGAACATGATGAAAAAATGAGACAGATTGAACATGAACTCGCAAGAATCAGACAATACGAAGCAGCCGAAGCCGCAAGAAAAGCAGCTTCCGATAGCGAAGACAAAGGAACCGACGCGTGAGGTCTTTAAAATGGTGTTCGTCGGAAAGCCGGGCACAGGCAAGACGACGGTGCTGCGCAAGATACTTAAATCTGCATTGAAAGAGAAACGTCGTGCGCTGATCGTCACGCCACACGAAAACGAATGGGAAGATATTCCTATGGTAAATCCGAGGTTTTCTGAACGTATCCGGACATATAAGGGCGCAAGAAGACTTATCTGTCACGGTGAAAAGGAAATCTTGGAGAATATAAAGGCAAACTTCGTCAACGGTTTTCTGATATTCGACGATTGCAAAGCCTATATCCGTCCAGGCGACCGTAATTATATGGAGCAGTTCCTTCTGGCACTCCGTCAGAAAGACGTCGATTTCGCATGCTGTGGTCACGGCTTTACTACTATTCCGCCAGTATTCTATGCCTTTGCTACGGATTTCGTTGTCTTTGCCACGACGGACAATCCGAAGAAGCGCAAGGACGACGTGATGAATTACGAAGCTTTGGAAAAGGTGGTTAATGAAGTCAACAGAGAAGCTCAGACCAATAAGCATTATTTTAGGATAATAAAGAACCAATGAAGATAAATAAAATATTAGAATTTTTATGTCGGCATCGAAAGTGTCACGAAGAGTTTTGTTTTCAAGCAAAATATATATCTAAATCATCTAAAAAATTAACGCCTGTAAAGCGTTATGACGTTTATATAAAACGTGTCTGTTCTAAATGCGGCAAACTTCTTTACAAAGAAAAATATAAGTCAAATTTGAATGAAAATCAAATAAAAATATATCATTGATATGGAAGAACCAAGACCAATGACATTGAAAGAGCTTGCCGACCGCTGGAACGTCAGCGTAAGGACGGTGAAGAAATGGCTGAAGCCTTTTGAGAGGGATATAGGACCGCGCATCGGCAATGTCTATTCTCCACACCAGGTGAAGATTATATTGAGCAAATTGGAGTGATTGTTTCCTTTTCATTTTAAATTATACATTATTTACTCGAAGTTCCCATCGCTGGGAACTTTTTTTAACAGAAGATTTTTTTTGAAGCGGCGAAGTCGGGTACTTCGCTGCTTTTTTTATGTCCAAATCCTACATAATCCTACATAAAACGACACAATCCTACATAATCGTGCATAATCGTGCACAATCCTACCTAAACAGGAACCTTCGCCGATGGGTCGTGATATATTTGCGTCCTAAATCAAAATTTTATTAACAAATCAAAATTTCAAGAAATGGACAAAATTTTTAAAAACGACAAAATCATGGGCATCGTAGCCGTAGTGACATTATTGTTAGTCGGCTATTTAGCTTACAAAAATTTCAAATCTGTAGAAACTCAGACAGAGGAAACAAAAGAAGAAACAACACAAGATTAATAACTTTTAAAAAAAAAGATAAATGAGCACACAAGTTAACGAATCATTAAAAACAACTGTATCATTTGCAGTAGAAAACACACAATCAGAATTAAAAAGGGTTGTTCTTTTCCCTGGTCACTACAATTCAAACCAAGTAGTCCTTAAAGATGATAAAGCGTACATGTTGCGTACATCAGCTAAGGCATTGCAATCAGCAGGCTATAACTGTGACGAAGTGGCCGATGACTACAATGCAGCGTTGGATGGAAGTTACACATTCAAAGTTGCTGGTAAATCTCCACGCACACGTTTAGTTGACCTTGTTGATTTCATTAAGCATTCTTACTTGGAAATCAGCAAAATCCGCATCACAGATTTGTCAGACACAACAGGGCATGAGCTCTTTAACCATGAGATAGAAGTAGCATCTTCATCAATTGGCAGTAAAGGCGCAAGCGACATCATTCAATTGTCAACTTATGTCAACCCTCGTAACTACCAACAAAACGTTATCGAGATTGACCTTGAAGAAAACCCATTGGAGTTGAATGCTTCAACAGTTTTCATCATGGATGTGGTGGCAAACGGCAAATTCCAAATTGACTTAGTCATCGGATAATCGGGAACCAGAAACAAATTTTTAGTTAAACATAAGGCGGCGCAAAAAACGCCGCCTTTTTTGCAAACCTTTAAAAAAAATAGACATGGATTTAATTAAGGATAACGTTATAGATGTTATTGAAGACAGTAAACGCCAGTGCGTTGAATTTCAATGTCAAAGCAATAAGTCAGGCAAAGAAGTTATTGAATATCTTCGTTCTACATTGCCAGAAGGAGTAATTAAAGAAGTCAGATGCCTTTTCGATACACGCGAATTTGAGATAGAGACTTACACCAAAAAACAAACCAGCGAACTATACAAGTCAGTCAACGATGTTCTTACAGGCAAGGTTAGCCACTCGGTATTGACTGATATTCTTGGAGTAGCCAAAGACTTTGGCACAACCGTTTTGGGCGGCAAGCAACAGGCTGGCGTGGACAAAGAAAAAGCAAAATATGAATCTGAAGCTGCTATTGCTAAAGCTAATGCAGATGCACAGGCACGAGTGGCAGAATCAAAGAATAAGGTGCTTATTTATGGGATTGGCGGTGCTTTGTTGATAGTCGCTGCAATTCTGTTCGTCGTATTAAAAAACTAAGGATGTATGTTGGGTACTAGCGGAAAGTTCAAATCGAAGAAGCCAGTCTCTACATTCGTAGGAGACGAGAAAGTCAATGACAATAAGAGTATTGCCAAACAAATACCTTCTTTGCCAGTTTCGCAAAACGCAAATCCGATAGCCTCATTCCTTACAGAGTATTTCGGTCGTTTCTGGTGGCTGTGGATAGTTGTATTGATAACCTTAAAAGCCAAAAAGATATGAATGAAATATTAAGAAATAATATCAAGTCATTAAACCTTAATGGAGTAATGGTTGAAATAACATGCAAGAATCAAGATGCCTTGACGCTTGTAAAGGATACCATAAAGGCTAATAAAGCGACATTGGGAGCATATAAGGGTTCAAAAACAATTCCAGACCAATCCTTTGTAAGATATACTTACAATGATAGGGAAGCTTCTGCGGCTGCTTTTAATAAGCTTCAAGCTATTGTAGAATCAGCACCAGCACCATCAGTCACTGCTCCTATTTCTGCGACTGTAGGAGGAACTGCAACGCCATCAGCCACAGGCCCTATTTCAGCTACGGTAAGTGCAACCGTTTCAGCACCAGCAACGGAAAGCATTACAGTTTCAGCTAAAGAAACAACAACTCCTGTAGTTAGAGAAACCGTTTCTGAAACACCAGAAGAAACAGTTGTACCAACAGCTGACAATAAGGTTCAAGACCCTATTATTGGGTCGGTTGCTCCAGTCAATGCTATAAAAAAAGCAGTTGGAAACAAAAGGACTGTAATTATTATGGCGGCTGTGTTGGCGGTATTGTTCGGCGTAATATTAATCACTAAAAAGAATAAAAAATGAAACCAACATTTAAGAGTAATATCATTTCAGTGACGGTAAACGGAAGTGATGTAGCCGTCGGCTGTAAAGACCTTGCAGGAAGGAATGCCGTCCATGCAAAAATATTAAATAACAAAACAGCTCTTGGAGCTTTTTCAAAATGCGCTATAGCTTCTAATACTGTAACGTACACCTTTGACACTTCTGCATCAGCCGGCAGCTTTGCATCGAAAATAGACGAAGTGCGAGAAACATGGAAAAATGTAATAATTGCGTTCGTTACGGGACTGGAAATATACGACAAAGTTTGGGTTAGGGTTAAATGTGACAGTAAAGAAAATGGTAAACTTGTCGAACCTATCATCAGCGCGCACATCCCATCTTTAGGTTTTTCTTATATAAATTATGTTGACGGTGGTAACAAAAAAGATTTCCGTTACAGATTCTCATCAACAACCGAGGCTGCCAGATTCCTTACAGTTTTAGAGGATATAAGAAATGGCAAAGAAGTGTCAGTGGCGATGCCTTTTGAAGAATCGGCAACTCCAGAGCCAGCACCAAGACAGACAGTTGCAGCAACAACGGAAGTAAGGACTTTGCCAACAGTAAAAGAAACAGCAACAGGCAATGTTATAGTGACAGCATCAACGCCAACAGGAACGCAAGAAACAGAGCTGACACAAACAGAAGTTGAACAAATGCCTAAAAATAGCACTGCCGACACTGTGAATAAGAAGACACTTGTCATAGCAGCGGTGGCTGGCATTGCGGTATTATTGGCTATTGTATTACTATTAAAACGATAAAGATATGGCAGATTGGAGAAAAATAATTAAAGACGGTGTTTCGTCTACCGAGCTTTGCGGCTGGAAGGACAGAGATGTCAAGATACATTGTTATGATAAAAACATTGGTGACGAGGTATATAAAGCTATCACTACGCATGAAGGAGAATTGAGTATTGCTCCTAAAAAATATTCAGGAGCTTCTTCCAATAGAAAAAACTTTACTGTGGAATTTGACTCAGAAGCAAAATCTAAAGCCTTTAGAGAAACCTTGAGTGAAATTATGAATATGGATTTTTCATCAGGCGGAAGCGGTTCAGGAACATCAGGCGGAAGCGTTCCAGGAACATCAGGCGGAAGCGGTTCAGGAACATCAGTGATACCAGTAGAAGAGGGTTCTAACAAGACAACGATTTACATTGTTGTTGGCATCGTCGTGTTGCTGGCAGCCTTAGTAGGTGTAGTGATATGGAAAAAACGCAAATAACATATCGTTTCACCGACATCGGTCACTGGATTGCCAGGTGTAATCATGACACAGATGTTATAGAGATTAACGGAGACGAGTTCCGGAAGCTCTCTCCGTTGTTTCAGGATTACGTCTGGATTCATGAGCATGTACATCTGCTGGTCAATGAATACAATGAAGCTCAATGTAATAAAATAACAGATGAAATCTTCATATCGCGAGCCAGTTCGCAAGAAGATTTGGCGCAGCGCAAGAAATTCATTGAACGCTCCAATTCCATGATGACAACGTATTATCAGCAGGAGACAAAGCCAGCCAGAAAGAAAGCGTCTTTTACGGCGGTAGTCTTGGCGATAGCATTGATATTAGTTTTAATTAAAAATTAAAAGTTATGAATCCATTATTATTAACAGAAGTCCTTAAAAATGTCAACGTCAAGAAGACTGCGATGTATGTCGGCGGAGCTTTGCTTCTCATCATTATGGCTCTTTATGTAAGGAAGAAGGTCAATGAGGCTAGAGAAGAAAGAGCGGAGGCACAAAAGATTAAGGAATATAATGAGTCGATTGAAACGGCTATAGCTGAAGGCAACTTGTCATATCCTGTTGCAGACTATAAGATTATGGCCGACCAGGTCTTTATGTACTTAATCGAGGCCAATCCTCTTAACGGCGGCTTGCTTGGCGTCAACCAGAAAGGCATTTACTCCATAATGGAAAAGATGAAGACCAACGCCGACGTATATAAGCTAATAGAAGCTTTCGGCGTCCGCGAACTTCGTCCTCCTTATAAGCTATGGGGAAAACAGCCTCACACCTTGCCAACGGCTTTCGCTGAAATCCTATTTAAAGGCGAGCGCGAGAAGGTTAATGAAATATTGACCGAAAAAGGCTTGACGGTAACATTTTAAATCAGTTGAACCATGAAAGAAATTCTAAAAAACAAAAAAGTCATCATAACATTGGCGGTAATAGCATTGATATTGGCAGTTGTTGTATTTGTCAGAAGAAAGAGAAAAGCCGACGAAGTGCATACATCCGTCGCTGATGGAACTGCTTCGTCTAGTGCTTCGGCACAAATGCCTGTGGCTTCATTCCCATTGACGCCTTACAGCCGAGCTGGTGAATACAGCGCTGGTGCAGGTTCCTACGGACAGCAAATCGCCAACCTTCAGAAGATTTGCAACGGCAAATTCGGGAAAACCCTCGTTGTTGACGGCAAATTCGGCCCTAAATCAGAAGCTGCTTTCCTTACATGCTTCGGCTCTCCGCTAGTGATGCCATACAGCGAAGAAGTATATAACGGCTTGATGCTACAGCATGGAGGCGGTTTAGGATTGGCTTAATGATGTTATGGCGAAGAGTAAAGAAATAATGGGCGAATTTGGAGAACAATTTATGCAATTCAAGCATAAACCTAAAGAAGCAATAAAACATCTTAAAAGAGTTAAAAAAGGTGAATGTATTGCTGCACTTTGCCATCCTGAAATCGGTGATATAGATATTGTTTGGGGTGTTGTTACGGATAAAGTAAAGCATACAGGTTACGGACTGTCTCATATTATTGATAAACACGGTGCTGAAATAAAAAGCTTAGGTTTTGAAGTTGAAGACTTTATTCCAATTGTCGTACAATATGGAGAACTGTCACTATCTAAGACAAAAGAAGAGTATTTGTTAGAATCAAAACATTTTAGAGTTGTAATTGAAAAATCCTATAAAGGTAGAAAAAAGCAATGGTTATTGACGGCATTTGATTTAAGAAAAAAGCCAAGGAAATAAACCTCGGCTTTATATGTCGAAAATGCTAAAATCGTTGACGCTAACATTTTTACTTGCCTGCGCTGTATGGCAAAACAACATGGCAAAGATAACAAATTAAATTACAAATTGATTTAAAAACATAAAAAATTATGCAAACATCATTGAAATTCAAAAGCAGAGGGTCAAACGCCAAGAAGGCTTCCAAGATTCTCAAAGACAACAAAAAAGAATACCAACGACTTCTCAAAGCCGAGATAGCAGCGCAAAAAGGAAAGAAAGATGTCTGCAAGGCGGCTAAGGCTGCTTCCAAGAAACACAAGAAAATGAGCTGGAAACAAGCCATGAAACAGGCATCGAAATAAAACCATGACGGCGGGCGTGCAGAATAAGACGCGTGAGTAGGCAGATAACCGAGGTTGCGACCCGCGCCACGCTGCGCCGTCTTTTTTTTTATTAACAATTAACAACTAACAATGATGAAGACATCACCTATAGGTCGTAAACTCATTCAAAGCTTCGAGGGCTACAGCTCCGAGGCGTATCTATGTCCTGCTGGCGTCTGGACCATAGGCTACGGCCATACTCGCAACGTGAAGCAAGGCGACACCTGTACGAGAGAAGAAGCCGACATGTTTCTTCAGGAGGATCTGAAGGACGCCGAAGACGCCATTAACGCGCAGAACCTCAAACTCGGACAGATGCAGTTTGATGCGCTGGTAAGCTTCGTGTATAACGTAGGCGCTGGCAGTTTCCAGATGTCAACGCTCCTGAAGATGCTGAAGCAAGACACCAACGCAACCAAAGCCTTGGAAAAGGAATGGAAGAAATGGAAATACGCCAACAAGCAAGAGCTTAAAGGTCTCGTGCGCCGTCGTGCCGCCGAATGGAGCCTTTACAAGCACGGTTTTTTTTATTGATGCTGCCTTTAGTGATATTGGCAGCGATAGTAACTGGAATAATTAAAAAAAAGAAATATGAAATTCATTAATAACACAGAGAAATATTCATACCTGAAAGGAGACTGGCCATTGGTCGACATA
The DNA here is from genome assembly GCA_045657145.1 of Bacteroidales bacterium. Taxonomy (GTDB): domain Bacteria; phylum Bacteroidota; class Bacteroidia; order Bacteroidales; family F082; genus Limimorpha. The sequence continues at coordinate 3,738 of JAZOSK010000090.1, read as the reverse complement.
TCTTCTGATGGAAAAACTATCTATATGGGCAAGACCAACCGCCCAGACGCCGCCGATGACGATAACTGCTGGTTTATTAAGCTTGTTACTTTTACTACGGGTGATGAAGGCAACCAAATCATCACAACGAAATTCTCGGACCCTAATATGCGCTGGTCAGAACGTCATTCATTAACCTATAAATATCAATGATATGGGAAAAATAAAATTAAATCCTTTCACTGGCGAGCTAGAGGAAGAAAGAGTGATGGAAAATGTACGGTATGGAGAATTGGTAAGGCTTCGTGACAGAGCTTTATTAATTCCTGGTCAGCAATATCGTATAATCGACTATAAAACAACAGATAGGAGAGGCAATGTTGCTGGTCATGATTTTGACATAGTGGTTTCCGCCTTGTCTGCTAGTGCACTTAGTGAATTTGCTTCAGCAATGCCACGCCAAGGCGATAGTTATTTCGCTAATAACAACCTCGCGGCGTGGAAAATAAAATATTGTCTTGACAATGACTTGAAACGATTTGATTGGGTCGACCCTGATTCTTTGATAGGTCCTACTATCAGTAAACATGTATATGTGTTAGATGAAAGCAAGTCTATTGACTACTACGGTCAAAAATATTATGCTTTTGTGAATGGTGATAAAATCGTTTACTCGACATCGAAAACTCCGCAGAAAGGAAATGCTTCATTTCTTTGGCAGGAAGATTATTTTGAGGGCTGGGTGATGAATTATGGAGAATCATTCGGTGAATATAAAGATTATTATACAGGTTTTGGCGTAATATATTATTTGCGCGATGAGTTCGGTAATGAAGCTTCTTATGACTTTAAAAATATTCTTATAAGCCCTAAAATTGACGATAGCGCATGTAGAATATTCAAGAAAAATAAATATTATACATTCAGTAAAACTATGGATGATGAGAGTATAGTTGATGCTTCGTTGTCTTTTGAAATTTCTGGAAACAGAACCAAGCAACGCAAAGAAAACGGCCGTATTCTTGTTAACAATATAATTGTCAATTGTACAGAAGATTTGCCGGAATGTGTGGGCAATGTCTTTGAAACGAACTGCCATGATATTGTTACGGCAGGCACAATCATGAACAACCGTTTTGGCAGCGGTTGTTATGATATTGTATTGCAAGGCAGTTGTGCGGATAATACATGGAAAAACCAGTGCTATAACGTAACGCTTAGTTCTGGTTGCGAACGTAATATGTTTTATGAAAAAGCACATGATATTGTTATAGGCATGTTATGTGCCGACAACATCTTCCATTCTCAAAGTTTTGATATTGAATTGGGGAGTATGTCTTTACGCAATACCTTTATGCCAGCAGCTTACTCTCATAAATTAGGCAAGGGCTGTTGTGATAACTTCTATGGAAGTTATTCTCATGGTATTGGATTTCAGAATATCATAGATGGTAATAAATCCCAAATTGCAGATTATTGCAAGGAAAATTATTTCTCTGCTGGCGTTGGTAACATCTTATTTTCATTTTCAAATCAATATCCTTCAGCTTTGATGCCAGCTAGAAATATAAACGTTGTAAGTGGTAATTATGGAGATGATACTACTGTAGTCAATGATATAGCATTAAATAGCCAAGACGTTATTACAGTATCGCCAAAACCTGGCAGTTCGATTAGTGGCACTGCAAACGTTGATTATGGCGTCGGGGTGGTAGTGCCAAGAACAGAAGATTCTGCAAAAAGCATATTATATCATAACGAAAGAGGTACCCTCAGATGGCAAACTATAACTGATTTTGTTAAAGATATAAAGATTGCTATCTTTAAAGGTATTGTTGACAAAGAGGTGGTATTTGTTAATCCTGGTGGAGTTTATCCTGAAATTTTTGATGTGGTTTACATGTCTAAGTATCAAAAATTTGCGGCGCTTTATGAGAGTGTTTTTGACGGACAACTGACTTATCAATATTTTGAAGACTGGTCTACATTTGAGGATTATATGTATACAACTAACACGTCGACAGGAAGTGCTTCGCCTCGTACTGATACTATTTTTCTTTGTGGTGCAAAGAAATATAAGTTTAACTATCAAAGCAAAACACTAGAATTATTATGAACCTCCACTTAAACATAACACAAGACGTGGGGCACGGGATCATGGTCATGTTCCTGTGCTTCGTCCTGGTGCTGTTTTCTGTAGTGATAGACCTGTTCACCGGCATACAGGCGGCAAAGAAATGCAGGGAGAAGCTCCAGAGCCACATCCTCAGACGAACCGTCAACAAGGTGATAAGCTATCTTACAGTTGTCTTCTTCGGAATATTCATAGATGTTTTAGGCTTATGCTTTCCATGGTATGCAATACCATACTGCTGTATCATTACAACATTATGCTGCATACTCATAGAAGGCAAGTCGGTCATCGAGAACCACGCCAAAGCTAAGAACCCAGCGGCTCATGTTCCGGAAACCGTCATGGATATAGCAGAGAAGCTCGGCAAGTACGACAACCTCGACAGCCTGAAACAGGCGTTGGAGATATTGGAAAAATCAAGAAAGTAATATTTATCAACAATTTAAAAATCAGAAGTTATGAATATCAAGAAACCTATTTGCAAGAAGAAAGAGACTGCAACAACAAAATATCCAGTCTTGAAAAAGAAATCAAGTACAACCAAAAACAAGAAGAAATGAAAGGTAAAATAACAGACACAAATAATACCATCAATAAAGGTGGCAGAGCTGAAAAATATTGGCGTCATAAACCGGTTAAGTCAAAAGCATCTTTGCCAGTTAGATCCAAAGATGAGATAGATCTTCATAAAATTCTTGAGAGATATAATCTGAAGGGCTTTGAGTTCGGTAACTGGCTGAACAATGATGAACGCTACGATCGTGTTCTTGCCTGTGAAGACTCATTGGCGGAACTTGCCAAGATTATCGGTACAAAGAACCTCGGCATGAACTGTCTTGTCGGCATTGCTTTCGGAGCTCGCGGTTCCAAAGGCGCGTTGGCGCACTATGAACCGGATTACAATATGATTAATATCACAAAAGAAAAAGGTGACGGTTGTCTGGCTCACGAGTTTGGCCACGCATTGGATTACAATATCGGAAGATATGTTGACCAACATAAAGATTACAACTATCTTTCAGGTGGACGATCCGTCGCAATATCTCTTGATGATAATATTGGTGGTAAAATTCGTAACAATATGAATCTTGTTGTTGATTTGGCTGCCAAGACACTCAAAGATCGTCTTAAAGATTATCCTGACTATTGGAGACGTAGGAATGAAATATTTGCGCGTTTATTCGAGCAATATTGCGCTTATAAACTCAAACAGGAAGGTTACAGAGATAAATTCTTAACTTCATCATGGCAAGATTACGTTGAATCACCGGTTTATTGGAGTTCAGCAGAATTTACGAAACTTCTTCCAGCAATGGATACGCTGATTAAAAACATGAAAGTTGCAATAAAATAACATCACCTATGCCAACCTCCAAAACCAATATACCAACAGGCGACAGCAAGGAAGACGTTTATATTCGTAGGGCTATCATAGTGGAACGCTTATATCCGCTTAGGGGTAAAAGCGTTCCATGCGGCGCTTTCAATGGAAAGAAAGTAGAGTTCCTTTTTAACTCTATTGACGAAACAGCGACAAGAGCAGCGCAACGTTATGAATCAACTTTAGCAGCTTTGCGAGTAGTGGAAGCACTCAAAATTTCAACTTTAGTAAAAACTGACGGACC
>JAZOSK010000089.1:0-7530 GCA_045657145.1 Bacteroidales bacterium | reverse complement strand
TGAACCTGGCAAGAATGCTTCGATGCCAAATACGTCAACGATTAAGCCACCTTTTGTACGGCTCTTAACAAAACCTTGAACGATTTCTTGTTTGTCGAATGCTTCGTTAACGCGATCCCATGATTTCAAGATGCGAGCTTTCTTGTGTGATAAAACTAATTGGCCGTTGATGCCTTCTTGGTTTTCTACGTAAACTTCGATCTTGTCACCAACTTTTAAGTTAGGATTGTGACGGAATTCTGATACTGGGATAACACCATCTGATTTGAATCCGATGTTGACAACAACTTCGCGTGAAGTCTTAGCAACAACTGTACCTTCAATAACTTCGTGGTCACCGATTTGGCTCATTGTCTTTTCGTACATAGCCTCTAATCTCATGCGTTCCTCTGACTTGTAGTTGTCGTCTTTTTTAGGATCGCAATTCCAATCGAAGTTAGCGTCTGGAGTTGGTTTTACTCTTACTTGTTTTTCTGCTTTTTCAACAACGTTTTCGTTGATGATGTTTTGATTTTCGCTCATTATAATAATGATATTAAATTGTACTTAATAACCATTCCGATAAATTATCAAGGATTGTTAAACTTATTGCTATTTTAAGTTGTTGATATATAAGTTAATAAATCAACTTCGGAATGAACTTAAAAACGAGTGCAAAAGTAGAAAAAATATTTGAATAAAACAAGACCTTTTTTAATAAAGTCTATGAGTCTATGAGCCGATAAGTCAATGAGTTGTTTTTTTGACTTATAGACTCACAGACTTATTGACATATAGACTTAAAAATTGTATCTTTGCAACACTAAAATTTAATATCATGTTCCTGAAATTACACGCAGAAAATCCTAATCCTCGCAATGTCAAAATGATAATAGATTGCCTCGAAAATGACGGCGTTATCATTTTTCCTACTGATACAATCTACGCTATCGGCTGTAGCATCAACAGTACTAAGGCTCTCGATAGAATAGCACGAATCAAAGGAATTAAAAAAGAAAAGGCTAACTTCTCTGTCATTTTCCACGACTTGAGTATGTTGTCGGATTTTACGAAACCTATAAATAATGACGTGTTCAAATTGATGAAACGTAATCTTCCAGGTCCGTTCACTTTTATCCTTGAAGCTAATAACAACGTCCCAAAGATTTTTAAGAATAATAAAAAAACTATAGGTATTCGTATCCCTGACCAACCGATAATTACTAATATTGTTCGTGAATTGGGTTGCCCGATTATCACGACTTCTATCGTAGATGATGACGAAATTTCAGGTTTTATGACCGATCCAGAGGAGATAAACGATGCTTATTCTGATAAGGTCGATATAATTATTGATGGTGGTTATGGCGATAAAGAAGAAAGTACTGTTGTTGATTGTACTGATAATGAAATAGTTGTGCTGAGAGAAGGCAAGGGTATTTTGGATTGAAAAATTTTTTTAAATAATTTTTGAAAAAATGTTGGAGATATAAAAAAAATATGTACTTTTGCACTCACAAAACGAGGATGACTCGCTAGCTCAGTAGGTAGAGCATCACACTTTTAATGTGGGGGTCCTGAGTTCGAGCCTCAGGCGGGTCACCAAGATAAAGGGTTTCGGTTTCGAGACCCTTTTTTCGTTTTTATTAGTGATGTAGTGATGTAGTAATGTAGTAATGTAGTAATGTGGTAATGTAGTACATCACTTCATCACTTCATCACTTCATTACTACATTACAACATCACTTCAAAAACCTATAACCAGTATGAAAACATTTATAATAAAAGGTCGTGCGGTAAATTGCGAGATAAAACGTTCGCGGAGGAGGACTGTTGCTCTTTATGTCTTCCCGGATGCTCGTGTCGAGATAAGAATACCTTTATTATATAATGTGAATGATGTTGAGCCTTTCCTTATGAAGCATTCGCGTTGGCTGTTCAATCGTCTTGATGCGAAATGCGATAATGTTATTGCGGCGAAGCGTTTTGTTGATGGCGAGCTGCATTATTTCCTCGGAAAACAATATCCGATAAAAGTCAATGTTGCGACAAGGAATTCTGTTGTTTTTGATAATAATATTATCCACATATATCATACGTCCGTATCGCATACGTCACAAATATCAGCGATATTGGATTGTTGGTATCTCGAACAAGCAAAACGCGTCTTCCAAGAGATTTCAATTCCATTGATAAAGCAGATGGCGAAATATAATGTCGCACCGAAGTCGTTTACAATAAGAAAAATGAAGACGCGATGGGGAAGTTGTTCTCGTAAAGGAAGCATTAGTCTGAACCTTCATCTAATTAAATTGCCGGAACAATGTATCAAAGAAGTTATCTTGCATGAGCTGTGTCATCTCGTTCATTTTAATCATTCGAAGGAGTTTTATGCGCTTATGACAGCAGAGATGCCAGATTGGAAATTGTGGAAGAAAGAATTGAGGTTCGTTTAACTTGTTGAAAAATATATGTTTAACTTTATAAATGTTGATTTTTAAAATAATAAAAAAATCTGTTGTAGATATTAAAAAATATTGTATCTTTGCACTCACAAAACGAGGATGACTCGCTAGCTCAGTAGGTAGAGCATCACACTTTTAATGTGGGGGTCCTGAGTTCGAGCCTCAGGCGGGTCACCAAACGAAGAGACGCAAAATTTGCGTCTCTTTTTCTTTTACATTCTATGTTTTACAATGACGATATCGTTTTATCACATATTAGGAATCGTGCTTTCTATCGTTTTGATAGAAGTCGTTGGCATTTGGTCTTCAAGGAAAGTCAAGACTGCTGATGACTTCTCGCGAGCTGGAGGCAAGGCCGGAGTATGGGTGGTATGCGGAACCATTATGGGAACCTTAATCGGAGGACAGTCGACGGTCGGAACAGCACAGCTGGCTTTTACTTACGGCATCTCGGCATGGTGGTTTACGCTCGGCGCGGCTCTCGGATGTGTCGTGCTGGCGATAGGTTACGTCATTCCTTTAAGACGAAGCGGCTGCACTACATTGCTTGAAGTCGTTTCCAAAGAATACGGCAAGAAAGCGGAAGTATTAGGCTCGTTATTATGTTCATTAGGAATGTTCGTCAGCGTAGTGGCACAGATACTTTCAGCTTCAGCATTGCTGATGACATTATTCCCAATAAAATTTTATCTCGCGGCTGCAATCTCATGTCTGATTATGATGATATATGTCGTCTTCGGCGGCTTGTGGAGCGCGGGACTGGGCGGCATCGTGAAACTGATATTGTTGTGTATCTCCTCGCTCGCCGGCGGAATCATAGTCCTTTCTCTGACAGACGGCTACCACGGAATCATGACGGCGATTGAAGAAATGATGGCAAATGTTCATTTGGACGCAGCAAGCTACGTCCCTACGGTTGGTGAACGTTACAATAATCTTCTTGCTCGCGGCGCTGCCAAAGACATCGGCTCTGGACTTTCGGTGATATTAGGTGTTCTCGCGACACAGAGCTACGCGCAGGGAATATGGGCTGCTAAGACCGACAGCGCTGCTCGTAAAGGCGCGATGTGGTCGGCATTGCTGACGATTCCTATCGGCGCGGCATGCGTGCTCATAGGTCTTTATATGCGAGGTCATTACGTCACAGCGGAAGAGATGAATTTGATTGCAGAAGCAGGAAAAACGCTGCCAGAAGACATCGGCGTCATGGCGACGACGGCGCAGGCATTTCCGCTTTTCATAACTCGTCATATGCCTGAATTCCTCGGCGGCATCGTACTCGGAACATTATTGATAACCGTCATAATCGGAGGCTCGGGACTTACACTCGGTTCTTCTACAATTCTTGTCCGCGACGTCTTCATGAAGATAAATCCTTCGTTGAGCGAATCGGCAAAAAACCTTAAAGTCTCACGCCTCACAATTGTAGGAATATTATTGATGTCGGTGTTCGTAGCAGCCACATTCTCAGGCTCGTTCATCAACGACCTCGGATTCTTGTCGATGGGACTTCGTTCCACAGCGGTCTTCGTTCCTTTGACATTAGCCTTGTTCTTCCCGAAAAGATTCAAATACAAATGGATTGTCGTGTCGATAATCGCAGGCACAGCGGCTTTGATATTGACGCAAATCCTGAAACTTCCTGTCGACGGAATCTTCGTCGGCTTGGGAGTGAGCGTGCTTTGCTGCCTCTTGGGAACTAAGAACTCTGAACTCTGAACTCTGAACTCTGACACTGACCGCTAACTTTCCATTTTCAACTTTCAACTTTCAATTCAAAAAACTCCACACTCCTAACTCCTAATTCCTAACTCCTAACTAAAAAAATCTTTAGCCTTTAGTCTTTTGTCTTTAGCCTTTTTATATCTTTGTCCTTTCCAATGATTTAAAAAATGAAGAAGGTTTTACTTTTAATATTTGCATTAATATCATTAAACGCATTTTCTCAAATCAACGTTAAGGAAGGTTCGTTCCGTAAGATTGAAGGCTATGTGATGCTTGATAAAAACAAACATCTTGATGATAATGACAATTCGATGGCGTTGATAAAGATTACCACCGAAAATATCAGCGCAGAGGAGAGGGCGAAGTTTTATTTCAATGGTAATCTGGAGACTTATTTTGATAAGCAGTTGCAAGAAGACGGACAGCTTTACCTTTATATATCTGCTGTTGCACCGTTTATGGAAATTATCCATCCGGAATATGGCAAGACTGAATACACATTTCCTTTTGATTTGTGCGACTATTGCGGCTATGAGATGGTGGTGCAGTATGTGCCGCTTGTTCCAGTCGTGACACAAGAATCTTCAAAGCCAAAGAAAACCTATCTCATTGTGAAATCAGACCAGACAGATGCCCGTATTTATATTGACGATGAACTCGTAAACACACATGAAGCTTCTAAAGCTGTTGATGTTGGAAGTACACATACTTATAAAATTGAATGTAATCTTTATCATATGGAAAGCGGCAGCGTGACTGTTAACGACAGAACCGAGATAAACAAGAAGTTGCGTCCTGCCTTTGGTTATATAAACATATCTACAAGCCCAGAACAAGGAGCTAAGGCTTTTGTTGACGGCGATTATATTGGTCTTACTCCAATAAAGACAGACAAGATGAAAAGCGGTTCTCATACTGTTATGGTTATGAAAGATATGTATAAGATGAAAGAACAATCTTTCACCGTGAACGACGGACAAACCACAAATGCTACTCTTAATATGTCTGCCAACTTTGTGACTATAACTTTGACAGTTGACATTGACGCAGATATTTATGTTGATGAAGAGTATAAAGGTAAAGGAAAGTGGACTGGCAGATTGTCAGATGGAACTCATATTTTTGAAGCAAGAAAAGAAAACCATAAAACGAGTGTTAAAGCAGTAAATTTGGTTTTGGGAAAGAATGAAAGCATAGCTTTAGATGCGCCAATGCCAATAAACGGCGATATTGACATTAACACCACACCAATGGGCGCAACGATTTATATTGACGGAAAAAATTATGGTGAAACACCTAATTATATCTCCGGCATCTTGATAGGAACACACGAACTTAAACTTACGAAACAAGGCTGCTCAGAATTGAAGAAGACGATTGTTGTTGAAGAAGGTGAGACTTTAACGATAAATGAGACACTTCAGACTGGAAAAGCAATTACGATAACGACAGACCAATCTGGCGACAAGATTTATGTTGATGGAAATTATATAGGAACATCTCCAATAACAACAACTCTCACTTATGGTTCCCACGAGATAAAAGCCGAAAGAAATGGCAAGACCGTTTCTAAAACTATAAACGTAGCACAAAGCGGAGGAGATGATGGAGTGAAGTTGGCGTTTAATGAGCATAACGGCCACGAATATGTTGATTTAGGCTTAAGCGTAAAATGGGCAACCTGCAATGTTGGAGCAAGTAAACCAGAAGACTATGGTAACTATTACGCTTGGGGTGAGACGAATACTAAATCTTCATATACAAAATATAATAGCAAGACATACGGAAAGAGTATGGGAGATATAAATGGTAATTCCAGTTACGATGCAGCACGTGCCAACTGGGGCGGAAAATGGAGAATGCCGACTGAAGCAGAGATGCAAGAGTTCATAGATAAATGCACTTGGACATGGACAACACAAAATGGCGTTAAAGGCTATAAGGTTACAGGACCAAATGGCAACAGCATCTTCCTTCCTGCTGCGGGCTTCCGTAATTGGTCTTCGCTCGATTACGCTGGTAGTAACGGTAGCTATTGGAGTTCGACTCCTTACGACAACGGCTACGACTACGACGCATGTTACCTCTATTTCGATAGTGGCAGTCAGAGCATGGGCTACACCAACCCCAGCGACGGTCACTCAGTGCGTCCAGTAGTAGAATAAAAGTAGAGACGTATCAAAATTCGTTTGAAAATAAGAATTTTGCTGCGTCTCACGCATTCAATTTATTTTATTCATTTAATTTATTTCCGCACGGCATCTAAGAGCTATTAGCTGTTAGCAGTCAGCTGTTAGTTGAAATTAACTTTCAGTTTTCAATTTTCAACTTTCAATTCAAAAAGATTCTAACTCCTAACTAAAAAACTTGTAGTCTTGTAGTCTCGTTGTCTTGTAGTCTTCCAACAAGCTCCTCCACATCAAGACTCTCTCCTTTAACTGTGATGTGTGCTTGTTCGTAGAATTTCATCCTGTCGCCGTAGTGTTTATTGACGAATTCAATGACTTCCTGCTCGCTCTTTCCTTCGATGAGAGGTCTTTTCTTCTTCGACTGCATAAGACGATGCACTGCGGTCATAGGAGCGACTTTGAGGAAAACCGTCGTGCCGTTGGCATTCATCCATTCCATATTGTCGAAGAAACATGGAGTGCCGCCGCCGGTGGCGATGATGACATTTTCTAAATTAGCTGTATCTTTAAGAAGCTGCGATTCTAACTTACGAAACGCAGCTTCGTCATATTTATGAAAGAAATCCTGAACGGAAATCTTATATTTCTCTTCGAAAAGCTTGTCTAAGTCAATGCCTTGCCACGACATCTTATTTGCAAGATGCTTCAGCGCTGACGTCTTGCCGGAACCCATGTATCCGATGAGGTAGATTCTTGAACCTTGAACTTTGAACATTGAACTATGAACTTTTAGTTTAGAGTGTAGAGTTTAGAGTGTAGAGTTTAGAGTGTAGAGAAACATCTCTACACACTACACACTACACCCTACACATTATTTCAATTCCAAGAGAACAATGTTCTCAACGTGGTGTGTATGTGGGAACATATCGACAGGTTGAACGGCTTTCACTTCGTACAATGAGTCGAGGAGTTGAAGGTCGCGGGCTTGTGTGGCTGGGTTGCAGCTGATATAGACAATCTTCTTAGGTTGAATCTTAAGAAGCTGTTCCACGACTTTCTCGTGCATGCCGGCGCGTGGTGGGTCGGTGACGACGAAGTCAGGACGGCCGTTGGCTTCGATGAATTCGTCGGTGAAGACTTTCGCCATGTCGCCTGCGTAGAACTTCACATTATTGATATTGTTAAATTCGCTGTTAATCTTAGCGTCAGCGATGGCTTCTTCAACATATTCC
>JAZOSK010000088.1:0-1848 GCA_045657145.1 Bacteroidales bacterium | reverse complement strand
TGAAGAACAAGCTGCACAAATCGCGAAAGACCTTAGAACAAATTACAAGATTTTCTGTTCTATCGTTACATATCCGGTTATCCCAAGAGGTATGATTATCTTCAGAATCATCCCGACTGCAGCACACACATTGGAAGATGTCAACTATACATTGAATGCGTTTGCCGATGTCAAGAGAAAACTTGCTGAAGGTAAGTACGACTCTGACGAGATGCCGAATATGGCAATCTGGTAAACACATTAATTAATATGACAAATTTTTATAAAGACAAAGTCATTATAGTAACAGGAGCCAGCTCGGGAATCGGGTTGGCTTCTGTTCGTAATTTTGCATCTCTCGGAGCAAAAGTAGTTCTTGCTGCACGTTCTATAGACAAGTTGGAAGAAATTTCAATGGAAATTTCAGGGAACAGTGAACGAGGAATAGGGTCGAGATTTTTGTGTGTAAAAACTGACGTTACAAAAGAAGAAGACTGTAAAAATCTTATAGAAAAAACTATAGAGACATTTGGCAAGATTGACATTCTTGTCAACAATGCGGGCATCTCTATGCGTGCTGTTTTCAAGGATATGGATTTATCGGTGATGAGGTCGTTGATGGATACCAATTTCTGGGGAACTGTTTATTGTACAAAATACGCTTTGCCGTATCTTCTTGAAACAAATGGCACGCTTGTTGGAGTGATTTCGACGGCAGGATATGTCGGATTGCCGGCACGGACTGCCTATTCAGCATCGAAATTCGCAGTGAGAGGATTCTTGGAGACATTGCGTATAGAGCATTTGTACGATGGTCTGCATGTGATGGTCTTTGCGCCTGGATTCACGACTTCTAATATTAGAAATGTGGCACTTACAGCCGATGGAACTCCGCAAGGGGAAACACCTCGAAAGGAAGAGAAAATGATGTCGGCAGAGAGAGTGGCGAGAATTCTGGCGAGAGGTATTGCAAGAAGAAGAACTCAGATGGTTCTGACGCCACTTGGTAAAGCGACACTTTTTGCAAGTAGAAACATGCCTCGAGTGACAGATAAAGTTGAATATAGAATGATGGCTAACGAGCCGAATAGTCCACTAAAAAAATGATATTATGCTTTTAATAAAAAAAATCGCAGTTTACATTAACATCGTCAATTGTTCTTTGATAAAATATTTCGCCAAAGAACTTAGTCGTAACGACATAAATCTCACTCCAGAACAATATCTTGTGATGGATATCTTGTGGGATGCTGAAGTGATGTCGCAGCAAGCCATTGCCGACATCATCCAGAAAGACAAAAATTCAGTGACAAAATTCATCGACTCATTAGAGAAAAAAGGACTCGTTTATCGTCAGGTCAACAAAACTGATCGTCGTGTCAACAATATCGTCGTTTCAGAAGAAGGAATGAAGCTGAAGTCCAGAACCACAGAAGTTGCCATAGGCATGATGAGAAACGTCTTGAAAAATATAAAAGAAGAAGATCTGATGGCATTGGATAAAGTCATGAATCAGATTAAGGAAAATATTGACGAAGCGGAGAAGGAGGCTTAGCTATCAGCTGTCAGCTATCAGCAGTCAGTAGAGACGAGTCAACAATACTTATAATAGGATTGTTGACACGTTTTTTTGTTGTTAGCGTTTTGTGGAAAAAGTCTGTTGACTGTTGTCAGTTGTCCGTTGACCTAAAATAAAAAAAAGCTCGACATTTCTGCCGAGCTTTTTTTCCCTTTTAACGAATAAAATTTTAATTCTTAATCTTCGACGATAGCATCGTTTGGACATGCACCAGCACATGAGCCGCAGCCAACACATGCATCAGCATCAATTACATAGATGTCGCCTTCAGAAATAGCACCAACTGGGCA
>JAZOSK010000087.1:0-1331 GCA_045657145.1 Bacteroidales bacterium | reverse complement strand
ATTATAGGAGCAAGACCGCAGATTATCAAGGCTGCAGCATTGAGTCGCGCGATTAAGGAAAATTTCTCGAACGAGATAAACGAAGTAATAGTTCACACCGGACAGCATTATGATGAAAACATGTCACAAGTGTTTTTCGATGAACTCGGAATACCTACACCTAATTATAATTTAGGCGTCGGTTCCGGCAGTCACGGCGTGCAGACTTCAAAAATGATAGAAGGAATAGAAGAGATTCTTCTCAAAGAAAAGCCAGACTATCTTGTTGTCTATGGCGACACCAACTCCACTTTGGCAGGAGCGATTGCTGCTTCAAAAATACATATTCCAATCGTACATATAGAAGCTGGTTTACGCTCGTATAACAAGGCGATGCCTGAAGAAATCAACAGAATATGCTGCGACCATTGTTCAACAATGCTATTCTCCCCTACTGCCACAGGTTACAACAATCTCATCAAAGAAGGATTCAACCCAGAAAACAAGAAACCTTACACGATAGACAATCCTGGCATTTATCATTGCGGCGACGTGATGTATGATAATAGTTTGCATTTTGGGTCAACAGTCAACAGTCAACAGACAACAGACTTCATCCCAAAAGACAATTATATTCTTTGCACTATACATAGAAACAACAATACTGACGAAGCAGAGAGATTAAGTACGATTGTCAAAGCTTTGTTAAGATTATCAAAAGAAGAAGAAATTATAATCCCGTTACACCCAAGGACAAAGAAGTTATTAGATGTTAATTTAAATTCTGATATTTATAACGAACTTATTAATAATGAGAGAATCCATATCATTCCGCCAGCTTCATTTTTAGAAATGATAAGATTGGAAAAGAATGCCGATTTAGTCATCACAGATTCAGGCGGAGTGCAAAAGGAAGCCTTTTTTTTCAAAAAGCCATGTATTATAATAAGGAGCGAGACTGAATGGAAAGAGATTGTCGAATGCGGAGCAGCTGTCATCGCCGACGCTAACGAAGAGAAGATAATTGACGCATATTATCATTTCAAAGAAAAAGAAAATCAAGAATATCCAGAATATTTCGGAGACGGCAAAGCAGCCATTTTTATATGTAACGAATTGATTAACAATAAATAATAAATTATTACATATTTTTTCAAAATTTCTTTCTTTTTAAAAGAAAAAGTATTATTTTTGCAAAACTAAAAATAGAACATAGAAGTTCAACTTAATTGTTTAATTATCAATAAAATAAATTATGAATCAGTACGAAACCGTTTTCATTTTAACTCCCGTTTTATCTGATGAACAGATGAAGGAAGCGGTGAAGAAATTCGAAGGCATTCTCACCAAAA
>JAZOSK010000086.1:0-3315 GCA_045657145.1 Bacteroidales bacterium | reverse complement strand
ATTGAAAGTTGAAAACTGAAAACTGAAAGTTAATTTTCAATTTTCCACTTTCAGTTTTCAACTCCGACTGCGTTAGGGATTGGAGCGGCATCCTTTTGGGAGAGACGCAATATTTTGCGTCTATACATTAGCGGAAAGCCCGACGGCTTCGCCGGAACACCCTAAAATCAATTCATAATTCATAATTGAGAGTTGGTGAGAGACGGAATGATTTAATGAAAGGTTAAACATTCTTCGTGATAAAACTTTTCTTCTTTTCTGACATTATCTTTGCAACTCAAATTAAAAATGAAGATGCAAGATAAAAACAGCCCAAAGCTCATAGCTCGCAGCTCAAAGCTAATATTGTCATTTGTTCCAATAATATTTCTAATCATTACTCTTATTTTCGTCGTAAAAGTCTTCGACACTTCGGTGATGGAAGGCGCGAGTCAGCTTGCGTTACTTGTCGCTTCTGCAGTATGCGTTTTTATCGGGATGATGTTTTTCAAGATTCCTTGGCAATCGTTTGAAGATGGCATAAAAGAAAACATCGCTAATGTCGGTTCCGCCATCGTGATGCTGCTTCTCATCGGCGCTATCGGCGGAACATGGATGCTGAGCGGCGTGGTCCCGACCATGATATATTACGGGATGCAAATCGTGAATCCGAAGGTTTTCCTTGTGATATGCTGCGTCGTCTCGGCTGTCGTCTCTATTGTGACTGGCAGCTCATGGACTACAATCGCTACCATCGGCGTCGCGCTGATAGGAATAGGGCAGGGCTATGGGATATCGACTTCATGGATTGCCGGCGCCGTCATCTCGGGCGCGTACTTCGGCGATAAGGTGTCTCCTCTCTCCGACACTACCGTCATCGCCTCATCGACAGTCGGCGTGCCCTTGTTTACACATATAAAATACATGATGATAACGACAATACCTGCAATGATGATAAGTCTGATAGTATTTTTAATAGCAGGATTTTCGTTCGGGAATGAAGCTGTCTATGATGTGGCAGATTTTTCCGAGGCGTTAAATTCTACTTTTAACATCAGTCCTTGGCTTATGATGATACCGCTTCTGACCTTGGCGATGATACTTTTCAAGCTGCCGTCGCTTGTGGTGCTATTCCTCTCCGCGGTGCTGGCAGCGATATTCATTCCAATAGCACAACCGCAGATAATTTCACACCTTATTAATATAGGTGAAAAAACGACAATCGTCGACATGATAAAAGCAATGATGATTAGTTGCTACGGAAACACTTCTGTCGAGACTTCTAATGCAATGCTTACTGATTTAATTGCGACGCGCGGCATGAGTGGCATGATGAACACGATTTGGCTGATAATATGCGCGATGTGTTTTGGCGGCGTCATGGTAGCAAGCGGAATGATTGCCAATATCACCAATTTAATTATGAGACTTATAAAACGTACCGTCACGCTCGTCGCCTCGACGGTCTTCACTGGGATATTCAGCAATGTTTGCATTAGCGACCAGTATCTCTCGATAATTCTGACTTGCAATATATTTAAAGATTATTATGACAAAAACGGATACGAGTCGCGGCTTCTGAGCAGAAGCGCGGAGGACTCGGCGACAGTGACGAGCCCCCTCGTTCCGTGGAATACCTGCGGCATGACACACGCCACGGTTTTGAACGTAGCGACATTGTCTTACCTGCCTTATTGTGTCTTTAACATCCTTAGTCCAATCATGTCGATAATCATCGCTGCAATAGGATGGAAAATCTACAAGCTTTGACTGTTGGCCAATGGCCATTAGCTATTGGCTATTGGCTGTTGACTAGAAAACCTTTTCGTGACGATTAGTGTATATTAGTGGATAAAAAATCCGTGCAAATCCTCGAGATACGTGGAGCCATATTACGCGTCTATCCGTGGATATATCCCAGAATCTGTTCCGCATGTATCTTTGTCTTAATCTCTTTCGGACCGAATATCTTTTCGATAATGCCATCTTCGTTGACTAGATACGTGGTGCGTAAAGTTCCTATTGTCTTACGGCCGCAAGCCACTTTCTCTCCCCAGCATCCGAGTTGTTGGAGTAGGGTGGTGTCGGTGTCGGCGATGAGAGGGAACTCCAGACCTTGAGCATCTGCGAATTTCTTCTGCAGTTCTTTCTTGTCTTTGCTGACGCCGATAATTGAATATCCAGCTGCTTCTAATTCCGCCTTGTGAGCTTGAAGAGAACAAGCCTCGGCGGTGCAGCCGCTGGTGTTTGCCTTTGGATAACTATAAAGAACGATTTTCTTACCTCTATAATCGCTGCTTTTTATTTCGTTGCCGTCTTGGTCAATGCCTAAGACTTCTGGTATTCTATCTCCTATGTTCATAATTGTAATTTTTAATGTTTATGCAAATATAATTAAAAAGTCGTAATTGTTGACTGTTGAACTCTGAACTCTGAACTCAAATCCTCAATTCCTCAGTTCCTCAGTTCCTCTGTTCCTCAGTTCCTCTGTTCCTCAATTCCTCAGTTCCTCTGTTCCTCAATTCCTCAGTTCCTCAGTTCCTCAAATCTTCAAATCCTCAAATCCTCAGTTCCTAGTTTAATTAATAAGGTTAGTTTTTTGCACAGGCATTCTCCGCGCCGCTTCGCGAGATACGGGGAGGACTTTCAGTTTTCAGTTTTCAACTGCTGATTGCAGACCGCTGACTGCTGACAGCTAATCTGGGCGTTCCGGCTCCGCTTCGCTCCGCCGTCGGGCTTTCCGCTCTATCTTTTTCCGCTTCGCTCCAAAAGGATGCCGCTTCAATCCCTAACGCGTTGGGCGCGCCCCGGTCCCGGTTTCCCCTATATATTAATTAATAAGGTGTAGTTTGGCTGTTGGCTGTTGAGCCGGTTTTCTCCGTGCTGATACGAGGGATATGATGAGAACAAAAAAGAGATTAGTGCCGATTGGTGTAGATTGGTGGATAAAAATATTCGTGCCGCTTGGTGGAGATAGGAAGATCAGAAGGCTCCCGCATGGCATCTGCGTCGTATTCCATCGATAATCCGAGGTTAAAAAGCGTAGGTGTTCCGCATCGGTTTTTCCGCGATTTCTGCGATTTTGTGATATTTTTTTGGGAAAAAGCGCCGTCAGGAGGCGTTGAAACAGCCGAAAACTGGCGATAATCGGGTATAATTTCCTCCAAAAAAGCATTTTCTGTCTTCATAAGCATGTAATAATCAGCGAGATAAAAAATAAATAAAAAATAATTGAAAAAAGTTTAAAAAAGTGTTGTGCGGAAAGGAAAAAGTAGTACCTTTGCACTCGCAAAACAACGGGAACGACGGTGAAGAGAAAGAGGGAGGTTGTTTGGC
>JAZOSK010000085.1:0-3436 GCA_045657145.1 Bacteroidales bacterium | reverse complement strand
TAGCTGTTACGGCGAGAGCAGAGCAGATACCTAATATTAATACTGTGACAGGATTTGCCTTGCGTAATGGAGCTGTTAAAAGTTCTAAATTCTTACTCATTGTTTTTCAATATAAGGTAAATAAGATCCTAACACATTTTCTATCATATTATTAACTCCTTGTGAAGTTATAGTACCACCGCTGATAGCATCAACAGAGTGTTTTTGAAGGTCAGCTGCCAAGTTAGCTACGCCGCCTTTAACAACATCAACAGATACGAATTTGCCATTGCTGAAGATAGTCTTGCCTTGGAATTGGCTTCTGAATTTTTCTGTTGTGATTTCAGCGCCTAAACCTGGAGTTTCTGATTTGTGGTCGAAAACAACGCCGACAACATTTTGGAAGTCTGATGTCATGCCGATGTAGCCCCAGATAGGACCCCAAAGACCAGCACCTTGGAGAGGAAGAACGTTAACATTTTCTTTACCATTATTAATAACGATAACTGGTAATACGAAGTCTTGTCCGTTGTCTCTCTTATAAAGCTCGTCTTTCAAATTCATTGTGAAAGCTTCGAATTTTTGGTAGTTTTCTGTTGTTTCTTTAACAACTTCACCTTTACCATTTACGAGCATCATTTTAACGCAGTCTTTATTGAAAAGTTCTTGAACATTAGCGCCTTCTTCAATTTTTACGTCGGCAGCTTGCAAGATGTTCATCATCTTTTCATTGTTGATATTTGCTTCTTGATATGGCTGTAACAACAATGCTGCTACGGATAACAATAATGCTACTACAGCTGTCAAGACTGTGATGTAGAAGAAAATATATCTATCTTTCATTTTGCACTCCTTTCTGCTTTTGCCCAGCGTTTTTTACGTTTACTGATATTCATTGCTACTACGCAGTAGTCGATCAATGGAGCGAATA
The DNA here is from genome assembly GCA_045657145.1 of Bacteroidales bacterium. Lineage (GTDB taxonomy): Bacteria > Bacteroidota > Bacteroidia > Bacteroidales > F082 > Limimorpha. The sequence goes on along the minus strand of JAZOSK010000085.1, from coordinate 2,526 downwards.
CGTTGAGTAACAAGATTGCGAGCATCATACCTTCTGGGTAACCTGGGTTAGCAACGCGAATCAATACTGCCATAGCACCGATGAGGAAACCGTAGATGATCTTACCGCAATTTGTCTGTGCTGCTGTAACAGGGTCTGTTGCCATGAAGATAGCACCGAACATGAAGCCGCCCATCAAATAATGATAGTAGAATGGAACCTCTGAAACGCCGATTGCTGTGAATAACAAACCTAATGCTGCTGCGCCTACGAATGTTGAGAGGATGATTCTCAAGCTTGCTACGCCTGTAACGATGAGGAACAATGCGCCTAATAAGATAGCGATTTTTGATGTTTCACCAACGCTGCCAGGAATTGTTCCGATGAACATTTCCATCATGCTTGGAAGTTGTTCAACTCCACCGCCGTTCAATAATGTGCCGAGAGGTGTTGCACCTGAGTAAGCATCAGCTTTTTCTGCGATCCAGATGCCGTCGCCTGACATTTGTGATGGATATGAGAAGAATAAGAAAGCACGTGCGAGAAGTGCAGGGTTGACGACATTCATACCGCTGCCGCCGAACACTTCTTTACCGATGATAACTGCGAAAGCTACAGCGATAGCGAGCATCCACAATGGCACATCAGCAGGCATAATTAAAGGAATAAGGAAGCCTGTTACGAAGAAACCTTCGTTGACTTCTTCTTTTCTGACTTGTGCAAAGATGATTTCAATGCCAAGACCTACAACATAACTCACGATGTAAAGAGGTAAAATCTTCATCAAGCCGTAACCGAAGTTTTGCATCAATGTAGCGGCTTCACCATGAGAAAGGAAATGTTGGTAACCAATGTTCCATGTTCCGAAGAGGAAGCAAGGAATAAGAGCGATGAGGACATAAATCATGTTACGTTTCATATCGACAGCGTCTCTGACGTGAGCACCGTTGATAGTAACCTTATTAGGAACGTAGAAGAATGTCTCCATTGCATCGAAGAATGAGTGGAAGCAATAAAGTTTGCCGCCTTCTTCAAAGTTAGGTTTTATTTTATCTATAAATTTACGTAATCCCATAATATTGATATTCGATTAGTTCATTTCTTTGCGAAGCAATTCTAAACCTTCACGTATGATTTGTTGAATTGGAGTTTTCGATGGATCGATGACTTCACACAAAGCGAAATCTTCAGCATCGATTTCATAGATTCCAAGTTCTTCCATTTGGTCGATATCCTTGATGATACAAGCCTTGATGAGTTGCATTGGATAGATGTCGAATGGGAAAACTTTCTCGAAGTTACCTGTCATAATGAGCGGACGGATGCCACCGTTGAGGTTAGTGTCGAGCACTTTGCTGCTCTTCTTGCATAATGATGCGCCCATTGTGTTAGTTGAAGTGAACTTCTTGAAGTTAGGAGCCAACCAGCCAAAGAGTTGATAATGGTCACCTTCTGGAATAACAGAGACTTGGGTGTCGTAGAATCCCAAAACGTTGTTGCCATTGATTTTTGTACCTGTCAATACGTTGCCGCTGATGATACGAACATTTTCTGATGAAATGTTGTTATATAAACCTGACAAATCAGCGCCGATGCGTGTTGAGTAATAAACTGGTTCTTTTACTTCTGAGCCTGTGAAAGCGAAAATTCTCTTGCTATCGTAATTACCTGTAAGGAAGAGGTTACCCATGCTGATGAGGTTTTGAGCGTAGCAGTACCATACGACTTCACCTTTATTTATTGGTGATAAGACGTTGAGTTGAGTGCTTACGTTACCTGTTGGATGAGGTCCTTGGAATACGTTAACAGAAATGTTCTTTGCTGAGAATTTCAATGAAGCGAGAGCTTTTTCTGTCTCTTCTGAATTGACATTAAGATAAACTTGACCGTCTGTTAATTTAGCGAGAGCCTCAGCGCCAGCTTTGATAGCGTCCATTTGGTTAGCAACGATAAAGTTGTTATCTGGAGCCATTGGAGCTGTATCGAACATAGAAACGACAATACATTTAGGTTTATCTTGAGACTTAGCGATTGTAGAATAAGGACGTTGACGGAGCATTGTCCATGTTCCGCTTTGGATCATTTTTTCTATCACTTGATTGCGTGATAATTTTGAAGGGTCAGCTTTACCGAAGTCGATAGCTTCATATTTGCCGTCTGATTCTACGACGACTTTCAAGATGACGCGTTTTTCACCACGGACAACTTCCTTCACTTTACCTGACACAGGAGATGTGAATAAAACTTCTTCGTTTTTCTTGTCGTGGAACAAAACGGTACCGACTTTTACTTCATCACCTTCTGCCACGTGCAATTTTGGTATTACACCGATAAAATCGTGAGGTTTGATGGCGAAAATCTGAGGTTCATAATTTCTTACCTCTTTTTTTGCTTCGCCAACAAGGTGAATATCAATACCTTTTTTAATTTTAATCATAATAAGTTGTTTATTTTTAAAAAAGTAAATATATACTTTAGATAATTATTTACAACTGTACTTTTAAAAACGACAAAAGGATGGCATCAAAAGATACCATCCGTTTTGAA
>JAZOSK010000084.1:0-26238 GCA_045657145.1 Bacteroidales bacterium | reverse complement strand
GACAAAATCAGCAACAGTAACATTCACTCCAAATTCAGACTGTTCTGAATATTACTTCATGATTGCTCCAGCGACAGAAACTGTAGACGAAGCAAAAGTCAAGGTTGAAGGCGAAAGACAAACAACAGCTTTCGAAAAGACATTTGAAAACTTAATCTCTAATACAGATTATGTAATCTACGTTCTTTCAATTGATGTTGAAGGAAATGGTCCATTAAGCACAACTCCAATCAAGACACAAGCATTTGCTCCACAAGTTAATGTTGAAAGAGGTAATGTCGCTGCTAAATCAATTACAGCTACATTCACTCCAAATGCTGATTGTACAGAGTATTATTTCATGATAACTGAAAATGAAGTTGTTGATGCTTCTATCATCAAGGCAAACGGTGAAAAACGAGAAGCTGAATTAACAAAGACATTTGAAAACTTGACATCAAATACAGCTTATACAATCTACGTTCTTCCAGTTGACGTTGACGGATTCAACGGAGCAATCAAGTCTGTAACAATCACAACAAATGCTCTCGTTCCACAAGTTGTGATTACAAAAGATGCAGCTTTGACATATTCAATGACTACATCATTCGCACCAAACACAGACTGTGTTGAATATTATTTCATGATTGCTGAATCAACAGAAACAGTAAACGCAGAAGTTGTTAAGTCAAATGGCGAAAAACAAACAGCAGCTTACACAGCAACATGGGAAAATTTATTGCCAAGCACAAATTACACAATCTACGCTCTTCCAATAGATATAGAAGGTAAAGAAGGTGATTTGAATACACTTGTTGTTAAGACAAGAGCAGAAGCTGGAGTATCAGAAATTGATATTGAAATTGAAAAATTGTCATACACATCAGCAACAATTACAGCAACACCAAATGAAAATACAGTTTTGTATCATTATATAGTAATTGAAAAGGATGAAGCTGATGCAATGGGAGAAGACGCTTTGATGCAACGCCTCAATGAAAATGTAAATTATATCGACAGCATCGTTGATACATATTCAATGACAGTAGAATCAAATGTTGCATATTATGTTGTTGCACAAGGTAAGAACAGAGACGATAAATGGGGCGTTGTTACAAAAGAAGAATTCACAGTAGCAGGTCCAGCAGCAGTTGAAACAACAGTTGAAAAATTGAATGAGACATCGGTTAAGGTTACAGCAACACCAAACGAAAACACTGTTTCATATCAATACATCGTTATTAAAAAAGCAGAAGCTGAGGCAATGGACGAAGCTGCCTTGATTCAAAAGCTTGAAGCTGCAAACAGCCAGACAGGCGTTGACGAATGGACATATACAGTTGAATCAAATGTTGAATATTATGTCATAGCACGCGGCAAGAACGCTGACGGCATGATTGGCGAAATGACACAAATCGAGTTCACAGTAGCAGGTCCAGCAACAGTGGCAATAGCAGTTGAGAAATTGAATGAGACAACAGTAACAGTTGCAGCTACACCAAATGAAAACGCAGTTGAATACAGCTACATTATCATCGCAAAGGCAGAAGCTGATACAATGACATCAGAAGAAATTGCAGAAAGACTTAACGCCAGCGAAAACAAATTCGAAGCTGCTAATACAAAAGAATTCACAGTAGAATCAAACCTTGCATATTACGTGATGGCACAGGCTGTCAACGCTGATGATATGAACGGCGTGATTACACAAGTCGAGTTCACAGTAGCAGGTCCAGCAGCGGTATCAATTGTTGTTGAAGAAGTGTCTAAATCATCAGTTAAGGTTACAGCGACACCAAACGAAAACACAGTTTCATACCAATACATCGTCATTGAAAAGGCAGAAGCTGACACACTCAGCGCAGAAGCCTTGATTCAAAAGCTTGAATCAGCAAATGACTTGAATGGCGTTGACGAATGGACATACACAATCAAATCAAATGTTGAGTATTACGTCATAGCACAAGGCAAGAACGCTGACGGCATGATTGGAGAAATGACACAAGTCGAGTTCATGGTTGAAGAAGCAGGTCCAGCAATAGTTGAAATAGAAGTTAAAGAAGTATCTGACACCTTAGTTTCAATTACAGCTACACCAAATGAAAATACAGTTGAATATCATTACATAATCATTGAAAAGGCAGAAGCTGATACAATAGGTGAAGATGCATTGATGGAAAGACTCAATAGTAATGAAGATTTCCTTGAAGGTATTACAACAAAAGAATTCACAGTAGAATCAAACGTTGAATACTATGTAATTGCACAAGCTGTTAATGCAGACAGCGTATTTGGCAAAGTCACAATGGTTGAGTTCCTCGTAGAAGGTGGTTCATCAGTATCAGAATTAAACCACATCTTTGAAGTTTATCCAAACCCAGCAAGTGAATATGTAAGAATTACATCAAACAATGAAATTGAAAGTCTTATTATATTCTCAATCGATGGTAAGATTGTTTATTCAGAAGATGTAAATCAAGAAGAGACAATGATTGATGTAACATCATTCGCCAAAGGCTCTTACCTCGTAAAAATGGTAACAAAAGGTGAAGTTGTTGTTAAGAGAATCATCGTTAAGTAATAGGAATTCTGGAATTCTGGAGTTCTAGATTTTAACAAAAAGGTCGAAGAAAATTCTTCGGCCTTTTTTATTTTGTTATCAATAATCAATAGACAACAGTCGATGTTTTAAAAAAAAAGAAAAATTAACTATTAAAATATTTGTTTTTTTCTAACAAAAAAAATAAATTTGCAAGACTATAAAAATAATGAAATTCTTACAAAATGGCATATATTTCTTTTGACAAGCAGCATTTGGTAAACCTAGAATTTACTATGAACAAGGAGATTTTACGTTCTAATAGGTCAGGTGCCTTTTGCAATACTACTATAATCGGTTGTAATACTAGAAAGTATCACGGACTGCTGGTTGTGCCACAGCCGCAGCTAGACAATTACAATCATGTCTTGCTATCATCTATTGACGAGACTGTTATTGTTAACAAGGAGGAGTTTCATTTTGGCGTCCATCAGTACGAAGATGGAACTATAATGCCTCACGGACATAAATATCTGAGAGAGTTTTCCGCTGAACCTATTCCGACTTTATTGTATAGGGTAGGAGGAACGAAAATAACCAAAGAGTATATCTTTGCAGAGAACGAAAACCGTATATATATAAGGTATAATGTTATTGAAGCCGCTCAGCCTATTATATTGCGTTTACAGCCATTTTTGGCATTCCGCAATGTCCACAGCCTGACACATGAGAATTACGATGCTAATCGCAAGTATATGCCTTTGAAAAATGGTGCGTCATGGCAGATGTACGAAAACTATGACAAGTTATGTCTCCAGATTTCAAAAAGCACAGAATATACACACGCGCCTCTTTGGTATTACAACAATTTTTATATCAGAGAATTTGAACGCGGCTACGATGCAGTCGAGGATCTTTATGTACCAGGTTTCTTTGATGTAAACTTGAAAGAAGGCGAGTCAATCATCGTTTCTGCAGGTCTTGAAGAGAAAAGCCCAGCTACATTCAAGCGTCAGTTTGACTCATTGCTAGAGTCTAGGATTCCTCGCGACAGCTTCGAACACTGTCTGCAAAACTCAGCACAGCAATTCATAATCCGCGAAAAAGATGGAACTCGTATGTTCGCTGGTTTCCCTTGGTTCGGAAGCTGTGGTCGCGATACGCTTCTGTCAATACCAGGTCTCGTCCTTACAGCAGGTGACAAGAAGACTTTCAAAGAGCTTTTGAAGTACCTCATCGATACTATGCAAGGTCCTTTCTTCTCAAATAGATATTACCAGAAATCTTTATATTATACAGCAGTCGACTCTCCGCTTTGGCTGTTCCTCGTGCTTCAGAAATATGAAAGCATGCTCGGCGCGACGAAGAAGTCGATATGGAAAGATTATGGCGAAGTGATGTCTAAGATTTTAAATGCTTTCATTGAAGGAACTGACTTCAACGTAAAGACATTGGAAAACGGACTTCTTTATGCTGGAAACGAAGACCTCGCTCTCACATGGATGAATGTGTTCTGCGAAGGAAAGCCTTATACTCCAAGAACTGGTCTCGATATAGAGATAAATGCTCTATGGTACAATGCATTGCGTTATGCTGTTGAGCTCTTGAAAGACGCCGATAAGAAAAATCCAGACTTGAAGAAATGGAATGACATCGCTGATGATATTGAAAAATCATTTACAAAATGTTTCTATGATGAACAAAATGATGTCTTTTACGATTATGTAAATGATAATGAGAAAAATGATATGGTACGTCCTAACATGTTAATTGCTATATCATTGCCTTATTGTCCGCTTAACGACGAGTTAAAGAAGAAGATTTTTGACATTACTCGTTCAGAATTGCTGACAAACAGAGGCTTACGTTCATTGTCTCCACGCTCTGAGTTTTATAGAGAAGTGACTATCGGCAATCATAGGGAAAGAGAGACCGCATATCATAACGGAACAGTATTTCCATGGCTTATAATGCCTTATACAGATGCAGCATTGACTCTTTATGGTAAAACATCATTGCCGTATCTCGAAGATTTGTACAAATCATTTGAAGATGTTATAGCAGAAAATGGCATTGGTACGATTTCTGAGATTTACGATGGAAATCCTCCACACGAATCTAGAGGTTGCATCTCACAGTCGACAAGCGTAGCTGCTTTATTGTATTTAAAATATGTTATTGACGGATTGAAAAAATAATATTATGAAAGTGTTGATGTTTGGCTGGGAATTTCCTCCTCATATCACTGGAGGTCTCGGCACAGCTTGTTTCGGAATGACAAAAGGCCTCGCCAAAAACGGCGTTGATGTGCTTTTCGTGGTTCCAAAGGCTCATGGCGACGAAGATGAGACCAATGTACGTCTTCTTAATGCAAGCGATGTGACTGTCAATATTGATAACGAGAAAGATAGATCTTATTGGGATAGAGTGCAATATATGGAAATAGGCTCTAATATTATTCCATACGTTGGTCCAGAACGTTTTGAACAAATCGTTGAGGAACAACGTGCTTCAAATCATTTCCAAAGTCCTGTCTTTATGCCACGTTATGAGTTCTCTGGAAAATATGGCGCAAATCTCATGGAAGAGGTTTCTCGTTATGCTCTTATCGGTTCTTCTTTAGCATTAGAACATAAAGACGAATTCGATGTGATTCACGCTCACGACTGGCTTACATATTCCGCTGGCATCGCCGCAAAAGAAACGACAGGAAAACCTCTCGTGGTTCATATGCACGCAACTGAATTCGACCGCTCAGGCGAGAATATCAACACCCTCGTTTATTCTATCGAGCGTCGCGGCATGGAAGCTGCCGACATCGTCATCACCGTCAGCGACTTGACAAGAAAAATCGTAGTCGAGAAATACGGCATCAATCCGGATAAAGTCATAACAGTGCATAATGCCGTTGAACCAAACGACAAGAAACGTTCTGAATATGAGACCTGCGGTCTGAAGAATAAAGTCGTTACTTTCCTCGGACGTATCACCTATCAGAAAGGACCTGAATACTTCGTTGAAGCGGCACATAAGATTTTGCAATACGACCCGACGATTCACTTCGTGATGGCTGGTACTGGCGACCTTCTTCCTAAGATGATTCGTCGTGTGGCACAGCTGAAAATGGGCGCAAACTTCCACTTCACAGGATTCCTTAAAGGTAACGACGTCGACCAGATGTTCGCGATGTCTGACGTCTTCGTGATGCCTTCAATATCAGAGCCTTTCGGTATCGTGCCTCTCGAAGCAATGCGCCTCGACGTTCCTTGCGTGATATCGAAACAGTCTGGCGTTTCAGAAGTCCTTGAAAACGTTCTTAAAGTCGATTTCTGGGACATCAATGGACTCGCAGATTCAATTTACGGACTCTGTCATTATCCAAAACTCAGCGAGCATTTCAAGAAAGCTGGCAAGGAAGAAGTCGATAACCTGAAATGGGAATTCGCTTCCAAGAAGATTAAAGATGTTTACGAAAAAGCAATTAATTTAAAAAAATAATAAAAAAAACATAAAAGCCTGAAAGGCTTGAACAGAAATAACTTATGGCATCGCCGTAAGGACTAGCCTGAAAGGCTTATATAGATATAACTTATGGCATCGCCGTAAGAATTAAAAAAACTAAAAAAATATACATTATGAGTAAGTCGATCTGTTTTTACTTTCAAGTGCACCAACCATATAACTTGCGTACTTATCGTTTCTTTGACGTAGGAAAGAGACATTTTTATAATGACGAATACAGAAACAGGACAGAGATGCGTCGTCGTGCCGACCGTTGTTATCTTCCAATGAATGAGATTCTTATGGAACAGATAAAACGTTATGGCGACAAAGTTAAATACGCTTTCTATTTCTCTGGACAGGCGATAGAGCAGATGCAGCAGTACGCTCCAGATGCTTTGGAAAGCTTCAAGACACTTGTTAAGACAGGCAACGTTGAAGTCCTTGCCGGTACTTGCGGACATTCTCTGGCATCGTTGCACAATTTGGATGTGTTTAAAAAACAAGTCGCTGAGCATAAGAAGTTAATGAAAGAGACTTTCGGCGTGACGCCAAAGACATTCGTCAATACAGAATTGGTTTATTCAAATGAAATAGGCGCAGACGTGGCAGAGATGGGATTTAACCTCATGCTTACCGAAGGTGCAAAACACGTTCTCGGATGGAAGAGTCCTAACTATATGTATGCCAACTCTATAAATCCTAAGTTGAGAGTTTTGTTGCGTAATTACAATCTCAGTGACGACCTTACATTACGTTTTGCAAATGAGAATATCACAACAGAGACATTTGTTGAAAAACTTAAAGAAACCAATGATGATGAAGTCGTTAACATCTGCATCAATTACGACACATTCGGAGATAAGTTGGACGCTTCAACAGGCATTATGGATTTCATGAAATATCTTCCTGAAGCTATTTTCAATAACAGTGATATTGAATACGCAAAGCCATCAGAAATGACTGATAAGTTGCAGACAGTCGGTATGATTGACGCGCCAGTTCCTTTGTCAATGATGGGCGAGGAGCGCGACCTTTCAATATGGATGGGCAACGACCTTCAAGATGATGCTTTGCAAACATTATATTCATGCGCTAATAAGGTGAAACGTTCTAAAGATGAAGACGTCATTCGCGACTGGAACGCACTTCAAGACGCACATCATTTCAGCGGATTATGTACAAAATATAGTAATGTGTCACCATACGATTATTATATCAATTACATGAATATCTTAACAGATTTTAACGAAAGAGTTTCGAAGAAAGATTAACCGTTGACTGTTGACTATTGACTATTGACTATTAACTATTAACTATTAACTTTATTTTAAAAGATAAATTATAGGGGCGTCATTTGGCGTCCCTTTGTAATTAGTCAATTTCAGAATTATCAGAATAATATAATTGTTAAAATCTTTAATTTTTTGAAAAAAAACTTTTGTCTTTTGTCATTTGTCATTTGTCTTTTATTATCTTTGCAAAGAGTGTAAAAACTCTGATTTTCAGTCTATAATATTTATAACATATTGACTTATAAACTTTTATAAGTTGATATTGTTGTATGTATGGATGACAATTTTAATATATATATATAATATAACTAGTAGAATTTAATGAAAACTCCAAATTATCTTTTTGAAACGAGTTGGGAAGTCTGTAACATGGTCGGTGGAATCTACACCGTGTTATCGACAAAGGCAGATGAAGTAAAGCAGGAAATAGGTGATAATTACATAACCATAGGTCCCGATGTGGTTAAAGAATCACATGAGACTTTATATTTCATTGAAGATACAACTTTATTCTCAGAATGGCGCGAGAAGGCTTTGGAACAAGGTCTTAAAGTAAGAATCGGTCGCTGGAAACTCAACAGCAAGCCTCTCGCAATTTTAGTTGACTATACAACTTTATATCCTCAGAAAAATGAGATATTGGCTCATCTTTGGGAACAATATCATCTCGATTCTCTTCGCGGTCAGTGGGATTACATCGACCCAGTTCTCTTCGGTTACGCTGCAGGTCAGGTAATTGAAAGCTTCATAAAATGGAACATAGAAAGCGATGACAACATCGTCGCTCATTTCCATGAATGGATGACAGGCGCTGGCGTTCTTTACCTTAAAGAAAAATGCCCTCAAATCGCAACAGCTTTCACAACACACGCAACATATCTCGGTCGCGCAATAAGCGGAAACGGACTCGCTCTCTATAACGATTTGGATACATTCGAGCCAGCAGCAATGGCTAACAGATTTAACATAACTTCACAACAGTCAATGGAATATAACGCAGCACAAAACGCTGACGTGTTTACAACAGTGAGTGAAGTGACAGCAGAAGAATGTAAACAATTCTTGCAACGCGAACCAGATGTCATCACAATAAACGGCATCAACGAATCATATATCCTCGATGAAAAGACAGCATCAGAAAAGAGAAAAGCTTCAAGAGAAAAGATATTGAGCGTACTCGAAACTCTTTCTGGAACAAAGACTTCTGATGACGCTTTCTTTATCATCAACAGTGGAAGATATGAATTTAAAAATAAAGGCATCGACTTATTCATCAATGCTTTAGGCAAACTTAACAAAGACCAAAACCTTAAAAAAGAAGTCGTCGCTGTCATAGCAGTGCCAGCTAATATTTCAGGTATCTACAAAGAATTACAATATCGTCTCGAAGGCAAGAAATCTGTCGAAGGTCACACCGAACTTCCATGCACACATCACATCTTTGATTATGAATATGATGCAGTTCTTAACTCATTGAGAGAAAACGGATTGCAAAACAATGAAGGCGATAAGGTGAAAGTTATCTTCGTTCCTTCATACCTAAACGGCAATGACGGCGTATTCAATATCAATTACAACGATTTCTTATCAGCATTCGATCTTTCTGTATTCCCATCATATTATGAACCATGGGGTTACACGCCAATGGAAAGCATCGCTCACGGCATTCCAACGATAACAACAGACCTCGCAGGCTTCGGTCGTTACATCCAAGATGAGAAATTCGACCATGAGTCAGTCGCTATCGTTCATCGTGAAGAAGGCAACGGAGCTGTGGTGACAGACGATATCGTCAAGATAATTTTGAGTTTCACTTCAAAAGATGAAAAACAAATCGCTGCTGTGAAGAAAAACGCTTTGGATTTGGTTAAGAAATTCGAGTGGAATGAACTCATCGACAATTATTTAGAAGCATACGACATCGCTTTGGATAAATTGCGCGGTCGTGATTATTTGAAACAAACAAAAAAATATAACGAGATTTTGAGAAACTTTAATTACCAAAAGCAAGACACACCTAACTGGAAGAGAATCATCGTAGAACCAGTTTATTCAGAAGATATGCAGAAGTTGCAAGAACTCTCACAAAACCTTTGGTGGTGCTGGGATGTCGACGCAACAGAATTGTTCTCTTCAATAGACCCACAAGCATGGAAAGCTGTGGAACACAACCCAATAGCTTTGATGAAGAACTTGTCAAAGGCACAAATCGAGGCATTGGAAAACGACAAGGCATTCATCGAAAAGTTGAATTCTACTTACGCTCGTTTTAAAGAATATATGTCAGCTAAACCTGCTGACGACCACACTATCGCTTACTTCAGCATGGAGTACGGCTTGACAAAGAGCCTTAAGATTTATTCAGGAGGTCTCGGTATCTTGGCAGGCGACTACCTCAAACAAGCTTCCGACTCTAATGCTAATATGGTGGCTATCGGTCTCTTATACCGCTACGGATACTTCGCACAAGACCTTTCTGTATGGGGCGAGCAGCTCTCAGAATATATCCCACAAAACTTCTCAACACTTCCAATGGAAATCGTCCGCGATGAAAACGGAGAAGAAGTCGTTATCAATATCGCATTCCCTGGTCGTACAGTCTACGCAAAGGCATGGCGCGTTCCTGTAGGTCGCATCAGCTTGTATCTCCTTGATACAGATATCGAACAAAACTCAGCAGAAGACAGAGGCATTACAGGAAAACTCTATGGCGGCGACAGCGAAATGCGTATCAAACAAGAGATGTTCCTCGGTATCGGCGGTATCAGATTGATGGACAGAATCAACCTTAAACCTACAGTATATCACTGCAATGAAGGTCACGCTGCATTCTGCGGATTGGAAAGATTAAGCGTATATATCACACGTCATAACCTCGACTTCGACGTCGCTAAGGAATTGGTCAGAACATCAACATTGTTCACAACACACACTCCAGTTCCTGCAGGTCACGACGTATTCGAAGAACACCTCATGAGAACATATCTCTCTCATTATCCAGGCCGTATGAATATCAGCTGGAACGACTTCATGAACCTCGGTAAGATTCGTCACAACGACCCATACGAGAAATTCTCTATGAGCGTCTTGGCAACAAACCTCAGCCAGGAAGTCAATGGCGTAAGTAAGATTCACGGCCGCGTCTCAAGAGAGATGTTCCAACAAATGTGGCCAGGTTACTTCGCAGAAGAAAACCACATCGGTTACGTCACAAACGGCGTTCACCTCCCAACATGGACCGACTTCTCATGGCAGAGACTTTATAGAGAAGTGCTTGGTAAAGACTACGTTGACGTACAATCAGATACAAAAGTATGGGAAAAGATTAACAATGTCGCAGACGAGACAGTATGGAATATCAAGAAAGACTTGAAACATCGTCTTACAGAATATCTCAAAGTAAAGGTCGTTGAAGACATGCAACGTCGTCAAGAAAGTCCTTCTTTGATTATCAATACAATAGAAAACTTCAACGAAAACGCTCTCATCATCGGTTTCGCTCGTCGTTTCGCTACATACAAACGTGCTCACTTGTTATTCAATAATATAGAACGTCTTGCGGAACTTCTTAACAATCCAGAAAAACCTGTTGTATTCCTCTTCGCAGGTAAGGCTCACCCTAACGACAAAGCAGGTCAGGATTTGATTAAGATGATTATCGAGACATCAAGAAAGAAAGAGTTCGCAGGCAAGGTTATCTTCTTGAATAACTACGATATGGAACTCGGTAAGATATTGACTAGCAGCGTCGACATCTGGATGAACACTCCAACACGTCCTCTCGAAGCTTCTGGTACAAGTGGTGAGAAAGCCGTCATGAACGGAACATTGAACCTCTCAGTCCTCGACGGATGGTGGGCAGAAGGCTTCCGTCCTCAAGCTGGCTGGGCTCTTCAAGAAGAAAGAACATACAGCGACCAACGCTACCAAGACGAACTCGACGCTGAGACAATATATAACCTCATCGAAAACGAAATCGTTTCATTATACTTCGACAGAAATGAAAACGGCGTTCCAACACAATGGGTTAAGTATGTGAAGAACAACTTGATGCAAATCGCTCCAAATTATACAATGAAGAGAATGCTCGACGATTACTTCGCTCAATATTATAACAAACTCATCGAGAGAACAGACATGATGCGCGAAAACCGTTATCAAAAAGCATTTGAAATCGCAGCATGGAAGAAGAATGTCGAGGCTAACTGGGATAAGATTGAAGTCGAAGCTATCAAGATTCCAGATCCAAGTGTGAGGTCACTCAACTTCGGTGACGCTATCGTAGCTGAAATCACATTGAAGACACCAGGATTGAACAGAGGCGATGTCGGCATTGAGATAGTATTTGGTACTAAAGACAAGAACGGCAACGACAAGGTGATGAAAGTTGAACAACTTCAACTCGTTGACGCTGGCGAAGGCTGGGCAAGATATTACATCGACCTTCCATTGAACAAAGCCGGTATGTTCGACTACACATTCAGAATATATCCAACACACGAATTATTGCCACACAGACAAGACTTCGCATTGGTTAAGTGGATTTAATCAGTTAGGGGTTAGGAGTGTGGAGTTAGGAGTAAAAAAAAGTCGTCATTGACGACTTTTTTTGTTGTATAAATTATAAGGATTGAATTATATATTCTTATTTTTGTTTAGTGTTTTTAATGCGATAAAAAATGAATGATAATTTTATTATAGATGACAAAATTACAGAAAAAGATATTCTTTACATTGAAAATTGGTTAAGAGAAGCTTTTGAGAATAATAGTTGCGATAATTTCTACGGGAATATAAATATTATTAAACACTACTTTAGGGATGGTACGTTTTTATTGTACAGAAACAATGGCAACGCCGATGGCTTTATAACATATTTGAAGTTTAATAAAGTAATACGTATAAAGATAATTTGTATAAAGCCAGATTTAAGAAATAGGGGGATAGGAAAATCTTTCGTATATGATTACATTAAATATTTTAAGAAGAAAAGGAATCTTGTTGTAGAAATAGATAATATTGTTACAACTGAAGGAATGAATCTTTGTGTATCAACGGATTTTATAAAAATAGAAAGTCATAATGAGTGTAGCGATGAAATCTTGCCTGATTTTTACAAACTATTGATTAGTAAATGTCGTAAAGAGAATTGGAGTGCAAATCGTAGAATAGTATTATGGAAAAGATTATCCGTAGATATAAAGACCACAATGCCAGATGCTTCTTGGGATTTGGATTTTGAAAATGATAAGACTTGCATTTTTGAATGGGCTTATCGTGATTGGTATATTGGAATAATAGAAAATAATCAAGTGTTGGAATACAAAAAGGTTAAATATTTCTATAATCTTACAGATAAAACGCATGGTTATATACATGTAACGAAAGACATCTTTAAAAAGTCGTAATCTTTAGTCAAAGCCGTCATCCCTGCCGCCTCGGCTAAATAGCGTTAAGAAATTATGTCGATAGAGCGTTAAAAACAAAAATCTGTTTGAGCGAAGCGAGTTATTTTTGTTTAGCGAAAGAGACATAATTTTAGCGGATTTAGACGCAGCGGCGAGCTTTTCTGTTTCTCTTTTTGCGGTAAAAAGAGAAAAAATAACATCAATCGAAATAATCGATGACATTATTTAAAATATCGTTTTGACTTGTGCGAACAATAGTTCTATTTTTGCGTTGTTAATGAATGAATGAAAAATACAAAATTTGATATTATGAAAAAACTTCAAGATAATGTAACGATAATCACAGGTGGCGGTAAAGGAATTGGTTTCGGTTTGGCATGTGCTTTTGCGAAAGAAGGTTCTAACATCGTCATCACTGGCAGGAACGAAGCCAGATTGTTGAACGCCAAGGAAAGACTTGAAACAGAATATGGCGTCAAGGTTTTGGCGATGGTCGCTGACGGTGCCGACGAAGCTCGTATAAAAGAAGTCATCGCTAAGACGATAGAGACATTCGGTAAAATCAACACATTAATTAATAACGCCCAGGCTTCTAAGTCGGGATTATCGCTCATCGAACACACCAAAGAAGATTTTGATTTAGCCATAAATTCTGGATTATATGCCACATTCTTTTATATGAGAGAGGCTTTCTCTTATCTCAAAGAGACAAAAGGTTCTGTTATTAACTTCGCTTCTGGTGCTGGACTTTTCGGTAAACCAGGACAGAGTTCATACGCTGCTGCTAAAGAAGGTATCAGAGGACTTTCAAGAGTCGCTGCAACAGAATGGGGACCTGACGGCGTGAGAGTCAACATGGTTGCTCCGCTTGCCATGACAGAAAGCCTCAAAGAATGGAAAGAAAACTATCCTGAACTCTTCGAGAAAACGATACAAAGCATTCCACTAGGACGCTTCGCAGACCCTATGCAAGACATCGGAAGAGTGTGCGTGTTCTTGGCATCAGATGATGCTTCTTTCGTAACAGGAGAGACGATTTCGTTACAAGGAGGCTCTGGATTGAGACCATGAAAAAAGCGACCTGAGGGTCGCTTTTTTTTTGAACCCTGAACCCAGAACTCTGAACTCTGAACTCAGACACTGACTCTGACTTATAGACTTAGCAACTCAGCAACTCAGCAACTCAGCAACTCAGTGTCTTAAAAAAAGTTCAAAAGCCAACAACTAACAGCCTTAGTTTTTCCCTATCTTTGCGTCATGGAAACAACAATATCTCATATGTCGTTGCATCTTGTTGGTAACAAGGCAGCGGAAGAAGGTCTAAGCTTATCGAAATCAAACGTGTCTCTCGACAGTGACATGAAAAATATATTGACGAAATTTTTCTTGAATGCGTTCACGCCAGGCGAGTTCTTTCATTTTTATCACGACAGCGGACTGGAATATAACGTGGTTTATGGCGCGGTGTCGAAGATTTTTGACGAGCCGACGGAGTTGTATGAACAATCTGTAAATCTTGCAAAATATCTCTACGAAAACAGCTCGCATCCAAAAATAAAAGGCGGCGAGTTTTATACGGTTTACTTCAAAGACTGCATACACGGAAGCAACACCGTCGATGCAATCGGTCTTTTCAAGACAGAAAATAAAGACACTTTCTTGAAAGTACATCGCGACAAACATAACTTCCAACTTGAAAGCGAACAAGGTATCAATATAAAAAAACTCGACAAAGGCTGCTTGATTTTCAATGTGAATGGGGGAGAAGGTTACTCGATTTCTGTAGTGGATAACACCAACAAAGGCACAGAAGCTCAGTATTGGACCGACGATTTCTTGCATCTTCGTCAGTGTAAAAATGAATATGCCAACACTCATAACGTCATGGCGATGGCGAAGAACTTCGTCACACAGGAGTTGCCTAAAGAGTTTGAAGTGACGAAAGCTGACCAGATAGATTTACTTAATAAATCTTTACAATTCTTTAAGGAGAAAGACAATTTCGATATTGAAGAATTCGCCAATGAAGTCATGGAGCAGCCTGCTGTCATCGAGAGTTTCCATAACTTTAAGAAAAATTACGAAGCTGATAACGACTTGTCGATTGACGATAACTTCATGATTTCAAACAATGCCTTTAAGAAACAGCAGCGTTCTTATAAGCGAGTCATTCGTCTCGACGATAAGATTCAAATCATCATCGACGGCAACCGCGACAACGTAGAACAAGGCGAAGACTCGAGAGGAAAGTATTATAAGGTTTATTATAATGAGGAAGAGTAAATTAATGTAGAATGAAGAATGAAGAATGTAGAATGTAGAATGAAGAATAAGTTTCAATAAAATTGGTGAATTTTGCAATGAATTTTAAGATTTTTTCTCTATTGTAAAATTAACATTACCTTTAACTTATTAAATACGGCCGTTAACTTATTTGTTAATAAAATTTTACTATAATAGTTTGTACATTTGCTCAAAATTGGTTGGTTGTTTTAGGATCAAACAATGCTGATATCACAAATTTGTTTTTTTGTTGTTTTTGGTTTGTTTTATATCA
This sequence comes from Bacteroidales bacterium, assembly GCA_045657145.1. GTDB lineage: Bacteria > Bacteroidota > Bacteroidia > Bacteroidales > F082 > Limimorpha. The sequence continues at coordinate 10,959 of JAZOSK010000084.1, read as the reverse complement.
GCGCTTTTCAAAATTTGAGAAAATGTTTGACCAAAGAAAAAGAGTCGGTTTAGGCCGACTTTTTTTTTTTATAATTATATGTGTGTAATTTTTCCACATATTCCACGCATATATTCAACAATCGATAAAATTAACATACGCTATTTCAAGCATATATTCAATGGTATAATCATTGTTTTTTATAGATTAAGAAAAAAATAAATTATGGAAAAAGTAAGAGCATTCACATCTTTCATTTTTAAGAATAAGAAAATTATTATTATAAGTTTATCATTACTTATCGTAGGATTTATCATTTTACATTATTTAAGGTTAGAAGAACCAGACCCGATATATCCAGTTGTCACTGTTGAGAAAGTAAAGCAAGAAGACGTCGCCATTTATGGAGAATATGTAGGACGTATTAGGGCACAGCAATTTGTTGAAATCAGAGCACGTGTTGAAGGATATTTGGAGAAGATGTTATTTGAAGAAGGAACTTATATCAATAAGAACCAGCTTCTTTTTGTCATAAATCAAGACAGGTATAAGGCGAGGGTTGACAAAGCAAAAGCCCAGCTCAACAAAGACATGGCACAGTCGCGCAAAGCCGAGCGTGATTTAGAGAGGATTAGGCCATTATATGAACAAAACGCTGCCAGCCAACTTGACTTAGACAATGCCATAGCGGCGTATGAGACAGCAAAAGCTTCTGTATCAATGAGTGAAGCTGATTTATATCAAGCGGAGTTAGAGCTCGGTTACACCACTGTCAATTCTCCAATATCAGGTTATATCAGCGAGAGTGAAGTCGACTTAGGCACTTTAGTAGGTCCATCATCGAAGTCGCATCTTGCCACTATAATAAAGATGGATACAGTATTGATAGACTTCAGCATGACGGCTTTAGACTATCTGAAATCAAAAGAAAGGAATGTAGAGTTTGGACAGAAAGACACCACACGTTCATGGCAGCCTAATGTCACAATAACCTTAGCCGACAACACTACATATCCATACAAGGGACTTGTTGACTTTGCTGCACCACAAGTCAATGAGCTCACAGGAACATTTTCTGTCAGAGCTGAGATGACAAATCCCGACAGAACATTATTGCCAGGACAATTTACCAAGGTTAAGTTATTATTGGATGTGAGAGAGAATGCCAATGTAGTTCCTCTAAAGTCTGTCGACATAGAGAAGGGAGGAGCCTATATTTATGTGTTGCGTTCAGATGCCACAGTAGAGAGACGTTTCATTGAAATTGGACCAGAGATAAATAATAATGTGGTAGTTGAGAGAGGCTTAAGTGCAGGAGAATTTATTGTCACCGAAGGTTATCATAAGTTGAACCCAGGTGACAGAGTAGAGTTTTATTATAACAAATAAGGAGGTTGTATGAAGGTTTCCTTTTTTATAGATAGGCCGGTATTTTCGATTGTAGTATCAATATTGATAGTCATTTTGGGATTCATTGGCTTGATGATGTTGCCTATAGACCAATATCCTCAGATCACACCACCTGTAGTAAAGATTAGCGCCACGTATCCTGGAGCCAGTTCGCTCACTGTTGCGCAGGCTGTTGCGACGCCGATAGAGCAGCAGCTCAACGGAACGCCAGGCATGTTATATATGGAGTCGACGAGTTCCAACTCTGGAAGTTTCTCGGCTACAGTTACATTCGACATCAATACCAATCCAGAGTTAGCAGCGGTAGACATTCAGAACAGAATCAAATTGGCAGAGTCGCGACTTCCAGCCGAGGTGGTTCAGAACGGCATCAACGTTGAGAGGCAGTCACCTAGCCAGCTTATGACGATATGTCTCACGTCTTCGGATCCTAAATTCGATGAGATATATCTCAGCAACTTCGCGACACTTAATGTCTTGGACTTGATACGACGCATACCTGGAGTTGGCAGAGTCTCTAATATTGGCAGCCGTTATTATGCTATGCAGATATGGGTTCAGCCTGATAAGCTAGCGAATTATGGATTAACAATCGCTGACCTTCAGAATAGTCTGAAAGACCAAAACAGGGAATCGGCAGCTGGAGAATTAGGAAAAGCACCAATGTTCGGCGTTGATGTAACGACACCGATTACCACACAAGGTCGTCTCTCTACTGTAGGACAATTTGAAGACATTGTATTACGCGCCAACTCAGATGGTTCTTTGATACGACTACGTGATGTTGCAAGAATATCTCTTGAAGCTCAATCATATAACACAGAAAGTAGCATCAATGGCGAAAATGCCGCCGTATTAGGCATATACATGCTTCCTGGCGCAAATGCTGTTGAGGTAGCTAAGAAAGTAAAGGAAATGATGGAAGAAATCAGCCTGAACTTCCCAGAAGGAATGAGCTATGAGATACCTTTCGATATGACGACATATATATCAGAATCAATATCAGAAGTATATAAAACCTTATTTGAAGCATTACTTCTCGTTATCTTAGTCGTATTTCTTTCTTTACAAAATTGGAGAGCGACAGTCATTCCATTAGTTGCAGTGCCTATTTCTTTGATAGGAACATTCGGATTCATGTTGATATTCGGTTTCTCATTAAATACACTTACGCTGTTAGGATTGGTTTTAGCCATCGGCATTGTCGTTGATGATGCCATCGTGGTGGTTGAAAATGTAGAACGCCTTATGGAACAAGAACATCTGTCGCCATACGACGCTACCAAGAAAGCTATGGAGACTCTCGTCAGTCCTCTCATTGCCACATCATTGGTACTAGCAGCAGTGTTTGTCCCAGTGAGTTTCCTTGCAGGAATAACAGGGATATTATACAGACAATTTACGATAACTATCGTTGTTTCAGTATTGATTTCCACAGTGGTAGCTCTAACATTGAGTCCAGTAATGTGTTCATTGATTTTAAAGCCAAAAGACCATTCAAAATCTAATTGCGTATTCAGAAATATCAACAAGTTTTTAACCAATGGAGAAGAGAGATATGGTAATATCATATTGAAATTAGTCAAAAATCCAAGAAGGATATTATTATGGTTTGGTTTGATTCTTATTTTCATATTTGCACTTCACAAGATTATTCCAAGCAGTTTCCTTCCTGTTGAAGATCAAGGTTATTTCAAGGTAGAACTTGAATTGCCAGAAAACGCCACCTTAGAACGCTCGCGTGCCGTTGCCGACAGAGCTGTTGATTATCTAATGTCGCTCGATGAAGTAGAATATGTTCAGAGCGTAGTAGGTTCTAGTTCACGTGTTGGAACGAGTCAATCAGCTACAGATTTAACTGTCATTCTCAAGCCATGGAAAGACAGAGATGACGTGAGCATTCAAGAGATTATGGATAAGGTAAGGAAAGAATTTTCAAGATACCCAGAAGCTAAAGTGTATCTATCTTTACCACCTGTCATTCCAGGTCTCGGTTCATCAGGAGGCTTCGAGATGCAGCTGGAGGCACGTTCTGATGCCAGCTTCGAGAATCTGGTAGCAGCCACCGACACCTTGATGTATTACGCATCCAAGCGCAAGGAAATATCAGGATTATCGTCATCGTTAAAGTCAGACATCCCTCAGCTTTATTTCGATGTAGACAGAGACAAGGCCAAGTTAGCTGGTGTTCCTATGGCAGAAATTTTCTCAACCATGAAGGCTTACACTGGAAGCGTCTATGTCAACGACTTCAACCTTTTCAACAGAGTCTATCGCGTGTATATCCAAGCAGAGGCCAATTATCGTCAGTCGCAGAATAACATCAATCTGTTTTATGTTAGAGGTGCCAACAGAACCATGATACCTTTGACTTCATTAGGCAGCACCTCATACACCACAGGACCTGGAAGCATCAACAGATTCAACATGTTCAACAGCGTCATCGTGAGAGGACAAGCAGCTCATGGCTATAGCTCGGGCGATGCAACCAAAATAATGGAAGAAATCGTTAAAAATCATCTTCCTAAAAACATAGAAGCAGAATGGAGTGGCCTTTCTTATCAAGAGAAACAAGCAGGAGGCAAGACTGCTGTAGTGTTGGCTTTAGTGTTTGTATTCGTCTTTTTATTCCTCGCCGCTTTATACGAGAGTTGGCTAGTGCCAGCAGCTGTACTTCTTTCGCTGCCCGTCGCTGCCCTTGGCTCATATCTAGGCGTATGGATTTGCGGTTTAGAAAACGATATTTATTTCCAAATCGGTCTCGTTATGCTTATAGGACTGGCCGCTAAAAACGCTATCTTAATCGTGGAATTCGCAAAGGAAATGGTCGACAGGGGAGAAGATATAATACATTCAGCAGTGGTCGCTACTCGTCAGAGGTTCCGTCCAATCTTGATGACATCACTAGCTTTTATCTTGGGACTTATACCGCTGGTATTGTCTAGCGGCCCTGGCTCAGCAAGCCGTCAGGCTATAGGAACAGGCGTGTTCTTCGGAATGATATGCGCCGTGATATTCGGAGTCGTATTGGTGCCATTCTTCTTCGTCTTCGTATATAAAATCAAAAACAAATTTAAAAAGTCAATCTCATGAGAAAATATTTTCTAATCATAATATCTCTGCTATATCTATCTTCATGCAAAATCGGCCACCATTACACTAAGATGGACATAGATATTCCAGACACTTTCAGCAATTATAGCCAGGACAGCAGTTGCCTCGCGGATTTTACATGGTGGGATGTTTATGCCGATACAAGCTTAAGAAATCTCATCCAGCACACTCTGGAAAATAACAAAGACATGAAAATCGCAATTGCAAAGGTGAAAGAGCTGTCTGCTAAGAAAAACATAGACTTCGCGAATTTCTTTCCTCAGATAAATTCCAAGATATATGCTCAAAATGAGGGAACTAACTACAGAGGAGACAAATATACCGATGACTTTGAATTTGGTGCCAAAGCAAATATCAGCTGGGAGTTAGATTTATGGGGCAATTTAAGATGGGCTAATGAAGCTGCCGTTGCAGAATATCTTTCTACCGTTGAAGGCCAACGAGCTTTGATGATGAGTCTCGTGGCAGAAGTGGCTGAGAATTATTTTGAACTGATAGCATTAGACAATGAACTTATTATTGTAAAACAAACACTTAAAGCCCGTGAGGAAGGTGTTAAACTCGCTAAAATACGTTTTGAAGGAGGCTTGACAAGTGAGACATCTTATCAGCAAGCTAAATTGGAATATGCCAAAACAGCGACTATGCTTCCTGACTTGGAAAAGAAAATATCCATAAAAGAAAATGAAATATTGATGCTGTCAGGCTGTTATCCTCAAAGGGTAGAAAGAGAAATGTTACAGAAAAACTTGACATTGCCTGATTCTATTCCTGTTGGTCTGCCTTCAGACTTAATGGAAAGACGACCTGACGTCAAGATGGCTGAACAAAAACTCATCGCAGCTAATGCCAAAGTGGGCGTCTCTTACACCAATATGTTTCCAAGGATAGCACTTACCACAGACCTTGGCTTTGAGACAGATAAACTCTCGACTATGTTTTCATCGCCAATGTTCTTTATCGGAGCAAACCTTCTTTCTCCAATCTTTAACTTTGGAAAAAACAAAGCCAAATATAAAGCACAAATAGCTGCTTATGAACAAGAATGCTACAGATACGAAAAAGTCGTGATGTCGGCCTTCTACGAAGTCATGAATGCCTTAGTGGAGTTCGACAAAATCAAATCAATATACGAAACTCGTTTGTTGCTCGAACAATCGGCTAAAGTCACGATGGACTTGGCACAGTTGCAATATATAAATGGTGTCATCGGATATCTCGACGTTCTAGATGCTCAGAGAAATTACTTCGATGCTCAAATAGGACTCAGCAATGCTTATCGCGACAAACAAATCACAATGGTCAAACTTTACAAAGCATTAGGCGGGGGCTGGAAATAAAAATCCGTTCTCTTATTCATTCTTACCGAATACTTAATCCTGACAATTCATCTTGTTTTGTCAGGATTATTTTTGCACTGGTTTTATTAATAATTGTGACGTAACATTCTGCACTCCCAATGCGGAAACGTTTTTCATCAGCCCTTGAGAATGAATCGCTTTTTTGTTGTTTTTTTTCGATTCAAGAAAATTCTCAAGGGCTCTTTTTAAATTAGAGATTATATGTTCAGAATATTTTTTTCTGGCTCCTAATTTTTTTTGAAAAAATCTTTCGTCTTTTACCTTTTGCCTTTTGTCTTTTTTTATCTTTGCAAGATATTGAAAACTTATAAAATATGCTAGTATCAAAAAAAGACAAACTTGCCATTACGTTTAAAGATGACAAGTATACCTACGAACAACTGCTCCGTTATTCACAAATCTACGCTGACACTTTCTCGTCACAATCTGTTCCTGAAAAAGTTTTAATCTGCGCACAGAACTCACCAGAATGGTGCTTCGCTTTCCTTGGCGTGATGCGCTGCAAAGCCATCGCAGTTCCTTTAGATTCGCAGTCTACAAAGAAAGAAATAGAATACGTCATCAACGACTGTCGTCCTGACATCGTTTTCATTTCAGAAGACAAACTCGGAATGTTCTCCGACCTCGAACTACAAGGTGCTCGCCTTATGACAAAAAATGATTTCGTTCTTTCAGACGACCCTAACATCCCTGCGACAGACATTCCTATGGGTAAGGATGATGAAACAATGCTCATCAACTACACCTCTGGTACGACAGGAAATCCTAAAGGTGTTATGCTTACTTTTAGAAACGTTATGTTCAACGTGGATTCTGTCAGTAAGCAGGTGCCTATCTTCCAGGAAGACAGCAACGTTATGGTGCTTCTTCCTTTGCACCACATACTTCCGCTCCTTGGTAGTATGGTAGCTCCTCTTTATATGGGAGGCACGCTTCACATCGCTGAGGCGATGAATGCCGAGTCTATCATCAAGACTTTAAATGCAGGAAAAGTCAGCATCATAATTGGCGTGCCTCGTCTTTACGACATGCTCGTCAAAGGTATCATGAGCAAAATCAATGCTTCATTTGTAACACGTCTGCTTTACAAGATAACTAAACTCATCGGCAGCGATGCAGTGTCGAGAACTATCTTCAGCAGCGTGCATAAGAAATTCGGCGGTCACTTGAAATATCTCGTATCAGGCGGCGCAGCTCTTTCTGTAGAGACAGCGACGATTTTAAAGACATTAGGTCTTTATGTTCTCGAAGGCTATGGAATGACAGAGACAGCTCCTATGATTTCATTCACTCGTCCAGGCAGACGTAAAGTCGGTTATGCTGGCGAGCTTCTTCCTAACATCGAGGTGAAGATAGCTGAAAACGGCGAGATCTGTGTGAAAGGCGATAACGTGATGAAAGGATATTACAATAGACCAGAAGAGACAGCGCAGATTATAAAAGACGGCTGGCTTCACACTGGTGATATGGGTATCCTTGATAAATATGGTCTTAAAATCACAGGCCGTATCAAAGAGATTATCGTGACATCAAACGGTAAGAACATAAATCCAGAGCTTCTCGAAAGAGAGTTCTTGGCAGAAAGCACTTACGCGCAAGAAATCGGTATCTTCTTGAATGGCGATGCTTTGCACGCTGCAGTGCGCCCTAATATGGTAGCTGTAAGACAGGTGGATTTGGATGCTATGGACGCTCTCATCAAAAAAGAAGTGGAGCAGTTCAATGCAGAACAGCCACAATACAAACGTATCAAACAATATCATATCTTGTCGGAAGAGCTTCCAAAGACACGTCTCGGCAAGGTGCAGAGATTCCTTCTTCCTCATCTTGTTGACAAACCTAATACTGATGCTGTACAAGAGTCGTTGGAAGGCAAGAGCGAGGTCTACAAGATGTTAAAGGCTTTCGTGGAAGAAGAGACGAAAAAAGTGGCTAACGAAAACGACCACTTCGAAATAGACTTGTCGATGGACTCATTGAGTAAAGTCTCTCTTCTCGCTTATATCGAAAACACTTTCGGCATCAACCTCAACGAGGAACAGATGGAGAACCTCACCACATTAGGAAAACTCACAGAATATATCGAAACAAACGAACATTCTTTCAATACGACAACAATCACTTGGAAAGATATCCTTGCAACAAAAGTTGATGTGAAGTTGGAAAAACCTGGTTTCACTCAATGGTTTACATACACATTCACAAAGATATTGTTCTCAATTTGCTATCGTTTCAGAGTAAGAGGCAACAAGAAGTTACCAAATACACCTTGTATCATCGTGGCTAACCACCGTTGTGCAATAGACGGTTTCTTAATCACTTACAACTTCTCTCGTAAGGAAAACAAAGACATTTTCTTCTTCGCTAAAGAAAAACACTGGAGGTCTAAGATTGCTCAGTTTATGGCAAGAAAGAATAATATTATCTTAATGGATATTAACAAAAACGTACGTCAGTCATTGCAAGAGATGTGCGCTGTCTTGAAGAAAGGCAAGAACATCGTGATATTCCCAGAAGGAACACGTTCTAAAGATAACACGATGAGAAAGTTCAAGGAGACATTCGCCATCTTGAGTAAAGAATTGAATGTGCCTATCGTTCCAGTCGCTATTGCAGGTTCTGAATCAGCATGTTATGGAAGCAGTATCGTTCCTAAGTTCTGGAAGAAAATTGACATCGATATCATGGACCCAGTTATGCCATCTGAAGAACAAAGCGTTGAAAGCCTCCGTGATAAGATTGCATCGATGATTGAAAAACGTTTATCAAAGTAGAGACGCAATATTTTGCGTCTGTACAATATATTTTGCGTCTGTCAAATTTGGCAGACGCAATTTGTTTTTGGGCAAATAATATAATTGAATGTTTATCGTTTATGTTTTGTATAAAAAACACAAAATTTATGAGCGATAAATATAAAAACAGGTATCGTGTTGAAACAACACGTGTTAAATGGCATAATTATGCAGAAGGAACATATTTTGTTACAATATGTACAAAGAATAAGGTTCGCTATTTTGGAGAAATTTATGATGATACAATGCATTTTACTGGAATTGGTGAATATGCAGAGAGTTGTGTCAAGGAAATTAATGAACATTTCCCAATTGCGGAAGTGTTAGAATATGTAGTGATGCCTAATCATATACATTTGTTAATACACATAGAAAGCTCTCGTTTATCTACTGATATAAATGCTTTTGGTCCACAATCACAAAATCTAGCATCAATTATAAGAGGTTTTAAAGTAGGTGTTACAAAATATGCGAGATCTAATAATATGGAATTTTCATGGCAGGATAGATACCATGATCATATTATTAGAAATCAAAATGAATTGAATAGAATTTCAGATTATATCAAAAATAATGTAATTAATTGGCAATTGTAGAAACGCAAAATATTGCGTCTGTACAAAATAATTGTGTTTAATCAATTGGTGGTGGTAGAGACGCAAAATATTGCGTCTGTACTATAAAATATTGCGTCTGTAGTATGATTTTTTTAGTATTTTTGTGAAAATTGTTTTTTTATGATTAAAAATATAATTTTTGATTTCGGCGGCGTTCTGGTTGATTGGAATCCGCACTATCTTTTCGATTCGTATTTTAACGATATGGAAAAGTGTAACTATTTCATCGAGAATGTCTGTAATACAGAATGGAACGCTCAGATGGATAAGGGCAAGCCTTTTGAAGTCGCAGTGAAAGAACGTATCGCGGAATTTCCAGAGTTTGAAGAAGCCATCAGATTATATCATTCAGAATGGATGAAGACGATGGGCGAGGAGATTCCTGGAATGTACGAACTTATCAAGTCGTTGAAAGAGAAGTATCCTGTTATCTACGGATTGACGAACTGGTCGAACGAGACATTCCCGATGGTTCAGAAGAAATATAGAATATTCTCATTGATAGATAACATCGTTTGTTCCGGTGACGAGAAACTTCTCAAGCCAGACCCTAAGATTTATCACACATTATTAGAACGTTATAATCTTAAAGCAGAAGAGTCGGTATTTATTGATGATAACATTAATAATGTAAAAGGCGCGATAAATGTCGGAATGAAGTCGATTCATTTTGTTAACGCAGAACAATTACAAAAAGATTTGAATGAATTATTAAATCAAGAATAATTATGAAAACTGTAGAAATTAAAAACTTTGAATTATACACCACAGGTGTCATCAGTATTGCTTGGACAGAAAAAGGCGAAGATATCTTCCTTAATGTCGACCTCGATTTAGCAGCATTGTTGAAAATGTTAAAGATTGAAGGTATTTCATACGAGAAAGTACAACAAGTCTCAGAAAGTCAACAGCCATTGAAATTCAAGAAAGTGACATTGTTGTTATTCCAAGACGACGACAAACCAGGTCAATATTACACTTCAGAATGTATGTTCGAAGACGACGAGATTGATATTTTCCATGCTGAAATAAAAGAATGAGATGTCAGAATCGTCTAATAATCAAATCATAATTCCCGATCTCTCTGACTTTGCTGCTATCGACTTCGAGTCGGCTAACGGCGATATCAGAAGTGCGTGCAGCGTCGGTATCGTCATAGTGAAAGACAGGGAGATTGTGGATAGATTTTATAGCTTGATAAAACCAGTTCCAAATCATTATTGCTATTGGAACACCAAGATTCATGGAATCAAAAAAGAAGACACCGACGATGCACCGATTTTTCCTGTCGTTTGGCGTGAGGCTTCTAAATTTGTGAGAGACCTGCCTTTGATAGCTCACAACAAAACCTTTGATGAGCGTTGCCTGAAAGCATGTTTCGCTCATTATAAGATGAAATATCCAAGCTATCAGTTTCATTGTACTTATAAAACATCTCTTAAGGTGTTCCCTGATTTGGAGAATCATCAGCTTCATACCGTCGCTGCCCATTGCGGCTTCGACTTGACAAATCATCATCACGCCCTTGCAGACGCTGAGGCATGCGCTCATATCGCAATGGAAATTTTTAATAATTAGGAATTCGTTCTTGATATTTTTATAAAAACTTTTCTTACGTAACATTTGTTACACATTAACTTCTTTCTGTATCGTAGTTTTGCAGTCAGAAATTAAATCAATTAA
>JAZOSK010000083.1:0-7587 GCA_045657145.1 Bacteroidales bacterium | reverse complement strand
ACAAAAGTTCACCACTACTTTAAAAAGTGGTCATTTAATGGGCGGTCTCTTCGTCTAGTCTGGTCAGGACGTCAGGTTTTCATCCTGGTAACAGGGGTTCAAATCCCCTAGAGACTACAAATAAAAATCACAGAGCCACTTCAAATTACAAGTGGCTTTTTTAGTGCTTATGGTAAATCTTTTATCAATAAAACACATTCTAAAAAAGAGATTGTTCTCTCTTTTAATTCCACTTTTAATTACAATCTTATCAAGCACTAACACTCAAGCTCAAGACTTATTATTCGGTTTTACTGGCGGTTTGAACATGAACACCATCTACACCAGCCAAGACGAAGGCGGACTCAAGGTAGGGTTCAATATAGGCGGACTAGCTCAATATAAACTAAACAAAGAAATGAGCATCGTAGCCAACGTAAAACTATCAGGCAAGGGACAGCAATACTCCGAAATAATAAACACACCTGACAATTATTTCAAGACCTACCACTCAACATCTCTATACTACATTGACGTTCCTATTCTTTATCAATACACCATCAAAGACCTAATAGGATTTGAATGCGGCCCTTCCTTCAATTTCTGCTTGGGAGGAAAAGACAAATCTAAAATAGGCAACGACGCAGAAATCATCACAAAATTTCAAAAAGGCACCTACAATCCTTTTGAATTCGGACTAGTGTTCGGTGCTTTCACCCGCGACCTTGGCCAAAGCTCATTCAACAATATTTTCATCGAATTCAGATATTTCATTGGACTAACAAACGTAATAAAAGACTTCGGACGCAACTTAAACACGGGAGCATTCCTGAACATAGGCTACATCATAGAAAATCCACTAAAGAAACATTCAAAAAAATGACATCAAAACAAGACAAAATCAAACTTCAGATAATACTCGGCAAACAATACAATCCTTATCTCAACCTTGCCATAGAAAGCAACCTACTCGACAACTACCTCCCAAACACAGTAAGTCTTTTCCTCTGGAAAAACAAACAGACCGTTGTCATCGGCACAAATCAAAATCCATATAACGAATGTGACGTCAATTCATTGATAGAAGATGGCGGATACTTATCAAGAAGAAGAACAGGAGGCGGCGCAGTATATCATGACTTAGGCAACCTCAATTTCTCCTTCGTCGCCGACAAAGATTTATATGATGTCAAGAGACAAATGCAAGTCATACAAAAGGCTTTACTCAATTTCAACCTTGAAACAGAAGTCAGCGGAAGAAACGACATCACCTACCAAGGACGTAAGTTCTCTGGCAATGCTTTCGCCAAAACAAAAAACCAAGGCTTACATCACGGAACGATTCTGATAAAGACAGACTCAGAACGCCTGCAAAAATATCTTAAAGTAAAGCCAGCAAAACTTCACAAACACGGTGTCAAATCTGTAGTAAGCAGAGTGATAAACCTTTCAGAAGTAGCCGACATAACATCTGAAAACATCATTCCATACCTCATAAAAGCCTTCGAGGAAATTTACCAAAATACAGCTACTATAATAGACTTCGATGACTTATGCACCGAAGAAGCGATAAATTTAAGCAAACATATAGGCAGTGACGAATACCTCTTCGGAAAATGGAGAGAATTCCATACACAAAAAAGCGAATCATTCGACTGGGGCAACGTTGACATCGACTTAGACATCGATGAAGAAAACGGAATCATAAAAGACATCAATATTGCTTCCGACAGCCTTGAGCCTGCGTCAATAGAAGCAGCAATAAAGTTATTAAAAGGCGCAAGTCTCAAAGAACCACTTTCTTCAGAAAACAAAATAATAAACGATATTATAAGTGTAATTTTTTAAGTCTACAAGACTACAAGACTACAAGACCACAAGACTACAAGACTACAAGACTACAAGTGTAATTATCAGTAAAACTTGTTAACTTGTGGTCTTGTAGACTTGTAGACTTTTTTTCTTATCTTTGCAAACTTAATTTTTAAATTCAGAAATAAATGAAATACTTCCTTCTTCCATTAGGATGTCAGATGAATCAAAGTGACACAGAACGTGTTAAGACAATATTACAAGGCATGGGATTTATGCCTACAGAAAACGAAGACGAAGCAACGATATTAGGAATCATCGCTTGTTCTGTCCGACAAAAAGGCATCGATAAGGTTTACAGCCGTATTAAAAAATGGAACGAAGCAAAAGACCGCAAAAACTGCATCACATTCGTTTCTGGATGTATTCTTCCAGCCGACAGAGAACGATTCTTGAAGTTGTTCGACTTGGTGTTCACAATGAACGACCTTCCTGACCTTCCAGATATGATTCGTCAATATGGAATCGTCATTCCAACAAGCCAGCAGCCAACAGCTAACAGCCAACAGCCAATAGTCAATATCCAAAGACCATTGGTTCCTCTTTTCAATAAGAAAGATAAGATAAATCCTTCTGCCAACATGGACAGATTCTGGATCATCGAACCAGATCACATCTCTGATTTTGAAGCATTTATTCCAATTCAAAACGGATGCAACAAATTCTGCACATACTGTGCTGTTCCTTACACTAGAGGCCGCGAAGTATCTCGTAAATCTGAAGATATTTTGACAGAATTAAAAGACCTAGTACAAAAAGACTACAAATTAATTACATTGCTCGGACAAAATGTCAATTCGTACGGTTTGGACAAGAAAGGCGAAGAAATCAATTTCGCCGAGTTGTTACGCAGAATCGGCGAATACGGTAACAGCGTGGATAAAGAATTCTGGGTTTACTTCACCTCTCCTCATCCACGCGACATGAGCGACGAAGTGATTGAAGTCATTTCTCAATACAAATGTCTCGCTAAACAAATACATCTTCCAATACAATCTGGCGACAACGCAATGCTCGACCGCATGAACAGAAAGCACACCATCGACGATTATCGCCATATCATACATACAATCAGAAGATTGATTCCTGAAGCAACGATTTTCACAGACATCATCGTCGGTTTCACAGGCGAAACAGAAGAAGAATTCGAAAACTCAAGAAAAGCCATGGAAGAATTCAAATACAACATGGCTTACATTGCACAATATAGCGTACGTCCAGGAGCCGTCGCTTCAACATGGGCTGACGACGTTCCAAAAGAAACAAAGAAAAAACGCTACCACATCCTCACTGACGAATTGATGAAACATTCTTTGGTCTATAACCAAGGACTTGTCGGTAAAACATTGAGAGTCATCGTAACTGGCTTCGACAGAAACCAATCTTATCTCACAGGTTACACCGAAGGCAAGATTGTCATTCGTTTCAAATCTAATGACAAAAACCTTATCGGCAAACTCGTCAATGTTGAAGTTACATCAGCAACACCATTATCAATAGAAGGAAATCTCGTCACAGAATGAAGATAGCATTTAAGACATTAGGATGTAGGGTAAACCTTTATGAGACAGATGCTTTGGCATCTCGTTTCAAAGAAGCAGGCTATGAAATTGTAGAGACAACGGAAGACGCTGATGTTTTCGTCGTTAACACTTGTACCGTCACAAACCAAAGCGACCAGAAGTGCCGTCAAGCTTTACATCAGATAAGAAGACAACATCCTAACAGTCTTATCGTCGCTACAGGATGTATGGTAAATCACAGAAAGAACGAGTTATTAGAAAAAAAGACTGTTGATTACGCAATCGACAACGAAAGAAAATACGCGCTTTTCACAATTATAGACAAACACTTCAAAGGAGAATCACTCGACCCAGAAGGCCTTGACATTGATTTATTCGGATACCAGCCAGCATTCGATACATTTCACACAAGAAGTCTCATAAAAATCCACGATGGATGTAACAACTTCTGTTCTTACTGTTTAATTCCTATGGTAAGAGGCAGAGCCACAAGCCGTAACGACAAAGACATTTACGACAACATCCGCAAAGTCGTCGACCATGGATTTAAAGAAGTTGTTTTGACTGGCGTCAACATGGGCCGCTACCAATACCAAGACATCAACTTTGAAACATTGATAGAAAATATTTTAAAGATTGACGGTGACTTCAGATTAAGAATTTCATCCATTGAACCAGACAACTTCAGTGAAAGATTCTTGCATCTCTTTGAAAATGACAAATTAGCACCACACATGCACATCTGCCTCCAAAGTGGAGCTGAAAACACTTTAAAAGCTATGCGCCGACATTATACGGCGGCAGAATTTAGAAAGATGTGCGACAGAATCAAGACCGTCATTCCTGACTTCAACATAACAACCGACTTGATTGTAGGCTTTCCTGGCGAAACAGAAGAAGACTTTTTGGAAAGCGCAGAAATGTGCAGAAATATAGGCTTCAGCCACATACACACTTTCAAATATTCTATTCGCAACGGCACCAAGGCTGCAACAATGCCAAATCAAGTTCCAGAAAAAATCAAAACCGAGCGCAGCGCTATAATCAGACAGATTTCTGCTGAAAACAAGAAAAAATATTTCGGACAAATGCTCGGAAAAGAACAAAAAATGCTCATAGAACGTATCAATTCCGACGGAATAGCATTAGGATACGGCGAAAATTATATCCCTATGCAACTCAAGGGAAAGGATTTAGAAAAAAATACTTTCGTCAACGTAACCATAGATAGCATCATCAATAAAGGTGACAATTCAGAAACACGTGTAATTCAACAAGATAGGGAGTAAAAAAAATATTTTAAAAAAAAGATAATTTTTTCGTTAAAAAATGTAATTCGTAACGATAAAATAACTATTTTTGCACCCCGAATATGGTATAGAATTTATAAAAAAATAAATATAGATATGGCAAATCACAAATCATCAATCAAAAGAATCCGTCAAACAGAAAAAAGACGTTTACGCAATCGCTTCTATGCTAGAGCAATGCGCGCTGCTGTTAGAGGATTCAGAGCATTAACAGAAAAAGCTGAAGCTGAAGCAAAACTTTCAGAAATGTACAAAATTATTGACAAGACAGCTAAACGCGGTATCATCCACAGAAATAAAGCTGCTAACTTAAAGTCAAAACTTGCACATCACACAGCAAAATTAGCATAAGAAAATTACACAACAATAAAAACCGGCTCTCGAGTCGGTTTTTTTGTTAATATTTATTAACAATTGTCTAAGGTTGAGCATTTCAAGAAAACAAACTCTTTAAACCTTAAACTTTAAACCTTAAACATAAAAATGATAGAATTCTTAGCCACATACAACCTCAACGGAATCTTTATTGGAATCGCCACATTCTTAATCATAGGAATCTTCCACCCATTTGTCATCAAAGGAGAATATCATTTCGGCGTTAAATGCTGGTGGGTATTTGCTCTAATGGGAATAATAAGCACCATCGCTTCAATCATGGTCAAAGAACTCACATGGTCTATATTACTGGCCGTCTGGGGCGCATCATCATTCTGGTCGATACACGAACTCTTCGAACAAAGAGAACGAGTAAGAAAAGGATGGTTCCCTAAGAAAAATTGAAAATTGAAAACTGAAAACTGAAAGTTAAATTCAAGCCTGAAAGGCTTTAACATATATAACATACGGCATCGCCGTATGAACCAAAAACTATGAAAACCATAAAATCATGGGCGGAAGAAGACCGCCCTCGCGAAAAGATGCTCACCAAAGGAAAAGAAGCATTAAGCAATGCTGAACTCATGGCTATATTAATAGGTAGCGGCAACAATAAAGAATCTGCTGTCGATTTGTCAAGACGAATACTCAACGACAAAAACGACAACCTCATCGAACTCTCTAGACTAAGCATCAACGACCTGATGAAATACAGAGGTATCGGAGAAGCAAAAGCCGTTTCCATTGTCGCTGCATTAGAACTAGGTCGCCGACGACGCTTCAGCGAAGCATTGGAAAAGCCTTCAATAAAAAACAGCAAAATCGCATACGAATGTTTCTACGCACATCTCTCCGACCTCGACCATGAACAATTCTGGATAATGCTTCTTAACAATGCTAACAAGGTAATTCGATTGGAGAAGATAGGAGTCGGAGGAATGACAGGCACCACCGCCGACCCGAAAAAGATTTTCAAATGCGCACTGGAAAACAACGCCACAAGCGTAATGCTTTGTCACAACCATCCTTCCGGCAACATCACCCCAAGCAACGCCGACAAACAAATCACCAATAATTTAATCAATGCAGGAAAATTCCTTGAGATTAAAATTTTAGATCATATCATCATTGGTAACGATAATTATTTTAGTTTTGCAGACGAAGGTTTATTGTAAAGAAACATGATTAAAATCGTCACAATTATAGGAGCAAGACCGCAGATTATCAAAGCAGCCGCTTTGAGTCGAGCCATAAAAAACAACTTTTCAAACGAAATTGAAGAAATCATCGTTCACACAGGACAGCATTACGACCAAAACATGTCGCAAGTCTTTTTCGACGAACTCGGAATTCCTGCACCTAATTATAATTTAGGCGTCGGCTCTGGCAAACATGGCGAACAAACAGCCAAGATGATTGAAGGCATAGAAGAAATCCTTCTCAAAGAAAATCCAGATTATCTCGTAGTTTACGGCGATACCAACTCCACTTTGGCAGGTGCAATAGCCGCATCGAAAATTCATATTCCTATAGTCCATATAGAAGCAGGATTGCGTTCCTTCAACAAGGCAATGCCTGAAGAAATCAATAGAATATGCTGCGACCATTGTTCCACGATGCTCTTCTCTCCTACCGCAACAGGTTATAAAAATTTAATCAACGAAGGTTTTAATCCTGAAAACAAAAAACCTTTCACAATCGACAATCCAGGCATATATCATTGCGGCGACGTAATGTACGATAATAGTTTACATTTCGCTGAAAAGTCTAAAGACAAAAGTCTAAAGACAAAAGGTAATTTTATTCTTTGTACAATACATAGGAACAACAATACTGACGAACCAGAGAGATTAAGTGCAATTATCAAGGCTTTGTTGAGATTATCAAAAGAAGAAGAAATTATAATTCCGTTACATCCAAGAACAAAGAAATTATTAGATGTTAATTTAAGTTCAGATATTTATAACGAACTTATTAATAATGAGAAAATACATATCATTCCGCCTGCCTCGTTCTTGGAAATGATTTCTTTAGAGAAAAATGCAAGCATCGTCATCACCGATTCTGGCGGCGTTCAAAAAGAAGCCTATTTCTTCAAAAAGCCATGTATCATTATGAGAAGCGAGACCGAATGGAAAGAAATTGTTGAAGTTGGAGCAGCCATCATTGCCGATGCCAATGAAGAGAATATCGTCAATGGATATTATCATTTCAAAGACAATAAGATTAGAAAATATCCAGAATTATTTGGCGACGGCAAATCAGCCGAATTTATCTGTAACGAATTGATTAACAATAAATAAGAAAATATTATATATTTTTTAAAATTTTATTTCTTTTTAAAAGAAAAATTATTATTTTTGCACAACGAAAAATAGAACACATTAGTTCAACTTAATTGTTTAATTATCAATAAAATAAATTATGAATCAGTACGAAACCGTTTTCATTTTAACTCCCGTTTTATCTGATGAACAGATGAAGGAAGCGGTGAAGAAATTCGAAGACATTCTCACCAAAAATGGTGC
>JAZOSK010000082.1:0-5863 GCA_045657145.1 Bacteroidales bacterium | reverse complement strand
ACCATATTTATCGCATAACTCATACAAATAAATATCAACAGGATAATGAGAAGTACGAACAGTATTGATATTATTTTGAAGCATCATAAGAACGTCTTTTTCCATCAACTCACGAGTGACTGTCTGACCAGTATAGCCGTCGTGTTCGTGACGGTTGACACCTTTTACCAAGATAGGCTTTCCATTGACTTTAAGTTGTCCGTCTTTAACTTCTGTTGTTCTGAAACCAATCTTAGCACCAACCACTTCAATAACATTACCTTTCTTGTCTTTCAAGCGAATTGTCATATCATAAAGATTTGGTTTTTCTGCTGACCATGACTTTATATTTTCAATGACATCATTGAAAGATACAGTTGACAAGCCTTCTTCTTTTTTATTTTGAAGGAGTTCTTTTTTGGTCAACTCTTTTACATATTTTTCATTCAAGTCATTGCCATTTATTTCAACTTCAAGATTTAATTTTGAAGGAATTTTAGCATAATTGACATCAATGCTAATGTCGAAAATACCTTTTGTAAATGATTCATCGAGGCCAGCTTTTACGAAGAAATCGTAAACGTTAGTTTTAGGTTTTGAATAAATGAAGACATCGCGAGTGATGCCGCTCATTCTCCAATAGTCTTGACATTCAAGGTATGAGCCGTCTGAGAAACGATAAGCCTCGACTGCCAATCTGTTTTCTCCTTTTTTGATATAAGGAGTGATGTCGAATTCTGCAGGTGTCTTTGAATCTTCTGAATAACCCACGAATTTTCCGTTAATCCAGAGATACATTGCAGACTTCACAGCGCCGAAGTTGATGTAAACATTTCTTCCATCCCACTCTGCTGGAACATTGAAATTGTGAACGTAGCAGCCGACAGGATTATATTCCGTTGGAGCATAAGGCTGATTTGAAGGGAATTCGTTAGTTTGGTTGACGTAAACTGGGACGCCGTAGCCGTTCATTTCCCAGTTGCCTGGAACAGGGATGCTGCCCCATGAAGTCACATCGTAACCTTCAACAAAAAAGCCTTGAGGTTTGTCGGCAGGCTTCTCGACCCAGTTGAATTTCCAAGTGCCATTGATACATTGATAATATGGCGACTCTCTGTATTCAAGGTCACTTATTCCGTTTTCATCTTGATAAGGAATGACATTAGTGCGAGGAGGCACCTTGTTAACAGCGAAAACCGACACGTCGTTCCACCAGTCCGCGATTTCCTGAGCGTTAACATTCATCGCTAACGTCATGATAATAAATAAAATAATCGTTCTAGTCTTCATGAAGTATTAGTTTTTTAATTATATTTTTCCCAAATTATGAAATGTAAAAAAAACATTGCGAAGATAACATTTTTTTGCTGAATTTAGAAATTAATTATTTAGCATAATTATAATTTCAAGCAGTATTTTAAACTTACTTTTTTCTTATCTTTGCGCTTCAAGTATTTTTATCATGAAAAGATTTTTTAAACTATTTTTAATCACTATTGTTTCAATATTTGTTTTTTCTTCATGCGAAAAAGGTTGCATTTGCAGAAATATTGACACTGGCAGCGCAGAAGAACTTTACGGCGTTTATTCAAAGAAAGAATGCGAAAGCTACACTGAATATTACAAAACAATATATAAAATAGATAACGTAGATTGTTCTTACGAAATAAGAAAATAATATGAATAAGGAAGAAGCAAAAGTCAGAATCGAAGAGTTATGTAAGATTATTGAGAATCATAATCATAACTATTATATATTAGCACAGCCCACTATAAGCGACTACGATTTTGACATGCTTCTGAACGAGCTTATAAGTCTCGAGAAACAATACCCCGAATTCATCACTGCCGACTCTCCTACCCAACGCGTCGGCGGCGACATCACCAAGGAGTTTCAGACAGTGAAACATCGTTATCCAATGCTTTCATTGTCTAATTCATATAATATAGAAGAAGTCAAGGACTTCATCACTCGCATAAAGAAAACCATTGAAGAAGACGTTGAATTTGTATGCGAGCTGAAGTTCGACGGCATCTCCATCAGTCTCACCTACGAAAACGGATTGTTTGTCAAGGCTGTCACTCGCGGTGACGGCACACAAGGCGACGACGTCACTACCAACGTCAAGACCATTCGCACGATACCATTACGACTCAAAGGCGACTATCCCGATTTCTTCGAGATGCGCGGCGAGATTATCATGCCACACAACAGCTTCAACGCCATCAATGCTGAAAGAGCAGATTTAGGTCAGCAGACTTTCGCTAACCCAAGAAACGCAGCTGCTGGAACAATAAAGCTGCAAGACTCCAAAGAAGTGGCAAAACGCAAACTCGACCAATACTGCTACTTCATGATGATTGACGACGACAAGATGATTTTCAAAAACCATTACGAAAGCCTTATGGCCGCACGCCAATGGGGATTCAACGTATCCAATTTCATGGCATTATGCAAAAACGTTGACGAGATTGAAGAATTTATCAACTATTGGGATGAGAAAAGAAAAGAACTTCCTTTCGACATCGACGGCATAGTGATAAAAGTCAACGACTTCAAGCAGAGAGAGATTTTAGGATTCACAGCGAAATCGCCACGCTGGGCGATAGCATATAAATTCAAGGCAGAAGAAGCACACACTCAATTGTTGAGCGTCGACTTTCAAGTAGGACGCCACGGCACAATAACGCCAGTCGCAAACCTTGACCCCGTTCAACTCGCTGGCACTATCGTTAAAAGAGCGACGCTTCATAACGCAGATTTCATCGAGCAGCTCGACCTTCATTACGACGACATCGTCAGCGTGGAGAAAGGCGGCGAGATAATTCCAAAGATAACTGCCGTTGATTTAAGCCAAAGAAAAGAAGAAAGCCAGAAAGTCGCTTTCATCACACGCTGTCCAGAATGCGGAACAGAACTCGTTAATATCGAAGGAGAAACAGCATGGTATTGTCCTAATACATTAGGTTGTCCGCCTCAAATCAAAGGACGCATCGAGCATTTCATCAGCAGAAAAGCCATGAACATAGAAAGCCTCGGCGAAGGTAAAGTCGAAGTGCTTTTCGACAACAATCTCATTAAAGACTATTCTGATTTATACAATCTTAAATATAACGACATCTTTGGGCTAGAGAAGATTATAACTGTCGAAGACGAGAAAACACAAGAGAAAAGTGTTCGTAAGGTCAGTTTCAAGGAAAAGACAGCAAACAACATTATTGATGCAATCGAGAAGTCGAAATCAGTTCCTTTTGCAAGAGTGCTTTTCGCATTGGGAATCAAATATGTCGGCGAGACGACAGCGAAGCTCATCGCCAAGGCAATGGGAAGTATCGACAATATAATCAAGGCTTCTGTTGAAGAACTTACCGAGATTGAAGAAGTCGGAGAAAAGATTGCTGTTTCCATCAAAGACTTCTTTGCTGATGAGCGCAATATCAATATCATCAATAAGTTAAGAGAAGCAGGACTTCAGTTTGAGCAAGAAAAGAAAGTTGCAAAAGATGAAGAATCGTCAGGAATATTATCAGGCAAGAGCATTGTTGTAAGTGGAGTCTTCTCTACAATGAGTCGCGATGAGATTAAGGAACTCATTGAAAATCTTGGTGGAAAGAACGTATCTTCAATATCATCAAAGACCAGCTTCATCGTTGCAGGCGACAAGATGGGACCAGAGAAAAGGAAGAAAGCCGAGGCTTTAGGAATAGAAATCAAGAGCGAAGCTGAGTTTCTGGAAATGATTAAAGGACAACAAACGACAGACGACAGACAGCAGACTTTGTCTCCAAAATCCACATCTGGAGTTCAAGGCGTTTTTGAATTTGAATAAAAACAAGACATACATTTTGATAATACAAGAACATCACATCGTGTATTACACTTAAATAACGAATTAATAAAATAAAAAATATTATCATGGAAAACTTCAGCGATAAATTAAAAGTATTATTGTTACAATATCTTCGTCAAGAAGGCGTGGTTGGCGAGCGCTTCCCTATCTGCCCTGACGTTGAAGAAAAATGGCAAGAGATGTTAGAGGCTTATATGCCTGACGGCGTGAGAGAATATAACGAATATCCTATGGTGTCTCTAGGCTGGATTATGTTCATCGGAATGGCTATGGCTAAATTCTGGGATGTCGATTGGGAAAAATACGGTTCTTTGAAGACTTTGTCTTTGTATGAAGGTCTCCGCAGCAAACGTGGCTTCGACGAGATGGACGAATATATACTCGAAGACGTGCTTAAATTAGATGAAGAAGGCTGTAAGAAAACTACTGACATCGTAGCTGAATGCGCATGTATCACAAATACTTTCTTGCGCAATCAAAACATCGAACATGGCACAAAAGCTGCCGTTGAAGCCTATCTCGAATGTCTGCATCAGATGTATCTCATGGGAATGGCAATGCAACTGAATGCTATGGGATATAAGATGTTGGGACTTAATTAGAACTATAGAATTATAGAACTCCAGAATTTTAGAGTTTTAGAGTTCTAAAGTTTTAAAAAACGGTGCCTGAGCCTGTCGAAGGCCCAACTCGGCGCTTTGACAAGTTCAGCGACCGAATTAGAGGACTCCAAGTCGCAAAGTCACAGATACGCAGAGTTTCTAAAGTTCTAGAATTCTAAAAAAAGAGCTGCCTTTTCACAGCAGCTCTCAATCTTTACGGACACATTCGATGTGTCCCTACAATCAATCCTCAAAAGTTCAATAGCCAAAAGCCAACAGCCTTAGTCCTTAACGATTCTCTTAACAAACGTTCCATTTTCCGTAGCGATCTTCACAAAATAAACACCGCTTGTCAAATTAGAAACATCTATGGACAAACCATCTTGGCGACTTGGTGTCTCGGTGACTTGGTGTCTTCCATAAACATCATAAATCTCTATAGTCAGTGTCTGTGTTAGTGTCTGAGTTTCTATATAGAGTCTGTCGTTAGCTGGATTTGGATAAACGCTGATTGAAGAGCTCAACTCTTCGAGGCTTTCGCCTGGATTTTCTGGATTTTCAGGATCTTCTAGTTTCTCAAAGTTTGCGACAAGGCTTCTGTCTTTTATTATCACGAATGAATATTCTGCCAATGATGAAATAACTTCGCCGTTTTCTGTCCAGTTTACGAATTTATAACCTTCGTTTGCAATAGCCGTCAATGTTACGTCTTCGCCATGATTATAATTGCCATCGCCTGTGACTTCACCTGCTTCCGCTGAATTTACTACTGCTGACACATAATATTCTAACAATACAAAGTTAGCAACCAATTCTCTGTCTCTTGTAGCGACAAACGTATATTGAGCATCCTCTGAAACTATTGAGTCATTTTCCGTCCAATTGACGAATTCATAACCATTTTTAATAGGGATTGCTGTTAATGTAACCTCAACATCTTGGTAGTAAATGTCATTTCCTATAACAACACCTACTTTTTCTGGATTGACCATTGTTGTTATATTATATGCCATCTTAATTTGAATAAAGTTTGCATATAATATTCTGTCTTTTGTAATTTCAAATGTATATTCAGCATCTTCTGAAACGACACTTCCATTTTCTATCCAACCTGCAAATTCATATCCTGTATTAGGTGTAGCTATAACTGTTACTATCTCTCCTTCGAGATATGAGCCAAATCCTGACATACTTCCAGCCTCAAAGTTAAAAGTAAATAATACAACATTATATATTTCCTCTTTTTCTACGTAATTAGCTACCAATTCTCGGTCTCTTGTAGCGACAAACGTATATTGAGCATCTTCTGAGACCACTTCTCCATTTTCTGTCCAGTTTATGAATTTATATCTTTCAGCTGATATTGCTGTCAATGAAACATTATCGCCATGATGATAAATACCCTCACCTGTAACAATTCCTCCAATTCCA
>JAZOSK010000081.1:0-1876 GCA_045657145.1 Bacteroidales bacterium | reverse complement strand
GCTTTATCTTTATAAATCTTATGCTGCCAGAAGTCTTCCTTTGTTGGATAGGTAATTTCACATTCGTTGAGAAGGTTCATATTTTCGTCGTATGTCAGAATCTTACTATTGAAATGGTCGAAATAATATAAGGTATCTTGATATCTATCAAGATGATTGTCTTTTGTATGATACCATGATTTACTTACAAACACTTCCCATTCTTCGGCAGAAGGATATGCAGCGAAAGGCGGAAGATTTTCCTTATGCCACTTTACTTCTTTCTTAATTTCCTTATATGTTTTCATGTCATCGCAAGTCATCAGCATCTCTTTCTGCTTTGTCTCGAATCCTATTCTGAAGAAATTCACCACATAGCCGTCCATCTTACTTTCACGAAAATACATATGGTTTTTAGTCATGAAAATAATGTTGTTCATCACTTTAGCATAACGATTCTTTTCAGTCGGATAGTTAATAATATAATTCTTCTTATAGTCTTCTCTAACAACCTGATAAACTGTATCTCGTCCCAGCATTTGCAGACATTCTAGGCCATCGAGGAATAATCTCTCTGGTTCAATATGTTTTGGAATCGAAATCGTATCAATTGGATCGAGCCATAAATCTTGAACTAAAATCCTACATTCTTTCATGCTGTTACCTTTTCTTTGAAGAACGAAAACCTTATCATCGAAAATCTCGAAATCGAACATCACATAATTAGATTCGCTTTTCATTATAATCTTGTCTGCGCTAACTCCTACAGCATCGAGCATATAATACATTTCTTTCAATTTGAAGTTAAGATTTATTGTATCTCGATTAGGAGTCACGCTTACTAAGGTATCTTCATAACCGATACAGGAAAACACAGTCCGACTTTGTTTTCCATCTTAGGCAACATCATAATAAAATCGCCATTATCGTCGGAACTCACGCCGAAGCTAGTATTGATAATAGAAATGTTTACATTCTTTTCTGCTACATTACCTTTAATGACAGAATAATCATTCTGCGCGAAAGACATCATTCCGCAGAGGATAAGCGTGATTGTAAGTAGTAGTTTTTTCATGGTTTTTTTATTAAGTCAACAGACAACGGTCAACGGACAACGGTCAACGGACAACAGACTTTGGGTATGCTTTTTTGCAGTGAGCTGTGAGCTTTTTTTTGAATTGCTCGAGGCTCATGGCTCGTAGCTCAATGCTTTCATTCAATAGCAACCTCGTATAATCTCTTGTTATTGGTATAATCGTTAGCATATAGAAAATAGGCTTTGCCGTTATATATTTTCAATTTCTCGATGAAAGGAAATCCGCCGAAGACAGCGGAGTTGCTTACAGTTCCATGAGCTACGTCTATCTTTTTCAATGTTGTAACACCTTGATTCAGGAACACTGCATAGAAGGCAGAATTATGTTCGTCCATCAGCACCTTCTTATTCCAGCCTTCCACAAGACGTACCTTGTTGTTCCAGCTATTATGTTTGTGAAATGTAAGAGGAAATGTGTTTAGTTTTTCAGCTCTGTTGTCGTAATGGTTGATGATATTATCTTCAAAATTAAAGACGAATATTTCATTATTCATATTAAAAACGGGATCATAAATAGGCTTCTCGAAAAGTGCCTGCGCCTCGCCTCTCCATCCCATCGGACCGAATTTCCTTACATTCTCCATCAACATGCAGCCCTCTTCCCATCTGATATGTTCAAGGACAGTAGTGTCAATCTTCTTTTCTTCATTTTCACCGATGTCGAAATAATAAAGCTCCTGACCTCTGTTCGTATATAAATGCGTGATAATGACTTGGTCGGTAGCGGCAGAGACATGAGCGTGGATGTACAAGAACTGTTCTATTCTGATACCCATCGTGAGAACCATGCCAGCATATTCG
>JAZOSK010000080.1:0-3447 GCA_045657145.1 Bacteroidales bacterium | reverse complement strand
TAAAGTTGCTAGGGTTCGTTTGACCAATCAGAAAGAAGTTAATGCCTACATTCCTGGTGAGGGTCATAACTTGCAGGAACACTCTATCGTGATGATTAGAGGAGGTCGTGTTAAGGATCTTCCAGGTGTACGTTATCACAT
Organism: Bacteroidales bacterium; assembly: GCA_045657145.1. Taxonomy (GTDB): domain Bacteria; phylum Bacteroidota; class Bacteroidia; order Bacteroidales; family F082; genus Limimorpha. The sequence continues at coordinate 3,306 of JAZOSK010000080.1, read as the reverse complement.
TATCCGTGGTGCTTTAGATACTGCTGGTGTAGATGGTCGTGCACAACGTAGATCAAAATACGGCGCAAAACGTCCTAAAAAGGCCGCTAAGAAGTAAAAATTGTTAAACGGTAAAAGTTTAGAACATTAAAACATGAGAAAAGCTAAACCAAAGAAAAGAATCATCCTTCCAGATCCAAAATACGGTGATGTTTTGGTAACAAAGTTCGTTAACAACATCATGTTGAAGGGTAAAAAGAATCTTGCTTACGAAATATTCTATAGTGCAATGGATATCGTAGGTAATAAATTAAATGAAGACCCTATCAGTGTTTGGAAGAAAGCTTTAGAAAACGTAACTCCACAGGTAGAGGTAAGAAGCCGTCGTATTGGTGGTGCAACTTTCCAAATTCCTTCAGAGATTCGTCCTTCTCGTAAACAAAGCATCGGTATGAAGAACCTCATCGGTTACGCTCGCAAACGCCATGAAAAATCAATGGGCGAAAGATAAGCAGGCGGAATCATGCAAGCTTACAAAGAAGAAGGTGCTGCTTTCAAGAAAAAGGAAGAAATCCACAGAATGGCTGACGCTAATAAAGCCTTCTCACACTTCAGATTCTAATATACAAAAGTGTAAATAATGATGAAAAACGGTCAAAATAATATGAATAATCTCGATTTTACTCGTAATATAGGTATCATGGCTCACATTGATGCCGGTAAAACTACTACTACAGAGCGTATTCTGTATTATACAGGCCGTAGTCGTCGTATCGGTGAGGTGCATGATGGTGCTGCAACAATGGACTGGATGGTTCAGGAACAAGAACGCGGTATCACAATCACTTCTGCAGCCACAACAGTTTACTGGAATGTTAATAACAAGCCTTATAAAATCAATGTCATTGATACTCCTGGTCACGTCGATTTTACAGTCGAAGTCGAACGTTCGCTCAGAGTTCTTGATGGCGCTGTAGCACTTTTCTGTGCAGTTGGCGGTGTTGAACCTCAATCAGAAACTGTATGGCATCAGTCCGATAAATACAAAGTTCCGCATGTCTGTTTTATAAATAAAATGGACCGCTGTGGCGCTGACTTCTTTAGAGTTGTTGAACAGATTAAAGAACGCCTCGGCGCAAATCCTATTCCATTGCAACTTCCTATTGGAAGCGAAGATACTTTTATAGGTGTCGTTGACTTGGTCAAAAATAAAGCTTTTATATGGGAAGATGAACTTGGTCTTCAAATGGAGGAAGTAGAAATACCTGAAGATATGCAAGATCTCGTAGCTGAGTATCGCGCAATGTTGCTTGAAGGTGCTGCTGAAGATAATGAAGAATTGTTCGAGAAATTCATGGATGACCCAGACTCTATTACGGAAGAAGAACTTATCGCAGAGATTAGAAAAGCTACTATTTCTAGACGTGCTTGTCCAGTCTTGTGTGGAGCTTCTTTCAAGAATAAAGGTGTACAATTCTTGCTCGATGCAATCGTTAAATATCTCCCAAGTCCAAATGATATAGAAGACGTTGTAGGTATTAATCCTAAGACAGAAAAAGAAGAAATTCGCAAAGCGGATTCAAAAGAACCGTTCTGCGCACTCGCTTTCAAGATAGCAACAGATCCTTATGTAGGTCGTCTCGCTTTCTTCCGTGTTTACTCTGGTTCACTCAAATCAGGATCATACGTGCTTAACGCATCAACAGGTAAGAAAGAACGCATCTCTAGAATTATGCAGATGAATGCAAATAAGCAAACACCTCTCGATATTATCGAAGCTGGTGATATTGCAGCAGCTGTCGGATTTAAGACAATCAGAACAGGCGACACCCTTACTAGCGAAGACAACCCTTTATTGCTTGAGTCTATCTCATTCCCACAACCAGTAGTTCAAATCGCAGTTGAACCTAAAACTCAAGCAGAGATGGACAAGTTATCACTTTCCTTAGATAAACTTGCCGAAGAAGACCCAACTTTCCAAGTCACCACAGACGACAATTCAGGTCAAACAATTATAGCTGGTATGGGCGAGTTGCACTTAGATATCATCATCGACAGATTAAGAAGAGAATTCGGCGTTGAGATTAATGTTGGTAGTCCACAAGTATCGTATAAAGAATCATTTACAGAAACAGTCACACATCGTGAGGTTTACAAGAAACAAACTGGCGGTAAAGGTAAATTTGCTGATATCGAGTTTGAAATTGGTCCTGCAGATGAGGGAGTTTCTGGAGTACAATTCATAAATGATATTAAAGGTGGTAGCATTCCTCGCGAATTTATTGTTGCTACAGAAAAAGGTTTCAAGAATGCATTGTCAAATGGCGTTTTGGCAGGATTCCCTATGGATTCAGTTAAAGTTCGCTTGTATGATGGCTCAACTCACCCAGTTGATAGTGATGCATTGTCATTTGAAGCAGCAGCACACTTTGGTTTTAAAGCAGCAGGTTTGAAAGCTAAATCAGTTGTAATGGAACCAATTATGAAAGTTGAAGTTCGCGTACCATCTGAATATGTTGGTGATGTATCAGGTGATCTTAACAGAAGAAGATCTATTTTGCGTGAAATTGAAGCAGGAGCTTCATTGCAGATAATAAAAGCTGATGTTCCATTATCAGAAATGTTTGGATACATTACTACATTGAGAACATTAACACAAGGAAGAGCTAATTATAGCATGGAATTCAGTCACTATGCAAGATTAGCAGACGATTTGGCTGATGTAGTAATCAAGAAAGCTAAAGGTACATATTTCTCTTTGTAATAAAGAAGTAGTAACAGATTAAGATTAGAAGAAAAAATAAAAAATTAACAACAAATTCTTATGAGTCAAAGAATTAGAATTAAGTTAAAATCTCATGATCACAACTTGGTTGACAAGTCAGCTGAGAAGATTGTGAAGACTATCAAATTGACTGGTGCTGTTGTTAGCGGTCCTATACCATTACCAACAGACAAGAAAATTTACACAGTATTGCGTTCTACCTTCGTTCACAAGAAATCGAGAGAACAATTTGAGTTATCATCATACAAGCGTTTGCTTGACATCTATAACTCAACATCACAAACTATCGATGCTTTGATGAAGTTAGAATTACCAAGCGGTGTAGAAGTAGAAATTAAATTATAATTGTAAAACTATCTAGTAATTAAAAGCGTAGCATGTCAGGAATACTAGGAAAAAAGATTGGGATGACCAGCATTTACGACGAAAGTGGTAGAAATATTCCAGTTACAGTCGTTGAAGCAGGTCCTTGCGTAGTCACCCAAGTTAAGACAAAAGAAAAGGACGGTTACGATGCTATCCAAATGGCGTTTGATGAAAGA
>JAZOSK010000079.1:0-44479 GCA_045657145.1 Bacteroidales bacterium | reverse complement strand
GTCATTGGTCTAATTTTTATTGCTTAAGTTTATTAAATAACTATCCGCAAATTTAATAAAAAAATCGCAAAAATGTTTGGTGACGATATGATTTTTTGTGAAAGACAACAAGTTTTAGTTAGGAGTTAGGAGTTAGGAGTTAGGAGTGAGAAGTTAGGAGTTTTTTAGCTACAATCCATGAGCAATGAATAATTCCTTTGCGTTCTCTGCGTCTTTGCGAGAGGTTTCGGGAATTAGGAATTAAGGGTATGAGGAACTGAGGGTATGAGGGATTTTGGGTTTCCCACTGCCCATAACAAAAAACTTTAGTCTTTCGCCATTAGCCTTTCGCCATTTTCTTATCTTTGCATAAAACATCATACTATGCTTAAACTATTGCCACTGATAATACTAATGTCGCTGCTTACATCCTGCGACTCGCATGTGAAGACTAATGCCAAAAGGCTAAAGCCTAATGTTCAAAGTCGACGGACTGCAGACAACAATTGTCGGTTTTGCTTTACATTATCTCAGCATCTTAGTAACTCAGTAACTCAGCAACTTCATAGCCAAAAGCCCATAACCATCCTCTACGATAACGACGTGCATTGTGCCGTGGATGGCTACGCTAAACTCGTGGCTCTGCGTGACATTGTTTCTGATACTGCTGGTTTCGTCACCACTGTCTCTTGCGGCGACTTTGCAAGCGGCGGCGTGATAGCATCGGTGTCGGACGGCGAACTTATTATAGATATAATGAATAAGGTGGATTACGATGTAGTAGCTCTCGGCAATCACGAACTCGACTACGGAATGAATCAGCTCTTTGCCTTTTCCGAAAGTCTGAATGCTGAAGTGGTCTGCGCTAACTTGAAAAATGTCCAGACTGACGAATTCCCTTTCCCTGCTTATCATCTCATAAGTTATGGTGATATCGATGTGGCTTTCCTCGGTTTCACTACGCCGTCGAGCGGCACGGTGATGAGTCTCAGCGATGAAGATGGTAATCCTTTGTATAGTTTCATGCGGGAGGATTTTTATTCCAACGCACAGAGTTTCATCGACGAGGCTCGTGACAACGGAGCGGAATATGTCGTGGCACTGACGCATCTCGGCGATAGTGAAACGATAGGCGATATGCCGAATTCCACTGCTCTCATCGCTAATACCACAGGTCTCGACGTCGTCATCGACGGTCATGATCATCATATTATAGAAGAACGTTGGATGAAAAATAAAGATGATGAAGCTGTGTTGCTTACTTCTTCCGGCTATGCCTTTGAAAATGTGGGTGTGCTGACTATCAATCCTGATGGCGGTCTTTCATCACGACTTGTCAATATAAAATCTGACACAACTCTCGTGGATGTTGCGACGCAGCATTTCGTTGATAGCATCAAGATGGGAGTTGAGCAGTCGGGCTGTAAGGTGGTTGGTTTCTTGGATAGGGATTTGGACGTCTGTGATGAGAGTGGCATGCGTCTCGTGAGAAAACAACAGACAGAAATCGGTGCTTTTTGTGCCGATGCTTTCCGTGTGTTTACCGGCGCCGATGTAGCTCTTATCAATGGCGGCGGCATCCGCGCAGGTCTGAAAAAAGGTGAGGTGACGCTCAACGACTTGCTCGCTGTGATGCCGTTCGGTAATATGGTGTGTACTGCAACGATGACAGGACAGCAGCTTCTCGACGCGATGGAGTTCTCGGTGGCATTGTTGCCTTACGAGTCGGGCGCATTCCTGCAGGTTAGCGGCATGCGTTATGATGTCGATGCCTCAATACCGACACCTGTCGTAATAAGTGATGACCATCATTTCTCTCATGTGAAAAACGAAACGCGACGCATTTCTAACCTTAAGATACTGAATCCGGTGACGGGCGTTTATGATGATGTGGAAATAGAAAAGATTTATACTGTCGCAAGTTTCGATTATCTCATCACGGAGATGGGAAGTTCTGGAATATTACGCCACGCAAAATATGATGGAAGATATTGGGGAACGGAATTGGAGGTGCTGGCGGATTTTTTTAAGACTACAAGACCATAAGACTACAAGACTACAAGTTTTAGTTAGGAGTTAGGAGTTAGGAGTTAGGAGTTGAGGAACTAAGGGTATGAGGGTGTTGAGGGACGGAGCCCTGAAAGGGCGAAACAAATATAGAATAAGGCAACGCCTTATTAGTTAGGAGTAGGGACGTATCGCATACGTCCTAAATTAGATGTTGAGTTAGCGACTAGGTGTTAGTAGCTCCCAATGCGTTAGGGATTGGAGCGGTATCCTTTTGTAGCGAAGCGGAAAAAGATATAGCGGAAAGCCCGACGGCGATAGCCGGAACGCCCAGATTAGCTATCAGCAGTTAGCAGTCAGCAATTAGTAGTTGAAAATTGAAAACTGAAAATTGAAAGTTAGCAGTCAGTGTCTGTGTTCAGAGTTTATAGTTTATAGTTCATAGTTCATAGTTTAGTGTTTAAAAAAACTTGTTGTCTTGTTGTCATGTTGTCTTGTAGTCTTTTTTTTTATTTTTGCAAAAAATAAAAAAATATGAAGATGTCATTCAAACCGGGTACTATGATTTATCCGCTGCCTGCTGTGATGGTGAGCTGCGGCGATAGTCCCGAAAACTATAATATCATGACGGCGGCATGGACTGGTACCATCTGCACCAATCCTCCGATGTGCTACGTCTCAATCCGTAAGGAACGTCACTCGCATGAGATAATATCGCGTACTAAAGAGTTCGTTATCAACGTGACGACGGAAGAACTGGCTCGTGCTACCGACTGGTGTGGAGTGCGTTCGGGTCGCGACTATAACAAATTCAAGGAGATGCACCTCACAGCGGAGCAGGGACAAGTCGTCAAGGCGCCTCTCATCGCGGAGTCGCCACTCAATATAGAATGTCAGGTGGTAGAAGTGAAGGAACTCGGCTCGCATGATATGTTCATCGCTAATGTGGTTGCTGTCAACGGCGATACAAAATACTTCGACCCAAGTACAGGTCAGTTTCAACTCAACCAAGCCGACCTCATCACTTACTCGCACGGAAAATATTATTCCATAGGGGAGAAAATCGGCGGCTTCGGATTTTCAGTAGATAAAAGAAGAAACAAAAACCAGAAGAAGTAGCATATGGATTATATTAGGATTGGACAACGGTCAACGGTCAACGGTCAACGGTCAACGGTCAATGACATCAAAGAGTTATTGAAAGACTGGATAAAATTATATCCTAATTCTTTCGCTCCTGATGTGGAGTTTAAGATTTATCAGCTCGCTGATGGCGACATCATAATCCAGCTTCATGAGGATTTAAGTTCGATGGCAGTCTCGCTCCTCGTTCTTTATTTTGAGAATATAAGTCAACAAGACAACAAGACAACAAGACAACAAGGTCTGGTCGCTGAGTCTGTTGAAGTGCCAATAGCCAACAGCCAACGGCCAACAGCCTATATCACCATTGACGATACAGAAGTTCTGTTGAAACAAAACGAAGGAAAACGTGCGATGGTTTTCTGTAGGGACGTATCGCATACGTCCACAGTATCGCATACGTCCACAGCAGTTCGTTTTCTCCTCGAAGATAATTACGTTTTAGATTATAATTTTGAAAAGAGAGCGCAGCCTGTCAAGGGTTGTGATTTGGTTTTTGAAGAGGCTGAGTTCTCTCTTCCTGAAGAATATGAAAGCTTAAGAGTAGGCGATGTGGTGAAGAAGAAAATCGACGAGGTCTTGGAAGAAGGTCTCACTCCGACGAAGTTGTTGATTTATTTTCTCTGCGGAGCAATCGGTTTGAGCATCGGTTTTCTCATTGTTTATTTCATGGGTAAATAATATTTTATGTTAAAAGAATTTAAGAGTTTTGTCGAGAAACATAATCTCATCGGGAGAGATGACAGAGTCCTGCTGGCACTCAGCGGCGGCGTCGACTCCATGGTGCTCGCGAAACTTCTTTTAATAAGTCAACAAGACAACAAGACAACAAGACAACAAGATGAGCCAACAGCCAACAGTAGGGACGTATCGCATACGTCCACGGTATCGCATACGTCCACGGTATCGCTCGCTTTCGCTCATTGTAACTTCCATCTGCGTGGCGACGACTCTGACCGTGATGAGCGTTTCGTGACAAAATTCGCTGAGGAAAATAACATACCTATTTATATAAAACATTTCGATACGGAGGCTTACGCCAAAGAGAATTCTCTCTCCATCGAGATGGCGGCGCGCGAACTGCGTTACGCTTGGTTTAAAGAGTTAAAGGAAATTCACAATTTTGATAAGGTCGCACTGGCACATCATGGCGACGACCAGATTGAGACATTTTTCATAAATTTCTTGCGAGGTTCTGGCATCAAAGGCCTCAAAGGAATGAAACCTCAAAATGACTTCTATATCCGTCCTTTGCTTTGGTCAAACAGAAATGAGATTGAGACTTTCGCAAAAGAAAACGGCATTCAATGGGTGGAAGATTATACTAACCAAGAAACGGTTTATCTCAGAAATAAGATTCGTCATAATATCATTCCGATTTTTGACGAGATGAAAAACAACGCTCGTCAGAGCCTTAACTTCTCCATCAACTGTCTCTCTTCAGAAAATGATTTGTATAGAAGTATGCTCGAAGAGAAATTCGCTGCGATAGAACATGTCGACGGTGATTGCAGAAGTGTCGATGTTAAATGTTTTTTAGAAAATGAAAACGGACGACAGCTTCTCTTTGAATGGGTGAGGAGATTCGGATTTAATTTCGACCAGTCCGAGTCGATGTTTGAAGCGATGAAAAACGGAAAGTCGGGAGTGATGTTTTATAATGATAATATAAGACTACAGGACTACAAGACTACAAGACTACAAGCGTCGGTGCAAAAAGATAAAATCGAGATTTTTGAAGAAAGGGAAGGAGATGAGGAAATCATAATAGAATCTCAAAATCTCAGCAACTCAGCAACTCAGAATCTCAGATTCTCAACTTACTCCAGAGATGCTAGCTTCAAACTGAAAAAAGACCCCAAGGTGGCGGCGCAGTTTGATATGGATAAGATTGAATTTCCTTTGAAGCTGCGTCATTGGAAAAAAGGTGATAAGTTCAAGCCATTGGGAATGAAAGGCTCCAAATTGCTGAGCGATTTCTTCAACGACTTGGGATTCTCAGAATATCAGAAACGTAACGTCTGGATTATGGAAGATGCTAATGGACTGATTTTATGGGTTGTCGGCTACAGAATTAACGATAAGGTTAAAATTCTTGATACGACTAAAGTAATTTTTCAGTGTGATTTAGAGCATTAAATATTTTTTCTTAAATTTGCGCACTTTTTTGTAGAGAAAATTAAATCAAGTTTATTATAATAAATTAACAAAAAATCATGAAAAAGTTATTTAAACTCTTTACTTTCTTGGTTTTGATGGTTCCATTCATCGCTAAAGCTCAGATTATAGAGCCAGTACAATGGACAGTAGAAACAGAGAAATTAAACAAGAATGAATACAACATCGTATTCAAAGCAGAAATCGAAGATGGTTGGCATCTTTATTCACAAAACACTCCATTTGGCGGACCAATGCCTCTCTATTTCGAATTCATCGACACTCTCGGCATTGAACGCATCGGTGGCGTTGCAGAACCAAAAGCTATAGTTCATTTTAGCGACGTTTTTGAAATCGACGAACATTTCTTTGAAAAAGAAGCTATTTTCACACAAAGAGTTAAATTATTAGACGGCGCAACAACAGTATCAGGTGTTATCACAGGTCAAAGCTGCAAAGAACAATGTGTTCCAATTGCTTATGACTTTGAAGTACAAATCGGTGAACCTGCAGTAGTTGAAGCTGAAAAAACAGGAAGTAAAGGTCTTCTCGGCATGTTGTTGGGCGCAGTTATCTGGGGCTTGGCAGCTCTTATGACTCCTTGCGTTTTCCCAATGATTCCTATGACAGTGTCATTCTTCTTACACGGTGACGAAAGCAAGGCTGTAGGTCGTTTCAAAGCTATCATGTACTACATTTTCATCGTAACTCTTTATACACTCCCAATTGCAGTCCTCATTTTGATTGCTAGATTTGGCGGTGGTGAAGATACAACAGCAAGTATCTTTAACTGGATCTCAACATCATGGATTAATATCTTGTTCTTCTTGATATTTATGGTATTCGCTGCTTCATTCTTCGGAGCATTCGAATTGACATTGCCAAGTTCATGGGTTAACAAAGCTGATAGCAAGACAAGCACAAGCAAAGGTTTAGGCGGCGTCTTCTTCATGGCATTGGTACTCGTTCTCGTATCATTCGCATGTACAGGTCCTATCGTCGGTACAGCTCTTATTCAATCTTTGTCTGGTGAGTTCTGGGCTCCAATTCTCACAATGTTGGTATTCGCAATGACATTCGGTCTTCCATTCGCTTTATGCGCTTTGTTCCCATCATTGTTACAAAATATGCCTAAGAGCGGCGGCTGGCTCAACTCAGTTAAGGTCGTTCTCGGTTTCATTGAAATCGCTCTCGGTTTCAAATTCTTAAGCGTAGCTGACCAAACATACCACTGGGGTCTCCTCGACCGCGAAGTTTATCTCGCTATCTGGATCGTGACATTCACATTGTTAGGTTTCTACCTCTTAGGAAAAATCAAATTCGCTCACGATTCTGACGTTCCACATTTGTCAGTATTCCGTCTCGTTCTCGCTATCGTAGTTTTCACATTCGTAGTTTATATGATTCCTGGTATGTGGGGTGCTCCTCTTAAAGCTTTGTCTGGCTACTTGCCACCACAACAAACTATGGACTTCGACCTCAAACGTATCAACCAAGAAAACTCTGATAAGGTTATCCAATATGTAGACGCTAGGATGTCTAACATCTCTGTTCAAACAGAACAAGTTGACAAAAAAGTTAGCTCAGTATTGTGCGAAGAACCTAAATATGCAGATTTCTTGCATTTGCCTCACGGCCTTAAAGGTTACTACGATTACGAACAAGGTCTCGCTTGTGCAAAGGCTCAAAATAAACCTATCTACATCGACTTCACAGGCCACGGCTGCGTTAACTGCCGCGAAATGGAAGCTAACGTTTGGAGCGACCCTCGCGTCCTCGAAATGTTACGCAACGAATATGTCATAATCGCTCTCTATGTAGACGATAAGACTACTCTCCCAGAAGACGAATGGATGGTAAATTCAAAAGGTAAGAAGAAGAAAACTTCTATAGGTAGCAAAAACTCTGCATTCCAAATCTCTAAATTTGATGCAAATGCTCAACCTTACTACTGCCTCATGGGTCACAATGGCGAACTCTTGGTTGAACCTCGTTCTTATAACCTCGATAAAGACGCTTTCGTTGACTTCTTGAAGAAAGGTGTAGAAAACTTCAACAACGGCGTTTCAATCAGAAACATTTATGAATAATAATGACGAAAGACTAAAGTCTAAAGACAAAAGTTCACTTGTAGTCTTGTAGTCTTCAAAAAAAACTGAGAATCTGAGAAATCGGGTTCTCAGTTTTTTTTTATAATTCATTATGCATAATTGTGGTGGGTGTTAAGGATGTCGTATTAACTTTGCGTTCCTTTGCGGCTTTGCGAGAGGAAAACTTATAATTCGCGTGAATTCGTGAAGTTTCGTGGACAAAAAATAAGGTATGTCACAATTAGTGGCATACCTTGTTGTTTATTTTGAGACGTGTCAACGTGTGTTTATATTTAAGGTAACGTTGACGCGTCTCTACGTCTTTATTGCATCTTCGCAAAATGTTGATAGAAAGCGATGATTGTCTCGATTCCTTTGAAGAAGTGGTCGACTCTGTAGTTTTCGTTAGGTGAGTGGATAGCGTCTGAACCTAAGCCGAATCCCATCAAGATTGACTTGAGACCGAGGACTCTTTCGAAGGCAGAGATGATTGGGATACTGCCGCCGCTCTTCATTGGGATAGGACGTTTGCCGTATGTGTCCATATAAGCTGCTTCGGCTGCCTTGTATGCTGGCAAGTCGATAGGACAGCCGTAAGCTTGTCCGCCGTGCATTGGAGTTACCTTCACTGTGACGTATTCAGGAGCGATGCTTTCGAAATATTCTTTGAATAATACAGAAATCTTTTCGTGGTCTTGGTTAGGAACCAAGCGGCATGAAATCTTAGCGTATGCCTTTGAAGGAAGAACAGTCTTTGAGCCTTCGCCGGTGTAGCCGCCCCAGATACCGCAGAGGTCGAATGTTGGACGGATGCCGACTCTCTCGATAGTGGTGAATCCGTTTTCGCCGCGTAATGCGTTGACGCCGACGCCTGCCTTGTATTCTTCTTCGCTATATGGAGCCATGTTGAGCAACTCGCGTTCTTCAGCTGTTGCCTCGACAACGTCATCGTAGAAACCTGGAATTGTGATGTGGTTGTTTTCGTCCATGACCTTAGCGACCATCTCGCATAATGTGTTGACAGGGTTTGCTACTGCGCCGCCGAACAATCCTGAGTGGAGGTCAGCGTTAGGACCTGTTACTTCTACTTCCCAATATGCTAAGCCACGTAAACCTGTTGTGATAGATGGTGTTTCGTGGTCAATCATGCTGGTGTCAGAAACCAAGATGATGTCAGCCTTGACTAAGTCTTTGTTTGTCACAATCCATTTTGCGAGGCTGCCAGAACCTATTTCTTCTTCGCCTTCAATCATGAACTTGACGTTGCATGGCAATGTGTTTGTCTTTACCATTGTCTCGAATGCCTTGGCGTGCATGAAAGCCTGACCTTTGTCGTCGTTTGCGCCACGAGCCCAAATCTTACCGTCTTTGATGACTGGTTCAAATGGGTCGGTATTCCATAATTCGATTGGGTCGACTGGCATGACATCGTAGTGACCATAAACCAATACAGTAGGAAGTTTTGGGTCGATGATTTTTTCGCCATAGACTACAGGATTGCCTTCTGTTGGCATGACTTCAGCCTTGTCGGCGCCAGCTGCTAAGATGCTGTCTCTCCAGTATTCAGCGCATTTAATCATGTCGCCTTTATGCTCTGTCTGTGAACTGATTGAAGGGATGCGGATTAAACCGAATAACTCTTCTAAGAAACGATTTTCGTTTTCCTTGATGTAAGAATTTGTAATTTCCATTTTTTATATTTTTAATTTAACTAGTTTCTTTTTTTTCGTATGGCGATGCCGTACCTATTATGTTTAAGCCTTTCAGGCTATATGGTAACGTTATTTCTTTATCTTTATTATCTACCAACTCCTAACTCCTAACTCCACACTCCTAGCTTAACATCCTTTCCATCAAACACGGCATAAGAGAAATCTCGAATCCAGTTGCCGACCACCGTCACTGTCGCGCCATTATCGACTTTATATTGCATCGGTTTATGCTGATGACCGAAGACGAGATAATCGATGTTAGGGTTTTCCTTTACGCATTCTTGTGCGTATTTGTAAAGCATAGTGTCTTCAACGACGGAGTAATAATTGCCTTCGGCTTCTTTCTTAAGTTTTTTAGCTCTGTGATTGTGAGACCATTTCAATGCAAGTCCGATTCCTAAATCTGGATGAAGCCATCTGAAGAGGAATTGGTTGAACTTACATTCAAATACTTTCTTTAGGAATTTATATCCATTGTCGCCAGGGCCTCTGCCGTCGCCGTGGACGAGTAGGAAAGTCTTGTCTTTCAGTGTCATTAATGTTGGTTCGCGATGCACTATGATTCCTACTTCTTTCTGGAGATAGTCGAAAGTCCATAGGTCGTGGTTGCCAGCGAACAGATGAATAGGGATTCCTGAATCAATGAGCTGCGATAGTTTACCGAGCAGACGCACATATCCGCGAGGAATTACGGTTTTATATTCAAACCAGAAGTCGAAGAGGTCGCCCATAAGGAAAATAGCTTCGGCTTCGTCTTTTATGGAATCCAAAAAACGAACTAGTTTCAATTCTCTTTGATGCGAGTCTTCAAGTGTCGGTACACCCAGATGAAGGTCGGTGATGAAATAAATCTTCTTCTCTGTCATTTCTCCTCAAAAATTAAATCATCACTTAATGTTATTGTTAATATAATTTAAGATTTCATCGTTGAAACTCGTTCCTTCTTCCTTATGGAATTTGATTTTAATAGGCAAGACAAAGACAGGAATGTCGTCCAACTTATTCAAGAATGAAGAATTCATCAGTCGCATCGCATCTTTTTCCGTTGTGATGATGACTTTGCTTTTCCCTATCATACTGTTGTATTTTTCAATGATTGTATCAACATCTTTTTTTGTAAAGTTATGATGGTCATTGAATTTTATCGTAGATACAGTGTTGTATTTTCTTTTTATGTAATCTTCCAAAGAATAGGTGTTTGCTATTCCGCAGAGAATTAATGCGGTTTTTGTCTCTTTAATGTCGACTTCGTGACTTATCTTGCTCAAAGGTTTGAAGTCGAGATATTCTATGTAGGAATAGAATATCTTTTGATGGGGGAGGAGTTTCAGGCTGCCTTCCACGTCTCTTCTGTAATAAGGAGTTATTACGTTAGGAGATTTTGTTGCGACAATGATGTCGGCTCTTTGAGCAGCTTTTTTTATGTCTCTTAAATTACCAGCTGGAACCAAGTGGCTATTACTGTATAAATTGTAATAATCTGTCAATAAGATATTTAGTCCAGGTTTTATTTTTCTGTGTTGATAAGCGTCGTCGAGGAGCACGACTTGTGGAGGGTTTTCTTCTTGAAGAAGACGCTCCATTCCTTCGCAGCGGTTTTCATCAACTGCGACCTTTACGTCTTTGAACTTTTTGAAATATTGAAGCGGTTCGTCGCCGATGTCGTGATGAGTGTGATTTTCATCAGCTAAAATAAAGCCTTTGGTTTTACGGCCGTAGCCACGGCTTAGAATGGCAAGTTTGTATTTCTCTGATAATAAATCAGTAATATATTCTATGTGAGGCGTTTTGCCGGTTCCGCCAAAATTAAGATTGCCGACGCAGATGTTTGGGACATCGTAACTCTTTGATTTTAAAATATTCCAATCGTATAACTTATGTCTTAAAAACAAGACAATAGAGTAGAGGAATGATATGGGCAATAATAACCTTTTCATAAAATTTAACAGACGAACAAATTTACAATTATTTTCTTGAAAAACAAACTATAAATGACAAAAAAATCGTATTTTAGCAAAAAAATAAAAATGAATAAAGTCTCTGAAATTTTATCGTATATAACGGAGGTCGCGCCGATTCATTGGCAGGAGAGTTATGATAATTCCGGACTTCTTGTTGGTGATGCTAACGCTTTGGTAGATAAGGCGTTGTTGACGTTAGACCTTACAGAAAAGGTCATTGACGAGGCTATAGAAAATTCATTTCATCTGGTGATAAGTCATCATCCTCTGATTTTTAAAGGATTGAAAAACATTTTGGTCGACGACACTACGGGAAGAATTATCACAAAAGCAATCAAACACGACATTTCCATCGCAGCGATGCATACCAATATCGACAATAGTTACTATGGTGTAAATCGTGTCCTTGCGGAACAACTCGGCTTAAAAGATTTGCAAATACTTCGTGGCAATCAGCAGTCAGCAGTCAGCGGTCAGCAGTTGGAAATTCAAGTGGGAAGTGGAATGCTTGGCACGTTGGAGACTGAAATGTCAGAGAATGATTTCTTAAAAATTATTAAGGAAAAATTGAATGTAGGCGCAATTCGTCATTCGGAATTGTTGAATAAACCTATTAGAAAAGTCGCTATCTGCGGTGGCTCTGGGGCTTTCTTGATAAACGATGCAAAACACTGTGGCGCAGATGTTTATGTTACAGCGGATTTAAAATATCATGATTTTTTTGATGCTGATAATGAAATACTTATCGTCGATGCAGGGCATTTTGAGACAGAACAATTCACAAAACAATTATTTGCTGATATTATTCTCAAAAAAAATCCTAAATTTGCAGTTCAAATTTCGAGGGTGAATACGAACTCCGTTAATTACTTTGTTTAATATTAAATATCTTATAAATATATGGAAGACAATAGCTTAAAAAATCACAACGTAGAAGAACAAGAAATTACTGTTGAAAGAAAACTTATCGAATTGTATACTTTACAACAAGTAGATTCTAAGATCGATAAAATTCGTATCATCCGTGGTGAATTGCCTCTTGAAGTTCAAGACCTCGAAGACGAAATAGCAGGTATGGAAACTCGTATCGCTAAGTTCAATGAAGAATTGGATAAATTCTCAAATGATATCGCCAACTACAAAAATAAAATCAAAGAAGCTACAGCTCTTATCAAGAAATACGAAGAACAACAAAATAACGTTCGCAACAACCGTGAATACGAATCATTGACAAAGGAAATCGAATATCAATCATTGGATATTCAACTTTGTGAAAAACGTATCAACGATTGCACAAAGAAATCAGAGATGTTGAAGATTTCTTTGAACGAAACAAACGCACGTCTTGAAGAACGCAAGGGCGACTTAGAACTCAAGAAAAACGAATTGTCATCAATCGTTGAAGAAACAGAAAAAGAAGAACAAGAACTTATGGTTCGTTCACAAGAAAGTGAACAACTTATTGAAGAACGTCTTCTCACAGCTTACAAACGCATCAGAAAGAATGCTCGCAACGGTTTGGCAGTTGTTAAGATTGAACGCGATGCTTGTGGCGGTTGCTACAATAAAATCCCTCCACAACACCAACTCGATATCCGTATGCACAAGAAAATTATCGTTTGTGAATATTGCGGCCGTATCTTAATCGACCAAGATATCGTTGATATGTATCATAACGAATCAGAAGCAAATTGATTTTAAGAACATATACTAAAAAAGGTTGTCAATTATTTGGCAACCTTGTTTGTTGAACTCTGACTCTGACTCTGACACTGACTCTGACACTGACACTGAACACTGACTCTGACTTTGGATTTGCGATTTATTATTTATCGCCGCTAGAGCGTTAGGGATTGGAGCGGCATCCTTTGCGAGCGGAGCGAGCAAAGATATAGCGGAAAGCCCGACGGCTTTGCCGGAACGCCCAAAGTCCTTTTAAATCAATATAATTTCAATCTTAAAGAAACGACAAGACTATGAATATTTGTTTTCTCGTTGACGATTAAGTCTGGTGCGATTTCGTTGTAATAGTTTGTGTATTGAGAATATAAGTTATATCTGTTGTTTTGTAGAGTGTAGACATAGGCGAAGTCTATCGTCAGAAAATGGTGTGTGTATCCGATTCCACATGATACGGCATTTCTCATATAGTCAGTTTCTTTTATTCCGTAAGGGCTGCCGTAGAAAGAGTAGCCACCTCTGAAACACATGTTTTGGTAACGCCATTCTGTACCTAGTCTTACATTCATTGTAGGCTTGAATGTTTGTGATATCTTGTTATATTCGCTGTAGTCGTATTCGTAATCGTAAGCTCTTATTGTGCTATAATCAACGAATTCGATGTCTGTTGTTATCATTCCGAAGTTTCCGAATATGAATGCCGCGCTGCCGTTTGCTCTCCATGGTGTTTTTAATGAATAGCTGAAATATGAAGTTGGTACGTTTAACTCATATGTCCCGATGTCGAGATGTGAGTATGTCCATGTTTTCCAGCTGTCTGTCAAGTTGTATACAGTAGGAGTGTGGAAAGAAGCGCCCACGCGCAACCATCTGCAAGGGAAGGCGATGATACCGATTTTGCCGTTGAATCCCCAGCCTGTTGTTGATAAGGCTTCGTCTTGTGACCATAAGTATTCTCTAGAGTCGTACACGAATTCTTCTTGATAACTTGTATTTCTTTTATATTTGACATGAGGCATGTTGATGGAAAAACCAAGGAAGAATTTGTCTCTGAAGTTGATGCTGCTCGATACGGTCCATTCGTTGGTTCCACCCCAAGAATTGACGCCTTTCGTTTGTAGCAATCCGCCTGCTGGAACAGGTGTCGTTAATGAGCCGTCAGATTCAAAGTTGATGAGATTCGTTGCTGCTAACGGATATATATACGTAGGAGAATAGTATTCAAGCTCTTTCACATTGTATATATCGTTGTCGATTATTTCTGCAAAGTAGGCGTCAATCAAAGAGTTGTTGTCATTTGTTCCTTCGATGAATATTCTGTTGTTGAAGTCATTTGTTCGATTCATTCCGAAAGCCCATGAGATGATGTTGCCGCCAGACTTGTTTATGCCAACATAGCCGATGTTGTTGACGGATAATTTTGCTTTTGAGTCAGTGACGAGATTTTCGTTCAACTCTGTTTTTGTGTATGTCGTGTTTATTGTAGGCGTGAAGGTGAATGTTGGTTTTCTGAACAATCCCAATCCTGCAGGGTTGATGCTGATGGAGGAGAAGTCTTGACCTACAGCGCCCATGGCGTTCCCCATAGCCATGCTTTTTGCAGTGCCTTGGTAGTATGATGCCGATAAATTGTAGACATCAAAGATGCTTTGACCTTTGATAAAGAAAGGTGCTAGTGTTAATAATATCAAAAATATTTTCTTCATAATATTGGTTTTTATCGTCTTGCGCCACTAGGTCTGGAACTGCCGCTACTTCCACTGCTACTAGGTCTGCTGATGCTAGAGCTGCTGCTTCTTGATGAGGAGCTGCTGCTAGGTCTGCTGATGCTAGAGCCGCTGCTTCTTGATGAGGAGCTGCTGCTAGGTCTGCTGCTGCTAGGTCTGCTGCTGCTAGAGCCGCTGCTTCTTGATGAGGAGCTGCTGCTAGGTCTTACATATTCGGAGCTTGAACGAACTTGACGGTCGCTATTTGCTGGTGAATATGATTTGCGTTCAGTTGAAGATGGTCTTGATGAAGAACTGCTTGAAGGACGACTCGTACTTGAAGGCCTACTTGCACTTGAAGGGCGTACTGTGCTTGATGGTCGAGTTTCGCTCGCGTTAACTCTTGAAGCACTAGAAGGTCTTGACGCTGAAGCTGGCCTTAATCCTTCTGATGAAGGCTTGTTGGTGCTGCCTGCTACATGCAATCCGCCTTGGTTGTTAGGCCTTGGCTTGGTGATAGGAGCGAGTCCTCCTCCTGGATGTGGCTTGTGTCCGTGTCCAGGCTTGTATGAAGGATATGATGGATAAATAGGATATACAGGATGATATGGGTAATAATGATGATGGTAACAATAAGGAGTCCACCACCAGTCGTAATACCAATTGTAATAATAAGAAGGATAATAATGGTAAGGATATCCGAAACTAAATCCCCAATATGTTCCGTAAGGATAACCTAAACCAACATAGAGGCTTGTGTTCCAGTCGTCATCTTCTTCGTCATCATCGTAATAGTAATCGTATGTGTCTTTGAGATAACTGTCGTCGTAATATATTTCTGTGCTGGTGTAAACCACACCGTTGGTGTCAGTCACGGTTTCTGTCTTTTCATAGGTTGGTTCTGCCTTTGGTTTTTGTGAGGCGTTCTCGCTGTAATATGCTTGATAATCATATTGTGAATTGCTGCTGATGCCAGCAGTGTTGAATGTGCCGTTCTCTGATACGACTAATTCTTTGTCTGCTTTTCCATCATTGTCGAAAGGTGAATAATAAGCATCGTCTTTAACGACATTATTACTTGTAGAACATGATGTTAGCAAAAGGCCTGCAGCGATGATTAAAATTTTAAAACGTTCCATTTTTATACTGTTTAAAATTATAAATATGTACAATTTTTTTTTATTTTTGCACTTTAAAAAATACACAAATACTATACCAAAATAAAGATGGCAAAAGAATTAACATCTCGTCAAGAGAATTATTCCCAATGGTATAATGATCTTGTTTCAAAGGCTGATTTAGCAGAAAATTCTGCAGTTAGAGGTTGTATGGTTATCAAACCTTACGGATATGCAATTTGGGAGTTCATGCAAGACGCTCTCGACAAAATGTTCAAAGACACAGGTCACGTCAATGCGTATTTCCCATTGTTCATTCCTAAGAGTTTCTTCAGCAAGGAAGCTAGCCACGTTGAAGGCTTCGCTAAAGAATGTGCTGTCGTAACTCACTACCGTCTCAAAAATGATCCTAATGGTGCTGGCGTCGTCGTCGACCCAGACGCAAGACTCGAAGAAGAACTTATCGTTCGTCCTACTTCAGAGACTATCATTTGGGATACATATCGCAACTGGATCAAGAGTTACCGCGACCTTCCAATCTTGTGCAACCAATGGGCTAACGTAGTCCGCTGGGAAATGCGTACCCGTTCTTTCCTCCGCACTGCTGAGTTCTTGTGGCAAGAAGGTCATACCGCTCACGCTACACGCGAAGAGGCTTTGGCAGAAGCACGTAAGATGCTCGACGTTTACTCAGAATTCGCTGAAAAATATATGGCGCTTCCTGTCATCCGCGGTATCAAATCTGCTAACGAACGTTTCGCTGGTGCAGAAGAGACATTCTGTATCGAGGCTATGATGCAAGACGGCAAGGCTCTCCAAGCTGGTACTTCTCACTTCCTCGCACAAAACTTCGCTAAGGCTTTCGATGTTAAATATCTTAATAAAGAAAATAAATTGGAATATGTATGGGCTACTTCATGGGGCGTATCAACTCGTCTCATCGGAGCTCTCATCATGGCTCACTCAGATGACAACGGCCTCGTGCTTCCTCCAAGAATCGCTCCTATCGAAGTTGTTATCGTTCCTATCTACAAGACAGACGAACAAAAAGAAACAGTTCTCAACTATTGCGCTGACTTGAAGAAACGTCTCGAAGCTAGAAGAATGCGCGTCAAATTCGACGACCGCGACACTCAAAAACCTGGATTCAAATTCGCTGAATGGGAACTCAAAGGCGTGCCAGTACGTATCGCCGCTGGTCCTCGCGACGTGGAAAACAACTCTGTTGAAATCGCTCGCCGCGACACCCTCGAAAAGAGCTCAGTCACAATCGACGGCATCGAAGATTACATCACAAATCTTCTCGAAGAAATCCAAAACAATATCTTCCAAAAAGCTCTCGACTTCCGTCAATCAAGAACTGTTAAAGTCGATACTTGGGAAGACTTCAAGACTCAAATCGAAAACAGTATGTTCGTCTACGCTCACTGGGACGGCACTCCAGAGACAGAACAAAAAATTAAAGAAGAGACAAAAGCTACTATCCGCTGCATTCCTTTGGACGACGACTACGAAGATGGCAAATGCATCTACTCAGGTCAGCCTTCAAAACGCCGCGTGATATTCGCAAGAGCTTATTGATAAAGTCTATAAGTCTATAAGACTACAAGACAACAAGACAACAAGTAGAGACGCAAAATTTTGCGTCTCTTTTTTTGTCCACGAAAATTCACGAAGTTATTAGTGCTCCTCCCGCAAAGACGCAAAGAAACTAACAATTAACAATGAACAATTAACAATGAACTCTACACCCTACACTCTACACCCTACACTCTACACCCTACACTCTACACTCTACACCCTACACTCTACACCCTACACTTCAACTTAGAAACTCAGCAACTTATTATCTTAGTAACTCAAAAAAAAAGAGCTGCCTCTCATTCGAAGCAGCTCCTATACATTAGTCTTTAGTCTTTATCCATTAGCCATCAATTATACGGCTCAATAACGCCTCTCGAATTTGGAACTGGCGTCTCGGTTATTGTAGCGTTTAAATTCTTGACTTCTCTGTTGTAATAAACACTGCCGTAGTCGTTCACTAAAGCTTCTAAATTGTCAGTACAGTTTACATAAATAGAACCTTCGTAATATGCGCGTGCTCTTGCGTCTTTAGAAACAAGGTCTTTTGCATAGATGTTGTTTCTCGCATTATGATAAAATTCGGTGTAATCTGAAGAACCTGATAATGTGACTTTTGCTGTTCCGTCGTGTGTTTCTACGTTCAAAGTCTTACTGTTGATTTTGATGTCGATGTGACCAGAGCCATGATATACAATCAAATCGAATCTGTTTAAGGTGTCTTGACTGATATAGCCTTCTGATGTCAAATTGCCCCATGATTCGTAATTAACGCGTGTGATGCTGTTATGATAGACCTTGACTTCCAAAGGATAGTCGTAGCTTCTTAACCAATAGCGGATGTTCTCATTTTTCAAATATAAAACGCCGTTTTCAACAGTGCTTGTGATTTTTTCCATGAGGTTTTCGCCTGTTGTGACTTCAATTCTAAATTCGTCATCCTCAACCAATATTACATCAATGTCGTGATAAACATGAATGGCGGTGATGTTTTCGTCAAAGTAACGTGTTTCTGTTACAGGCTTTCCGTTTGTCAATGGTGCAGGTTCGCATGATGAAACGAACAGCGCAATTAATATAATGTATAATGAACGGTTGATTTCAGACAACTGACGGATGGCGTTAAACATTTTGTTTAACTTGCTATTGTTTTTTCGATTGCTTTTCCTATCGTTTCTTCTAGCAATCCTTCTTTCTTTTCTCATAATTCTTCTACTTTTTCTCATAATATCTTGAATTATAGTTTAAAACCTACACCAAAGCTGAGGAAGTCAGCGATGTGCCATTGGTGTACAGTAAGAGTGACCTTGCCGTAGATGTGTTTGTGAAAATCTATCTTGAGACCTAATCTCTGATAATTCTTTTCGGTGTGCATATATTTACCGAAGTGCTTACCAACGACAAACATAAAAGATGTTTTACCCATGACTAATTCACCGACGACGTGTGCTCCTGGATTCATTATCTGAGCTGTTGTCCATGTTTCACCACTTTTAATGTTGCGAAGTACGTTGGTTCTGTCGTAGATTAAGTCGAAGCCGAGACCTAATTTGAAGAGACGAGTGAGTTGTTCCATGACGTAAACTTCAAAGTCTAATACAGTGGTATAGTCTTTTTGGTTATAGTCAATTCTCTTGTAACCGTATGACAATCCGGCGTAAAGTTCAGGTCTGAATTCTTTTAGATATTCTATGGTTCTCTTTTCTGTTAGTTGTGAAGGGTCGATGCGTTCAACAGGTTCGTTAATCATATACGCTGCGCTGAGACCAGCTCTAAGTACGTTGGTGCCTTTGTTAGGTTCTGAAGTACAGCCATTTGAAAAATGTTGCAATCCGCCGAAGAGCGACATTTTAAATCTGTCGGTGAAACGATGAGAGATGTCGAATGAGATACTTGCTGCGGCATTTAAAGCAGAACCGATACATATGTTATAAGGGTTCTCGATGTGGTCGTAATGTTCGGTGAGATAGCCGAGACCTAAACCGAAGCGGATGCCGAAATTTGTATTTCCTTTAATGAATGGGAAGTAGATGTAAGGATAAATGGCGAATGCTTGTCCCAAAACGTCAATGTTTCCCATAGGAGAGTAGAATGCTGTCACACCGACGGCTGGATAATTGAAGCAATGCTGCCAATAAGCCTTGCCGTAAGTCTGTTTCTGTAATGACAATTCAAACATTGGGAAGTGAGCTCTGTAGCCTTCCATCTCATAGTGATGGTGCATGTAAAAACCATAACTGAGTCTTAGGTCGACTTCCATGTTTTTCATTAAATTCTCCATAAGCGGTGACTTGTTTTCACCGTCTTTCATGCCATTGGCAAATGCTTCTTTGTTCAAATTAAAGATAAAACAGAAGCATAAAATAATCAATAATAACCTTTCCTTTTTCATATTGCAAAATTAGTAAATAATTATGAGATTATTAACGAATATTTTAATAAAAAATACCATTGACTGTTGGCTGTTGACCGTTGACTTATTTTCTTATTTTTGCAAAAAAATCATAATGAATAAAGATATGGAAACAAATAGTTCAATGAAAGCATTTCAACGATTATTAGATATAATGGACAGACTCAGAGTGGAATGTCCTTGGGATAAGAAACAAACTATTGAAAGTCTGCGTCATCTCACGATAGAAGAGGTTTTTGAGTTAAGTCAGGCTATCGTTGATGAGGATTATCAAGATGTTAGAAAAGAACTCGGCGATATCATCATGCATATCGTTTTTTATTCTCGCATCGCACAAGACCGAAATTTATTTACCATCGACGATGTCATCAATGGAATCTGCGAGAAGTTGATAATTCGTCATCCGCACGTCTTTGGCGACACATCAGTAAAAAGTGCAGAGGAAGTCGCTGATAATTGGGAAAAGATAAAGCTTACTAAAGAACAGAACAGAAGCGTTCTCGGCGGCGTGCCTAATGCCTTGCCAGAACTCGTGAAGGCTTATCGCATGCAGGAAAAGGCTGCAGGCGTAGGCTTCGACTGGGAAAACAAAGAGCAGGTCTGGGAAAAAGTCGAGGAGGAGATGAGAGAGCTGAAAGATGAAGTTGAGAGCGATGAAAAAAATAAAGAGCGTATCACAGAGGAGTTCGGCGACCTTATGTTCGCTCTCGTGAATTATTCTCGTTTCATAAAAGTCAACCCGATGGATGCTCTCGAAGTGGCGAACAAGAAATTCAGAAGCCGCTTCAATTATGTCGAGGAAAAGGCAAGAGAAAACTGTAAGTCGCTCGTTGATATGAGCCTCGATGAGATGAATGAACTTTGGGATGAGGCGAAGTTAGGAGTTAGGAGTTAGGAGTTAGGAGTTGCGTTTGATAAATTAAAAATGAAAAAGATAATTCTCATATTGTTGTTAGCGATTAGTTATCAGCTGTCAGCTGTCAGCTGTCAACTATCAGTGGTTGATAGTCTGAGTCAGTGTCAATCAGCACATAGCTCACAGTCCACGGCTCACAGCATAAAATGTGAGAGGTTATTAAGCAAAAAATACCTCAAATCATACTGGCACTCAGGATTGACGGTTTTGTCACAGCCTCTACATTACGACTGGAAGGACTGGACCGTATTTGGCGGCGTTGCTGCTGCAACAACATTGGCGTTCGTTTATGATGATGAGATTTATAGTCTTGTCGATAAATCATTAAGTAATAATCAGTCGGAAAATATTTCTAAATATACTGATGTCTTTGGGAAGGAATATTTCATACTTCCTACTGTCGCATTGACTTATGCTGTTGGTGCGATAGGAGATGACTGCCGCCTTAAAAATATGTCGCTGGCAGCATTGCAAAGCTTCGTCTATGCTGAAGTCGCTTCTGCCGGACTTAAAGTCCTCACATGCCGTCTCCGTCCTTCAGAGTTCAACAGCCAACAGCCAACAGCCAATAGCCAACAGCCAATAGTCAACAGCCAGACTTGGTTAGGACCTTTTAAATCGTTCAAAAGCACTTCATTCCCTTCGGGTCATGCGATGCGCTCGTTTGCTTTGGCAACGACAATCGCAGGTTTCTATCCGGATAAGAAATGGATAGGAGTCGTTTCATATTCCTTGGCGACGATGACATCTCTAGGACGAGTAATCAGCAAAGAACACTGGGCTTCTGATGTCATAGTAGGTGCGGCGTTGGGTTATTTCATTGGCCGTGGCGTTGTTAAATTTAACGAGAAAATAGGTAATATATCAAGCGTTGAAATACAACCAATAGCAACGAATTACGGACTAGGAGTTGTTATAAATTTTTAAGAAAAAAGTTTTAGTTTATTTCAATTAATAATGCTACATTTGCAAAATGTATTACAATATAAATTGTTGAGTGAAAATGGGTGAATTCTGGAAGAGGACAATATTTGGTTTCTTTTTTGTCGTAATAGTTTTAGGATGTATATTTCTAGGCGGATTTTATGCTGTGGTCATGCTTGCAGCAGTAGTAGGAGCAGGCTCGGCAGAAATAGCAAATCTATATCCTCGCGAAAAAGGAAAATCGTTGAATGTCATAGTGTCAGCAATGTCTATAATGTTGTACGTATTCCTCTCGCTTTATTCTCAAAGTCCAGACTCGGTGGAGGCTCGTATTTTTGTTTTGCCAATATTTTTTAACATCCCATTGTTGATTGCATTATTCTCAAAAAAACATAATTATGTTGAAGTAGTAGGTTCTTCATGGCTTTCGATGATATTCGTAGCATTGCCTTGTGGAATCATGACGATGTTTTATAACGAGACTTTGATGGGAACCGATAAAGGCTGGGTTCTTTTGATGTTCGCGTTCTTGTTGATTTGGGTTAATGATATTTTCGCATACCTTACTGGTGTTTCGATAGGACGTCATAAGTTATTCCCAAGAATATCTCCAAAGAAGACAATAGAGGGAAGCATAGGTGGAACTATATTTACAATGTTATTCGCGTATGTTCTCAATCGTTTTGTATTGAACGTATTTTTCTTTGATAATTATATGAGTGACATGCAGGTTCTCTTTCTCGCATTGGGGGTAGTTGTATTTGGAACACTCGGTGATTTGACAGAATCGATGATGAAAAGACATGCTGGCGTCAAGGATTCAGGCAATATTATCCCTGGTCATGGCGGTATCTTGGATCGTTTTGATGCGACATTCATGGCGATGCCTTTCGTCTTCTTGTATTTAACTTTAATAAATTGGTAGTATGTATATTCACAAAAAAGGATATGGTGTAATCGCAACAGTCATATTATTGGCTGCTATAATAGTAGCAGCGTTCTGGCTTTTTGTTCCAGTTAAATTATTGCAGATATTTATGACGGTTGCTTGCTCCGTAATCGTTTTCTGGAGCTTCACTTTCTTTAGAGTTCCTACAAACAGAGTCACTACAATAGAAGAAAATGCTGTCGTCTCCGCAGCCGATGGCGAAGTCGTCGTGATTGAAGAAGTGGAAGAAAAGGAATATTTCCACGACAAAAGAATACAGATTTCGATATTTATGTCGGCATATAACGTTCACGTCAATTGGTTCCCAATCAATGGCGTGGTGAGTTATTACAAATATCATCCAGGAAAGAAATTGTTCGCCATAAATCCAAAGTCGTCAGAACTTAACGAACGTAATACATTGGTCGTTAAAGATGAACAAGGAAGAGAAGTGCTTTTCCGTCAGATTGCAGGCGTGATGGCTCGTCGCATCGTTTGCTTCGTCGATAAAGGCGCAACTGCAAAAGTAGGCGAGGAGTTCGGACTGATACGCTTCGGCTCAAGAGTCGATTTCTTCCTTCCGATAGATTCAGAAATAAATGTCAAAATAGGCGATAAGATAAAAGGAAAAATCAGTGTGTTGGCTTATTTGAGACAACAAGACAACAAGACAACAGGACAACAAGATTGATTTCTAGGTGTAGGACGTATTCGATACGTCCCTACTTTAAATAATGTCAGATATTTCAATCAAATCATATATCTCATAATCGAGTTTTTCGTTATGGGATATTTTTTTTCTGTTGAAATAAATGTGTGTCATTCCGATTTCCTTGGCAGGAATAATGTCGACGGATAAGTCATCGCCAATCATGACACTATTTTCTGTTGTGGCACCAACATTTTCCATTGCATAATTAAAAATACGATGGTCAGGTTTTTTGAAGCCAACGACTTCTGAAACGAACGACTTGTCAATCAATTTATCTAATCCAGAGGCTTGCATTTTAATAGATTGAACTTCAAGGAATCCGTTTGTTATGAGATGTATTTTGTAATTTTTTTCTTTAAGATAATTCAGAACTTCTAAAGTGTTCGGAACTAAAGCGACAAGACGAGCTGCGTGGTCGGTGTAGCTTTCTCCTAATTCTATGGCAAGTTTTTCATCAACGATGCCGTAATCTTTTAAAGGAAGACGGAAACGTTCAATCTTCAGAAAATCCTTGTCGATTTTTCCCTGACGATAAAGCTCCCAAAGTCTGTTGTTGTGTTCAAAATAAGTGTGATGAAAATGACTTGCGCTAGGAATACCATAATTAATAAGGTTGAAAATATCGTAAATCTTGTCAAAAGCCATGAGAGAACTTTTGTCGAAATCCCATAACGTATTGTCTAAGTCGAAGAAAATATGTTGATATTTAGTCATTTATAATTGCGTTTAAGTTGAGTGCTTTAAAGTCTATGGGTCTATAAGACAATAAGTCAATGAGTATTTTTTTGAAAACTTATAGACTTATTGTCTTATAGACTTATTGACTTAAAAATATATTACAAAAATAATAAATAATCTCACTCTCTCTTTCTGGAAAAAATATTAAATTTGCAGGTGATAAACTAGATTATTTAAAAAAGGAATTATATTTATTAATTAAAATTTAACATCATGAAGAAAAATTTACTTTTCGTAATGGCATGTGTTCTTGGTTTGTTTGGAACAGTAAATGCTCAAGAGCCAGAACAGCCAAAAGCAGATTCTACTTATTTACTCTGCGAAAGATTTGAAAACTATGAAGTTGGCGATAAGATAGCTGAGAAAGGTGCTGATTATTGGACTACATGGTCAGGTACAGAAGGTGGCTCAGAAGACGGTGTTATCGCAGCTGATACAGCAGGTAACAAATATGCACACTTTAAAAAAGGTAATGACCAAGTTATTTTCTTAGGTGATTATTCATTAGGATGTTATGAAGTAGAGTATGATATGTATATCCCTAAAGGTAAGAGTGCTTACTTTAACTTGCTCCATGATTTTTGTGGCGCTTCTTCAACATGGGCAATGGAAAGCTATCTCCACATGACAAGTGTCGGTAATCAATCAGCAGGTAAAGGTGCAATCAATGTTGCTGATGAAAATATAGTTGGTTTTGAATGTGTTTACGATGCTTGGACACATTTACGTTTTGTTGTAGACATCGATAGAGATACAATTGAATTTTACTACACACTTCCAAATGCAGAAGAAGCTAAAATCGTTGAATGGCAATGGAGCCAAAGCGGTTTGCAAGAAGGTTGGATAAATCGTCATCTCGATGCTATGAACTTTTATCCTTCAATCGCAACATCTGAATTCTATGTAGATAATATTACTGTTAAGAAAGTAAGTGGCGAAACAGCTCCAAAACTTTCAATTGAATCAGATATTAAAGCTGGTGCTATGGTAGATGACGTAGCTTCAATTGAAATTACATTTGAAAATACAGGTACATCAGTCGCTGACTATGCAGCATGGATCGATTATGGCGTAAGTGAAAGCGGTAATCAAGTTACTTTCGTCAACTATGACAATGACTTAAGTGATAGCACAACAGTTGTTGGTATGAGCTTTGAAGAACCAACACTTGTTGAAATCGGTGCTATGTATCCAGCTTCATCATATTCAAGTTCAGTTGCAGGTACAAGAATTACACACGTAAGTTATCCATTTACACAAATCTCAGAAAATAGTGGTTTAAGTATTCTTGAAGGCTCAGACGTAGTGTTCCGTATCTATAGACAAGGTTACAACGGACAGCCAGGTGAATGCCTTGCAAGCAAAACAATACCATATAGTTCACTTAAGGCAGGAGAATTCGCAGTCGCAAAATTAGACGAACCTGTATATTTAAGTGGTTTCGACGTATGGGCAACAGTATCATTCATTCAACCAGTTTCAACACAATCAAAACCACAAATGCCTTTGATTTTTGATGGTATCGCTGCAAATACATCACCTTATGGTGGCTTCGTCCGTCTTGACAATGTTGGTCCATTCTTTTCAATACAAGAGATATTTGGAAAACCATATGGTAACTTACACATTCGTATCACATGTGCTGGCGATCCAGTATTAGGCGGCTGGGCTGAAATAGAACAAGTTGACGGAACTCTCATGATTGGTGAGACAGCTACAATGAACATTAATTTCAATACATTTGGTCTCGAAGACGGTAAAACATACGAAGCTAAACTCGTTCTTTCAGTTGATAATGTAGAAGAATTATTAGAAACTCCATTAACACTCCGTATATGGGGCGAAGATGTAGAAGAAGTTTTAAGCAATAGCTACAATATTTATCCAAACCCAACAACAGGTATGGTTACTGTAGAAGGTGAAAATATCAACTACGTCGCTGTTTACAACTCACTCGGTCAATTGGTTAAAGTCGTTAAGACACAAAATAATGTTGTTGACATGAGCGCATACGAAAACGGCGTTTACTTCTTCAATGTTGTTGACAACGCAGGACAAAACTCAGTACAACGCGTTGTTGTTGCTAAGTAATGACAAATGGCCAAAGACAAATGGCTAAAGATGAAAAAGGTCGCTACGAGGAAATCGTGGCGACCTTTCTTCATTATAATAATCAGTGGTCTGATATTTATGAAAAGATTTTATGTTACATAAAACGGCTCAAGACTCATGGTTCGTGGCAGAAAGGTTCAAAGCTCTTCGTTCTTAGTTTTTAGTTCAAAGTTCAACATCTGTCTCTGCCATTCGAACAATGCTACTGCTGCGGCGTGACTGACATTTAAGGAACGTGTCGGTCCTGGAACAGGAATATAAACGATTTTGTCACACTGCTTCAAAATCTCTTCTCTGATGCCATGGCTCTCGTTGCCTACGATGAATGCGATGTCGCTAGGAAGCTCACAATCGTAAATACATTCCGCGTCGTCGGATGTTTCTATAGCGACAATCTTTTTATCACCGACAATATTGCGTAAATCGTCGTCTTCGGTGTAATACCATTTTATATTGTCCTTGCTACTTGCGGCAGCTTTCTTCACTTTCGAGAGACTATGAGTAGGAGCGATGCCCAAGAAACACATCTCCGACGCTCCGATATTATCTGCTAATCTTATCATCGAACCCATATTATCCGGAGTCAGAAGATGATCCGCGATGATAATAGGTTTCTCTATTTTTTCATATATCCTCTCAGGATGAGTCTCTTTGAATAAGTCGTTGGATTTTATGTACATCTTTTTTAAGCTTCTTTTTCTGTTATCATCACATCGATGGCTCCTACTCCGAACTTCATTATCGAAGCCATTCTGTTGCTGGTGTTTTCGTAATGTTTCAACTCTTCGATGATGGCATTTTTCAAGACACCGTTGCCGACGCCGTGGATGAATGTAACCTTGTCGTATTCGTTTGTTATCGCGCTTTCCAGCATCTTCTTGAAATAGTTCATCTGTGTGCGGAACATATCGTTGCTCGACATACCTAAAATATTATCGACGAGTTCGCCTATGTGAAGGTCGACGATGGCTTCTCCTGGAGCCGTCTGATGTTTGTCAATCGCTGCTTTCTCCTTGACGAGTTTGCTGTTAGAGGCAACAGCTTTCTTGTCGTCGCCTTTCATCAACTTGGTGAAGTCGGTCTCTGTTCCTTTCAAAGCGACGAGACTTGAAAGATTTATCATCACTGCTTTTTCGCCGAGCACTCCCGATTCAACATAGCTTCCGTCTTTGAAGAACCTGCTGCTTCTGAATGAGAAAGGCGCATGGAGAGGATGATACACGAAGTCGGCTTCTTCTTGTGAGAGGATGACTTGTATGTAACCTTCGCACCAATATTCGATATCCTCACGCGAAATCGACTCTATCACGACCTTTGAATGCGGAGCGATGCTGCCGTAGTCGACATTGATATATTTATTTTCTTCTTTGATGTTGAAACTGTACAAAGCATCGGCAGGAGTGTTATTTACGAGAACGACATCGAGCAATCCTGTGAGCAGCCACTGCTGGTCTTGAGGAATAAATGCGAGATACAATCCTTCCTCCTCTGCATTGCGACCGAAACGACGCAGTGCGCTCTTACGAGCCTCGTCCATCTCTTTCTCTTCGATAATCTGTTTCTGTTGAATCTCCTTTTGTGCATTATCGACAACCTGCTGTCTCTTGTCAGGCTGTGAACGGAAGTCAAGGACGAGGTCGCTCATCAAGACAGGAATGTCGAAGCCGTCTTCTATTGTTACTTCCACCATTCTAGTGTCGATAATCTTCTTCACTGTTCCACCGCCTGTGGAGTTAAGGAAATTCACTTTATCACCTACTTTAAATTTTTCCATTTTGTATGATTTTTAAATTATTGATTTCCTATCATTAATATCATTTTCGTGACTTCACGAAAATGATTATTGAACTTCTCTATGTTATTTTCTCGGTAACTTCTTGGCACTTTTTTCCAACTGCTTTTCCTCACGAGAAACACGACGTTCTACCTTCTTTGTATCTTCTGCAGCTGGCAGTTCTTCAGGTTTAATACCTCTTTGAAGCAACATGTCTCTAACACTTTTATTATTATTTACATGTTCTTTAGTAATAGGCATCTCTCCATTCAAATCTTTTTCTTCCACATTATAATTCGTCATTTCTGTTGCCAAATTTTTTGCTGCTATTGTCAACGTTGGCAAATGATCCGCCAAAGCTCCACTCTTTACTCCCAAACGTTTTTTCATTTGTTCAGTACTTATACCTCCAAATAAAGCCGTATCTCCTTTTGAACGTATCCTGCCAAAACCTTTATCATCAACACCACGTTGATAGATATTTTGACTTAATTGTTTTTCCGAGTTTCTCAACCTTTCACGCGTTTCCAAACGTGATAACAGTTGCAAGCGTTCTTCAATCAATTCCGCATTACGCGTCTGTATCGCAAAATAACTTTGTGCAAATGCTATTTCTTCTTTCTTAGGATCACCATTCTGAGCTATCAAATAACATGCATATCTTGTCAGCATAAAATCCATTATGGCACGTTGTGATCCACTTCCCAGTACAACCATTTTCGTGAGCTCACGAAAATGGTCATCAACACTGATATTCTGCGTTTTACATGATTCCATTGCTCGGTGAATTGCAATCACAAAGTTTTCCCATCTGGCATATCCTAAAACACTTTGCAATTCACGCGCATACCATACCTCCATCACATCACCATTATCATCTTCAATACTTTTAGAAATAGCATCAAAATTGATTTTGTACAAATTGATCTTTGTAATGTCCATAATTTTTTTCTTTAAGGTTAAATAAATTTAATTTTAAATTCCACTTGCAAATTTACCGATTTTATCAAAAATATGAAATAAAAAATTGAAAGTTATTAGGGGTAGAGGGTTAGAGGGTTAGAGGGATGGAGGGATGGAGGGATGGAGGGATGGAGGGATGGAGGAATTTAATTATGAATTATGAATTATGCATT
Source organism: Bacteroidales bacterium (assembly GCA_045657145.1). Taxonomy (GTDB): domain Bacteria; phylum Bacteroidota; class Bacteroidia; order Bacteroidales; family F082; genus Limimorpha. The sequence goes on along the minus strand of JAZOSK010000079.1, from coordinate 15,692 downwards.
ATGAATTGAAAAAATCTTTGCCCTTTAGTCATTAGCCTTTAGCCTTTTTCCTATTTTTGCAAAAAATAAAAAAATGGAACGACGTTTCAACAGTTACAACTCATATTTCACTCGTATCTTCGGTGGTCGCGTGCAGAAAATCAGCATCGACGCTGGATTCAGTTGTCCGAATCGTGACGGCAAAATCAGTACTGGCGGCTGCTCGTTCTGCCGCAACGATGCCTTCAACCCATCGTACTGCCGTCCTGAGAAAAGCATTCGCCAGCAGATTGAAGAAGGCATCGAGTTTCACCAAAGACGTTATCGCCGCGCTAAACAATATCTCGCTTATTTCCAGCCTTACAGCAACACATATAAAAACGTAGATGAGTTAGAGAAAATCTACAGACAGGCTCTTGAAGTGGAAGGCGTCATCGGCATCGTCGTCGGAACACGTCCCGACTGCATCGACGAGGAAAAACTCGCTTTGTTAAAAGAAATTAACAAAACACATTACGTCATGATTGAATACGGCGTGGAATCGGTCTATGACGAGACTTTGAAACGTATCAACAGAGGCCATGACTTTGAAACAGCGAAAAAAGCGATTTGTATGACACACGAATTCGGTCTTCCTTGTGGTGGTCATTTCATCTTCGGACTTCCTGGAGAATCTCGCGAGATGATGATAAATGCTGCCGATATTATTTCCGAATTGCCACTCACGACAGTGAAATTCCATCAGCTGCAGATTTTCAAAGACACTCTCATGGCTGAGGAATATCTCAACAATCCAGAGGCTTTCCATCTCTTCACTTTAGAAGATTATATAGAATTCGTGATAGACTTCACCGAAAGATTAAACCCAGACTTGGTGATAGAAAGATTCGCTGGCGAAGTGCCGCCACGTTATCTCATTTCAAAACCTTGGATGAACCTCCGCTACGACGAAGTCTTGAACCTCATCGAAAAAAGGATGGAAGAACGCGACACCTTCCAAGGGAAGAAATTTAAAAATCTCAGAAACTCAGAAACTCAAAAATAACTCCTAACTCCTAATTCCTAACTCCTAACTAAAAAAATATTATCTTTGCACTTTCAATATAAATTCGGCCCTGTAGTTCAACGGATAGAATAAAGGATTCCGGTTCCTTAGATCTGGGTTCGATTCCCAGCAGGGTTGCTTTAATTGACAATGTATAATGAATAATGTATAATTGTTGATTTTCCCCAAAAAACATTTTCTTGACAAAAGAGTATTTAATGATGTAATATTGCAAGAGAAAAACTACTTGTGATACATTGATCTGACCCCGAAAAGTTGGACGGATTAATAAAATAGTTTATGTATAAAGAGTTCGGTATTGCACTGGACTCTTTCCTTTTAATTTCAATTTGATTCTATCGTTATTATAATAATGAATGTATTTTTTTATTGTTTTTATTGATGCATTTGTTAAAAAAATCATTTGTTAAAAAATATTAACGTAGTTTGATTTTTTTTATATCTTTGTCATGTTCTCGGTGATTTTAATTTCTGGGAACGGACATATTAAAAAAGGCGTTTATTGACGCTTTGGTTTTGACACATCGAAACTTCGCAACTTTCTGAATTGTCTGTCAAAAACAAAGCAACGTAATGCCCCGTTGGTTGTTTATACATGTAAATTGTATATACATATTAGCGTGGGCTCTGCGTTGCTCGTTTCTACAGACATGGCAATGCGAAGGCCTCGATGTGTGGAGCGAGCAACAATGCAGGGCTTCACGCTTTTTTTTTATGTCAAAGATAAAGATAAATTTCAAATATGAAGCCCATATAAACAACCTAATTTTTAGGAGGCTGAAATATTATGAAAATTTACAAATTTATTCTAAAACTTTGTTTGCTGATTTTTTTGTCGCAAAATGTTTTTGCACAACAAAATCAATTTAAAAATGAAAGGCGTATTTATTTGTGGGATGTTACTCTTTCAATGAAAGGTTATGATGGAAAAACTCCTGATATTTATGACAAAGTTGTTGCTGCGCTAGAAAATGATATAAATAGTATATTGGATGAGCATACAGAAATTTGGGTTCTTCCATTTCAAACATATGTGCTTGATAAATGGACCGAAAAGGCAACTTTGATAGGGAAGAAAAATTTGATAAGTAAAATCAAGGCTTTCAATAATGAACAGGTGACTTATACTAACATAGTATCTCCAATGGAATACGTTATGAGTAAATTGATTACATCTGATAAAAGAGATGTGTTGATATTACTGACTGATGGAATCCAAAATGACCCCAAATATTCCAAGAAAAGGTTGTATGAACTTGTTCGGAATTGGTGCACTTATGCTGAAAAAAATGATGCACATGCTTTTTATGTAATGTTGACAGAATTCGCACAAGATGAAGAGCTTATAAAAGTAATTGATGAAACTTGCAGAATGACGAAATATACGCCTGATGATGTTGGTAATATTACATTTGTTGAATTTATTCCTCAATCAAATTATAAGTATAATATCAAGGATGATGCAGGTAAGGATGTAACTCTGCGATTTGATTGTAAGAAACGTATTGAAATTCCATCAGGATTGAAGATAAGATGTTATTCAGAACCGAATTCTTACATTAAAGTTGATGAAATCGTTTCGATTGAGAATGGAACGATAACGATATCTGTTAAACATATGCAAGATTATGATTCTTTGAGGACTAAACTGCCTCGTGATACCAATGAAAAAATAATGCTTTATTTTGAAGTTGAAGACCCTGAAAAGTATCCGTTAGTACAACTTCTGAATTCAAAATGTTGTATGGAATTAATAAACAAACCAGAAAAAACACTTAAAGTTTATGTCGAAAATTAAGTTATTTCTTTGTGCAATTGTAATTGCTTGTGCATTAGTTTCTTGTAATAAAAAGTCAGATACCTTTATGTTATGGGGTGTGACAGAGTGTTATTCGGATTTCTTGTTTTGTGACTACGAACCTGTGAAAATGACACGTACGCTTTGTTTTGAAGTTAATGATGAGATGGCAGGGAAAAACTGGAAGACAAAGTTCGGATTGTTTAAAAAGAATGACAATGGTTCTTATGTTCCGGTAGGAAAAGAAGTCGTTTTGTATAAAAATGGAGAGTTGTGTGCCAACAATGTTTTTGAGGTGACATCAGAAGACCACAAAATAGAATTGGGAGTTGAGTTTACACCAACAGCGGAAGAAGGGGTGCATAAATGGTACCTAAAAGTTCTGGATAATGGTGGCTTTGATAGAATAAATGAATACTCGACAGCAGAAAATACATTGCCTTTATTATTGGAGTGGAAGGCTGAGAAGAAAAATGTGATGAATCCATTGTTTAAAGGATTGGTGATATTTTTTATGATACTGATAGCAGCTCTTGTCTTATGGTTTCTCATTCTTAAAAAGATATTTTATCCTACATTTAAAATGGGTAACATACAGATTCTCGGAGACACATATTTCTCAAATAAACGTATAAATAAAGCACGAATGTTAGTGGCGACATCGTCAAATAAAAAACAAAGTGCTTTAAATAGAATATTTACTGGAAAGATTGTGTATGAACGGAATGAGATGTGGAATGATGAATGGGAACTTTATCCTAAAGGCAAGAAGGCGAGAATTGCAGTCAAAGGTAAATATATGTTGTCACCTATGACAATGACGCTGGATAAGCAAGTTGATTATCAAATGGAACATTTGAACACAGGAAATAAAGTTAAAATAGCATTGATGTAATAACCTTAAAAATCTTATATTATGGCTACAAAAATTAGAAGATGTTTATATGTGGGCTTGGGCGGTACTGGTATGACCGCGTTGCTTAATACAAAAAAGACTTTTTTAGAAACCTACGGAGAGGTTCCTCCTATGATTGGTTTTTTAGGAATTGATACCGATGGCGGAGCATATAAGAAAGAGTTGGATTCAAAATACGGAAAGGTATTCTTGACACCTAATGAGCAACTTCCTATTATGGTGAATGATGCAAAACCTATTTATCAAGTAAATAAAACTCATTTCAATTGGATTCCAGAAGAAAGTATATATGCATTGACATCTATGAATTTAGGTGCGGGACAAGTACGCACAAATGGACGCTTTGCTTTGACCGTTAACTACAGAGATGTTGAGAATAAAATCAGTTCAATAATCAATACTATTACACAAGCAAAAATATCAAACAATGCCAAGTATGAGCTATTAAATTCTGATGTGGAAATTCATTTGGTGTTCTCAGTATGTGGCGGAACAGGAAGTGGCACATTTATAAATACTGCATATTTATTGCGCAAGTGTGCTCCTTCATGTAAGATTACTGGATATGGAATTCTTCCAGATGTGTTTGAAAGTATGTCAGCGCATACTATGGCAAAGGTAAAACCTAATGCTTATGGTGCTGTCCAAGATTTGGATTGGTTGATGCATTTGGATATGAATAGTGATAAAGTGGTTTTCGATTATATCAATACCACACAGGAAACCAATGATAAACCTTTTAATGCTTTCTTTTTCATTGACAACAAGAATAGCAACAATGACACATATCTTCATGTAGACCAGTTGGCAGAGATGATAAGTTTGACCTTGGTGACTTCTGCAGGAGAACTTTCAACAGCAGCAGCCAGTGTTAGCGATAATTTGGAAAAGAATATCCGCGAAGGTTCAATGGATATAGAAAACAAAAAGGCCTGGGTCGGAAGTTTGGGCGTTTGTGAAATTATGTATCGTGGGGAAGATTTGAAAGAATTGTATTCGTATATGGCAGTTCGTCGTGTGATAGATCGTTTGTTGAACAACAAGGCTGATATAGATGCAAAGGTGAACGCTTGGATTGATTCCGATAATGTTAATATAAGAGAAAACAATGGTAAGGATAATGTCATTGATTTCTTGTTGCCACGTCAACCTCATTATTCATTTGCATCTATTGATGATAAAGGTAATCCAACACCAGAAGTTGAAAGTTATATTAAGTCATCTATGCCAAAAGATGGTGAAGTTGATAAAAAGAAAAAAGAACTCAAAGACAGAGTTAGTGGTGAATTGCTGAAATTAATAAAGACAGAGATTAACCATGAGTGCGGTGTCTCTACTTGTGAAAGCATAATTGATGGAATTATAAAACAAGTAGACTTGTTCCTAGGTGAGATGCAGGATGAGGTGAAGGATTTGAAAGAAGAAAAATTGCCTAAGATAGAGTCATCATTGAAGTTGGCGATAAAGGACTTGGTAGAATTGAATGGAAAATTCTTCAAGAAAAGGAGTGATTTAGAAGAATATGCCAATAACGTGACTGAAATAGCAACTGGTAAGGTCGTCTGTGAAAGAGATATTGTTAGACATAATGCTGCAATTTCATTTTACAATGACTTGAAAGTAGAGTTGTTAGACATGAGGTCTAAGGTGGAAAATATCAAGAGGCTTTTGTTGGCTGTGTCTGAAGATATGAAGAGTGGTATCGTGGCAATGCAGAATTATGTAGGTAAAGAATCACAGACCTTCCAGATAGATTTGGCAAAGGAAGAATTCCTGAAGTTGACTGTAAATGATGATGAAATACTGGTTTCTGAAATGTTAAAAGTTTTATCATCAGAGGATAAAATATATGATTTTGGTAACAAGAAAAAGGACGAAATAACTGCGTTGTTGTTGAAATACACTCGTCAATTGAGCACTGCAAAGGAACTTGGCGACAGAACTATTGATGCAATGCTTGACAAGTTATCTGATGAAGATTTCAGTCATTTGATTAGAACTGCTATAAACAAATCTAATCCTTTACTTAAATTTGATTATAAAGGATATGCTCCATTAGAACGTCCAGCACATAGTTACTATATAGGTGTTCCAGACAAGAAGAACTCACGTCTGTGTAAAAATGATGCTTTCAAAAATATGCTTCAAGGAAATATTGATGTTGATTTTTCTAATATCGGTGTTAGAGATCGTGTTATAGTATATAGACAAGTCGGTGTGTATCCAGCATATTGTATTGCGCCTTTGTCTTCTTATAAAGACAAGTATGACAATTGTAATTGCTTCTGTCATATAGATGCAAATATCTATAAGAAAATGCAAAGAGAAGACTATAATCTTTATCCAAAAGTTGCATCAGACGATAGCCTGGAATTGTGGGTAAAGGGATTTATCTTCAATTTAATTAAGAATGAAGATGAAATGTATTATTTCCGCAGTGAAGAATTGGGCGATGCATTAGATGACAATTGGGTTGAACTTTCTAAGTATCGCGATGATGCATTTGATAAGTTTAAACTGAATAAAAATATTATACGAAAAGAGTTTAATGAATATTTTGCTAAATATCAAAAAACTAAGGGCGTTGATAATATGCAAGAACTTATTGATAAAGCAAAAGAAAATTACTTTGATGTTTATTCTCAAATTCAATTGACAAAAGAAGAGGTCAAGCAAAGAGGTAACGAGGCAATACGAAAATTAATAACACAAGAATTAGATTTCGTTAAGAAAGAATTGTAAAATAATAAATAAACAGATATGAGACATACTGCATTTTTGGTGTTAGGTGAAGACTCCAGTAATATCAGTGCAGCCATTAGAAGGTATGTGTTGATGTATGGAAAAGGTGGTTCTAATGATTTTTTTAAGCTATATAATTGGAATGTTTCAGACAACGGTCTTCACATAGTTTCCGCTTTTACAAATCAGGTTCGTTGTGACGCTGATTTTTGTTCGGGACTTGAAGATGAATTCAATGTAATGCCACAAAGTGCACAAGAACTTAAAACGGTAGAGGAAGTGGAACACTTCTTCTCCGTTTTATATAATGAAACTGTCACCATAAGCAACCCGGGTGATAGTAAGTCATTGCATCTGTTTATATTATTGCCTTTGTATAAACCTGAACTATGGACGGAGGCAAAACTTATCATGGATTGTATCAATAAGATACAACAGTCATATTGTGTAGATATTATTGGTCTTTCAGACGATATAGCGACACTACTGTCAAATGAAAAAGAGAGGAAACTTATACCAATAGAGTATAAAAACCTAAAAAATAATACGACGGAGATTTGTAAGCAAATAGTGGCGTATAATTGTAAGCATCGTTTTATAGTTATACAAAACCGTACAACGGATGGTGTTGCTTTGAACCTTGATAATGAATCATTGGTTGGTATACTAGGTGAGTTCGCATTGATATGTATAGAGAATTATACTTCGATATTTCCTGTTTATGAAGAATGCGAACATAATGAGGTTGATGCCATAGGCTTGTCTGTGTTGAATGTTGACGAATATTACTTTGTACATTACTTGTTGCGCAAGGCTTATTTGAAAGTTTTGTCACGAGAAAATGTTACGCAGACAGATGTTGATGTCAACAGAGTTTCCTTGATAGCGCAACAAAGATTAGAAGGTGAAGTGAACCTTTTCTCTGGATTTTATAAAGAGAAAGTAGAACCTTTGGTTAGAAATGGAAAAAACCAAGATGAGATTATTGCAGAGATAACGCCTCTGTTAAATGATAAAATCAATCAGTTGGCAAAAAATATACAAACTTTTATTAGTGATGAACAATTGTCATTGCCAGAAAAACAGGCGGTATTAGCGCAAATACTTGGCGAAGATGATGAATTGCTTAAAGGATATCAGTATAATACAAGACAACTGATAATAGAAGATTGTGATAGTGAAGTGGTAAACCTATTCGTTGATGAAAACAATAAGATGATAAAAAGGGAATACAACGAAAAAGGTGATGTTACGATAATTCCATCAGTTCTCACATCTCCATGTAAGGGAAATGGAGATGTTTATTTGCCAATTGAAGAGTTGAAGGAATTGCGAGCAAAAATCAGAGAGTCGTCAAATTATATCAGGAAAAAGAGCAAAGAACTTGAGGAACTAGAAGAACGTTTGCAAAAAGTTGAAAAAAGTAAGATGAGACTTACTAAAGATGGCTTTACCTACGGAGATGTGACATATAAGTTTTTGAATGTAAAAGAAGAACCTTTACAAGAGGATTATAAAGCAAATGTTACTCCTAAAGTGTCCGTGGATTTGAGAAATATGTTCCCTAAGGTAAAAGACCAAGGTGTGTTGGGTACATGTTCTGTCTTCTCTTTAGTTTCAATATATGAGTATATATTGAATAAAACAGACAGAAAAAATGATTTAAGCGAACGATTTGTTTATTATAACGTTTTAAATGATTCGGGACGCTTGGAAGATTCTGGCGCTTCATTGTATGGTGTGATAGAATCGATAACTAAATATGGTACATGCGATGAGAGACTATGCAGATATAATGTTGATTTGTATAAAGATAGACCATCAGATTCCGCATACGAAAATGCAAAAACACATAGGATTTCAAGTGCTAAAAATGTAAAAATTGACCATAAAGATATAACTTCAGCCTTGTCGGAAGGATTCCCGATTGCGATTTCACTAAAGATTTATGAGTCTTTTGGCGAAAACATAAAGGGATTTGTAAGAAGGCCAACTAATGATGAAATAGAAAGAGGAGAGTATGGTAATCATGCAATGGTTATATGCGGATATAGTTCTGAAGAAAAATTCTATATCGTAAGAAATTCTTGGGGAACTGGTTTCGGCGATAATGGCTATTGTTATATTCCTTTTTCATACATTGATGATAGCAGCTTGGCTAATTCAGCTTGTATAATCACTACAATCAATGAAGGTGAAGATGTTAAAGGTATTAGTAATCCTATAGATGTTGTTTTCAATAAGACAGATATAAATATAAAATATTCCATCATAAGCAACTTGATAGAAGAAGAGAAATTGGATGTTGCCAGAAATCAGGAAAAATATGGAAACCTGAGATTTGACTATGAAACTTTGATTCAGACTTTGTCAAACAATGCTAAAAGGAAAGATCTTGTAGAAAAGTCCGAGAAAAGGTTGGGAACTGAAATAACTGAAAATAAAAAAGGTTACGATTTATTTATAAATGAGAAAAGAACTGAAAAATTATCTGCCCATGAAAAGGGAACCAAGAATGGAATCTGTATTTTGGGCGGTGTGACATTGCTTTTTTTAATAGTTGCAGTGCTGTTATTCTGTAAGATTGAATCTCCGCTGACAAGTGTTTGGATGTGGATTTTTAGCATATTGTCAACATTGGGAATAATTACGATTATCTCTTATATTCCTTATAGAAAACATCATTATGGTGTGTTGAAGAATAGTTTGGAAGAAGAAGCTCAGTTGAAGAATTTGAGTATTCAAAGAAAAGAGACAGAATTGAATCTTCTTAACCTTCGATTATATATTGCAGGAATGATTATTGATAAGTTGGTGGACTTGCAGAAGGAATTGCATAACAAATATTTAATGATGAAATCATATGTTGGCAATTTATCTGTATGGTATGGAGAGGAAGAAGATAAGATAAGTAAGATGATCCCATTGGATAAGGTACCGTTTGTGCCGTTGTTGTCAAATGAAGTTTTAGATGCTTATTTTGATAATAAATGGGAAGATTTGACGGAATCAATATGTCTCTATGAATATCTGAATGGATATGAATTGAGCGAAAACGGTATAAGAGATTATAAGAAAATGATTAAGGAGAAACTTGTTGGAGCTTTGAAGAATCCTCTTGAAGGTTTTAAGTTATTCTCACATATCCAAAATAATGATTGTGACTTTGTTGATTCTGTAGATGTCAATGATTTATTGCCGTTGTTGGATAAGAAAAGCAATTGTTTTTTGCAAACGGGAATAGTAGATATTGGAAGGGAAAGTACAGAACTCAAGTCTCTCTTTATAAATGTTGAAATGCAAACAGAAAAGAATAAGTGGAACGAAATGTATCCAAGATGTTTCAGCGTTTCGCCAACTTCAGAAACTTGTAATTCAAAATTTAAGCTTGTTGTTTTCCAAAAAGCAAGTTTAAAGTTGGAGGAAATTGTTATATAATTATAATTTATGTTGTATGGTGTAATGCAGCTTTTTTATAGTACCACTATTGATTATATATGAGATATTGGTATACTTTAGTCGAATCGTAAAATAATTGAGGGTATGAAATACATAAAGTTAATACTATCTGCATTATTCCTTCTTTGCCTTGCGCCTATGCCGTACGGCTTTTATTCTTTGATAAGATTCGTGGCAATGATAGCGTTTGCCATCTATGCGTATGTCTATTATGAGAAGAAAAGCAATGAGTTGGCAATAGCATTTCTGTCGCTTGCAATACTTTTTCAACCATTGTTGCCAATTTATCTTGGCAGAATGTTGTGGAATATTATTGATGTTATCGTTGCGATATTTTTGGTAGTTTTGTATGTCAAAGAGAATTATAAGAAAAAATAACTCATTATGAAAACTCTTCTCAAAATATTAGCACTTGCTGTTTGTATTCCGTTGTTTATATCGGCAAAGCCAATGGATTCTCATGATACTGAGAGTTATACCATCTATAAAATATATGAAAAGATAGAACTAGACAGAGGTTCTAAAGTTATTGACAGTTGGGGTAATGTTGAAGATGCCCAAGCGGTTCTTGTTCCGACAGAAATAGACCGCGGAAGATATGATGTTGAAATAACTCGTATCAGCAGTAATCTATATCAAATATGCGGAACATCGCTTTATATCGAAACTAAATATTGTTACGAATACGCAACTAGGGAAGAGGTCTTGTTAAATATCACGTCCACTTACGGATACGACCTTGGCGAAGTGATATTCTTTGATTGATGTTATAAATGAAAAAGATAGAATTTGAAGAACGAAGAAGTTTTAGGTTCTAAGTTTTTCTCCTTTCTCCTTTAGCCATCTAAAACAAAACTTCTTAAACATTGTTCTTTTATATATGAAAGAAAAAGTGTAACTTTGCACTCTCGTTTTTGGAACGTGGTAATGATATATTGTTAGATAAGTCATTGTTGCGTTTGAATTAAATTTCTGAGATTTTGAATTTCTGAGATTTTGAATTTTAAATGAAAGGTTCATTGAAATATGGGGTTGACCGGTTTTGACAGCTTGTAGAATGGTCATGTAAGCATGCTGAGCCTCGCAGTGACGCTCATAAATCTTGACTGCAAAAAATTAATTGGCGAAAATACTTACGCTCTCGCTGCTTGATCGAAGAACAGTAGATCGTTGCTTTATTCATTTACAAGGTAGATGAACGAGACATCTCGCGGATGGACCTTCCTGATTCCGGTCCGGGTCCGAGGTGCTCATCAAATTCAGGATAGCGATGTGGAAGCTCCGGCCGCATAGCGAAACTTTAGGAGATAAGGTCATGTTTAGGGTGTTTGTTTCCTTGCATGACTCGAAAATTAACAACAAAATAAGCATGTAGAAAGCATGGGTGTTCCTTGTTTGGACGAGGGTTCGACTCCCTCCAGCTCCACAATTTTCATCCACAAAAAAACACTAATATATCACGAATATACTAGTGTTTTTTTTATTCCTCAATTCCTCAATTCCTCAGTTCACTCCTAACTCCTAACTCCTAACTCCTAATTCACCAACGGCTGAACATATTTCCTCACATCGTCTCCGTCAACTTCATTTCCACATAAAATCACAAGTCTTTCTATAACATTGTGAAGTTCGCGGATGTTTCCTGTCCAACGATATTTCTGCAGTTCTTCAATTGCGTCTTGTGTGAATGTTGGCGCAGCCTTGCCCATTTCGCTGGAGATGTTTTCAACGAAATAACTGACCAACTCTGGTATGTCGTCAAGTCTTTCGCGCAATGGCGGAACATTGATGATGATGACGCTAAGTCTGTGATATAAATCTTCTCTGAAGTTGCCTTTCTGTATCTCTTCCTTGAGGTTCTTATTCGTCGCAGCGATGATTCTCACGTTGACGTTAATCTCGCTTTCGCCGCCTACACGAGTGATTTTGTTTTCCTGCAAGGCTCTCAACACTTTAGCCTGTGCCGACAGACTCATGTCGCCGATTTCGTCAAGGAATAATGTGCCGTTGTTGGCGAGTTCGAAGTCGCCTTTCTTCATCTTTATCGCTGATGTGAACGAGCCTTTTTCATGACCGAAGAGCTGACTTTCAATCAGTTCTGACGGTATCGCGGCGCAGTTGACTTCAATGAAAGGGGCGTAGGAACGCTTGCTTAACTCATGAAGCTGCCTTGCTACGAGTTCTTTGCCAGTGCCGTTTTCTCCTTCGATGAGCACGCGCGCGGTGGTAGGAGCGACCTTTTCAATCATGTCGTGAATCTCCATCATAGGTTTTGAGCTGCCAATCATCTGATATTTGCGGTTGACGGCTTTCTTGAGCACTTTCGTCTCCGTCATCAGTTGCGACTTGTCCAAAGCATTGCGCAAGGTGATGAGCAGTCGGTTTAACTCTGGCGGCTTGGCGATATAGTCGAAGGCTCCTTTTTTTATTGCTTCAACGGCAGTGTCGATGGTGCCGTGGCCAGAAATCATGATGATAGGAGCGTCGCTGATTTTCTTCGCTTCTTCAAGAAATTCAATGCCGTCCATCTGCGGCATCTTGATGTCGCATAAAATAGCATCGTATTCGTTTTCCTTGACCAAAGGAAGAGCGTCGACAGCCGAAGCAGCGTCATCGACTTGATATTGCTCGTGTTCTAAAATCTCGCGTAAGATGCGACGAATAGCAGCTTCGTCGTCAATCACTAAAATCTTTGCCATAATTATTTCGTTGGGAAAAGACGTATTTTCTTTAATCTGTAACTGATTACAGCTTTGTATTTTACAAGTATATCGCCACCGAGAACGCCGTCAATAGGAGGGAGTTTTATCAAGGCGTATGAATCGTTGACATTAGATAAATCCATAGCGACGGCTTGATAATCTTTTATCTTTAGCTCGCCGATACTTAGTTCTTCGATGTCAAAGATAAAACTTGAAATGTCGGTACCTCCAATGCCAGCGGATATTCCTTCTTTTTCTGAAAACTCAGGATTGTTAATGTAATTTAAGATTTTATCCTTGTCAAAAACAGTCCTCGAGGCGCCAGTGTCAACGACAAAACGCGCAGCCTTGCCGTTGATGCGGCCCTCCGCTATGAGGTGAAATCCATCACCCTCGATGCTTATAATATTAATAGGTAGTTCTATGTAATTCATAATTCACAATTCATAATTCATAATTCACAACCCATAATTATGCATTATGCATTATGAATTATGCATTAATTAAAAGTTCGGTTTCAAAGCGTATTTATGATAGAATTCCTCGATTATCGCGACCGCTTCCTCAACAGTGTCGACGATGTGGAAAATCTTGAAGTCGCCTTCACTTACCATTCCTTCTTTAAGTAATGAGTTCAAGAACCAGTCGTTGAGCGGTTCCCAGAATTCTTTTCCGACCATGATGATAGGGAAGGAGATGAGTTTGTTGGTCTGTATCAGAGTGATGGCTTCAGAAAGTTCATCGAGTGTTCCGAAACCGCCAGGAAATGCGATATAACCTTGGGCGTAGCGCATGAACATGGTCTTTCTTACGTAGAAATAATCGAAGTTGATGCTCTTGTCTTGGTCGATGAAAGGATTTGGTTTCTGTTCGTGAGGAAGCACGATGTTGAGACCGACGCTTTTTCCGCCGCCGAAGTGCGCTCCTTTATTGCCAGCTTCCATGATGCCAGGGCCTCCGCCAGTAATGATGCCGAAGCCTTTCTTTACCAAAAGATAAGCGGCTTCTTCCGCCATTTTATAATACTTATTGTCTGGTTTCGTGCGTGCAGAACCGAAGATGGCTACGCAAGGTCCAATCTTTGAAAGTGTCTCGTAACCTGTGACAAATTCCGACATTATTTTAAAGACAGACCATGAGTCTTGTGACTTGATTTCTGCCCAATTCTTTTCTTCAAAAGCTTCTCTAATTTTTGATTCGTCTATTGTCATATCATTCGTGTTTTATTAAGTCTTCAAAGGTAATATTTTTTTATGTTTTTATGAAGAAAAATACGGAAAATATTTATTTTTGCTGAACAATGGTCAATGGACTACTTATATTATATATGGATGAAGTCTGTGACCTTTAGTCTTAAAAAAATGAAAAAAGAAACTGATGCAATGGGTAAGGCGATTGCCGATTTTCATAAAGGCCGTCGCGATGGTAAATTGATTGTTTTGTCTCCAATGTTTGATGATGATGAGATTCCCGTGGAGACATTGTTCCGTACTTTTAGGTATATGCCTAAACTTGAACAGAAGGCTTTGAAGATGGCGAAAGGCAAGACTCTTGATGTCGGCGCAGGCTCTGGTTGTCATTCGCTTTGGCTTCAGGAAAAAGGCGTCGATATTACGGCAATCGATATTTCTCCTTATTCCGTAGAGACGATGAAGGAAAGGGGCTTGAAGCATGTAATAGAGCAGGATTTCTTTACTTTGGAAGAGAAATACGATACGATATTGATGCTGATGAACGGAATCGGTATCGTCGGCACTATAGACAAACTTCCAGGATTTTTTAAGCATATAGATAAGGTACTTGCGGAAAATGGACAGCTTCTCTGTGACTCGTCGGACCTTTGTTATCTCTATGAAGACGAAGACGGAATAATTGAATTGCCTAATGATGGTAAATATTACGGCGAACTCGAATATACTATGTGCTACGACGATGTGAAAGGCGATACTTTCCCTTGGCTTTATATCGATGCCAATACTTTGAGAAATTATGCCGAACTTCACGGTTTTAAAATGGAAATCGTCAGACGTGGCGAACATTACGATTACCTCGCGAGAATTACTAGAAAGAACTAAAGCTTTTGAACTCTAAACTCTAAACTCTGAACTCTGAACTCTGAACTCTGACTTTCAATTTCCAATTTTCAATTTTCAATTTTCAGTTTTCAATTTTCAACTACTGATTGCTGACCGCTAACTGCTGATAGCTAATCTGGGCGTTCCGGCGAAGCCGTCGGGCTTTCCGCTATATCTTTGCTCCGCTTCGCTTCGCAAAGGATGCCGCTTCAATCCCTAACGCTTGGTGGCGATGAGCAATGAGTCGCGAGCAAAGAACAGGATTACAGAGCTTGTCGAAGTGATGATGATAAACTTTGCGCTCCTTTGCGCCTTTGCGAGAAATGGGCTGCTGGCAATGAACAAGGTCGCTGAACTGGAATTGTAGGGACGTGATTTGTCACATCCAGAAACGTTCTGCTTTAGGAGTTAAGAATGATTGTAATTATGCATTATGAATTATGCATTATGAATTGAAAAAAGCGTTGCTTTTGCTAAAGTGTGATATTTTTAGGAATGAATTCTTCGTTTTTTATAGAAAATAATAAGAAAAATATCCTAAAAACAATAAAAATATTTATATAACTTATTGATATAAATAAAATTAAGAAAAAATAAAAATATTTTCAAAAAAGTGTTGCGCGTAATGGAAAAGTTCCTATCTTTGCACCCGTAAACGAAAGGTTCTTACACAGAATGGAAGCTTAGCTCAGTTGGTTTAGAGCACCTGCCTTACAAGCAGGGGGTCGCTGGTTCGACCCCAGCAGTTTCCACAAAAGACGTCTCAAATTTGAGGCGTCTTTTTTTTATGTCCGTATGGCGTTGCCATTAACAATGTAGAGACCTGTCAATTACACCGAAAAAATATATAATATGTAAATGCTGCGTCTGATTGTTTTACAATTAACGTATAATAGACAAAAATAGTTGGTAGAATTATTGTAAGTTAATGTATACCAATTGAATATAATAACAT
>JAZOSK010000078.1:0-1140 GCA_045657145.1 Bacteroidales bacterium | reverse complement strand
AAACCGTAAGGTAGTTGTAACAGGTATCGAAATGTTCCGTAAACTCCTTGATGAAGCTCAAGCTGGTGATAACATCGGTGCACTTCTTCGTGGTGTTCAAAGAACAGAAATCGAAAGAGGACAATGTTTATGTAAACCAGGTTCTGTAAAATGTCATACAAAATTCACTTCTCAAGTGTACGTATTGACAAAAGACGAAGGTGGACGTCATACTCCATTCTTCAACAACTACAGACCACAGTTCTACTTCAGAACAACTGACGTTACAGGTATCTGCCAACTTCCAGAAGGAACAGAAATGTGCATGCCTGGTGACCACATCGAAATGACATGTGAACTTATCCATTCAGTAGCAATGGAAGAAGGACTTCGTTTCGCTATCCGTGAAGGTGGACGTACAGTAGGTTCAGGTGTTGTTAAAAACATCATCGAATAATCGATAAGAATCTAAGCAAATATAAGGCTTCCGAGACTAAACTCGGAAGCCTTTTTACATGTCCAACATGATGTGTAAGAGGTACAGTGGCTCCAAAATGGCTCCACACATTCGTCCATTCTTACCATTTTTTGATTTTCTTGACATCTTCGGCTCTTGCCGGATCTTTTTTCAACATAAGTTGCGCCTTTATAAATTGGTCAACTTCTTTTCTGCCTTCATCATTTAACTGATAATAATTTGTTAAATGTTCATCGACTTTAGGCATGTTATTTTTCCCAAACAGTTCCATAAGAGGATATAGGGTATATTTCAGATAACGTTTCACACGATTTCCATCAAGGATGCTATCCATACCGGATGGGAGTTCCGGAAGAACAATGTTGTTATCGTTATCCCATTTTTCAGATGTAAGAGTAGAGTCAGAACATATTTCTGAAACATCTACAGCTAATGCATTTGCAATACGAAGTGCAAAGTCAAAACGAATAGACGTATCTTTTTGAATAATCGAATACAAAGTAGTTGGACTAATAGTTGTTTCCTTTGCCAACCAACGCACACTTTTATTTTGTTTATCAAGAATTGCTTTTAATTTTTTGCCGTCACCCATAGTTACAACTCCTTTCATATAAAGGAGTATAACATAATGTACGAAAAAAGTACAGAAAAAGTTTCGAGTAGTACGAAAAACAATTGACGGT
>JAZOSK010000077.1:0-28164 GCA_045657145.1 Bacteroidales bacterium | reverse complement strand
CAATGCTTTGGACGAAGCTATCGCTCTTCCTACAGACTTCTCAGCACGTATCGCTCGTAACACTCAAATCTACATCCAAGAAGAAACTAACGTATGTAGAGTAGTTGACCCATGGGCAGGTTCATATTACATTGAATCATTGACAAAAGAAATCGCCGACAGAGCTTGGGAACACATCATGGAAATCGAAGCTATGGGCGGTATGGCAAAAGCTATCGAGACAGGTCTTCCAAAGATGCGTATCGAAGAAGCTGCAGCACGCAAACAAGCTCGTATCGACGCTGGCAGCGAAATCATCGTTGGTATCAACAAGTTCCGTCTCGAACATGAAGACGCTATCGAAACTCTCGAAGTCGACAACACAGCAGTTCGCGAATCACAAATCAAACGTCTCAACGACCTCCGCGCTAAACGTAACCAAGCTGACGTTGACCGTTGCTTAGCAGCTATCACAAAAGCAGCTGAGACAGGCGAAGGTAACTTGTTAGAGTTAGCAGTTGAAGCAGCTAAATGCCGCGCTACATTAGGCGAAATCTCTATGGCTTGCGAAAAAGTTGCAGGACGTTATAAAGCAGTTATTCGTACAATCTCAGGAGTTTATTCTATGGAAACAAAAGGTGATGCTAAATTCGCAGAAGCAGTCGCTAAAGCTGACGAATTCGCTAAGATAGAAGGACGCCGTCCTCGTATCATGATTGCTAAGATGGGTCAAGACGGTCACGACCGCGGTGCTAAAGTCGTAGCAACAGGTTACGCCGACATAGGATTCGACGTTGACATGGGACCATTGTTCCAAACACCAGCAGAATCAGCACGTCAAGCAGTTGAAAACGACGTTCATATCCTCGGTGTTTCAAGTTTGGCAGCAGGTCACAAGACTCTCGTTCCTCAAGTTATCGAAGAACTCGAGAAATTAGGTCGTCCAGACATCATGGTAGTCGTCGGTGGTGTTATCCCTCCACAAGATTATCAATTCTTGTACGACGCTGGCGCAGCAGCTATCTTCGGACCTGGCTCAGTCATCAGCGACTCTGCAATCAAGATGTTAGACTTGCTTTTAGCAGCAAGAGGATAAAAGGCTAAAGACAAAAGTCTAAAGGCAAAAGATAAAAGGCTAAAGGAGATTTCCTTTAGCCTTTAATTTTGGGTATAATAGACAAAAATAGTTGGTAAAATCATTATAAGTTAATGTATACCAATTGAATATAGTAACTTTGATGAAAGCGTTTTCATCAAAGTTATTTTTTTATGTCAGAATCACAGCCCTGTAAGGGCGTCAGATTATAGGCAGGTATGTAGAGCAAAGCTCGGAATGCCTGTAAAGAAAATAAGGTAAGATAATCACAAAGTGCCGTAGGTACGACAGAGTCTCTTTCGCTCCTACGGAGCTTTGATGTCATTACAAATCAACATTATGCAGGGATTTCGTGCTATTGCACTCCATCACCTGCCTATTGTCTGCCGTTCCTCCGGAACTTCAATATTAGAATATATTGGTAAATATTTTAAATTTAGGATAGAAAAAAAAGACAGGTGACTTGGGCTGTTTTGTATGCCCATTACCTGTCTTTTTTTCGCTCAATTACCAACTATTTTTGGCAACATTACCTAATTTTGCATTATGAATTATTTCACAACAAGTTTCTCAACTTTGCCGTTTACGTTAACGAAGTAAACTCCTGTATTTAAGTCTTCTATATTGATTGAGGTGTTATCATCAACATTGATGTCTTTGACGCATCGCCCCGTCATGTCGAATATCTTGACATTTGCTTCAGAATTTACATTTATCTTGAATTCTGTTGAAGCAGGATTTGGATAAATAGCGCAATTGTTCTCTAACTCTGCAATGTTTTGTGTACCGTTTTTATGAGCTTTAATAGCGGCGTCAATTTCACCAATAAGATGTTGTGTTGAGTTGATTGGCCAAACATCATCGATGATGATTGTACGGTCAGGAGCGATAAGTCTTACTGTTGCAAGGAATTTTGCACCATAAGCATCACAGATATTATGAACGTCATCACCTTCTGTAAACTTATGAATAATTGGGAAGTCCACTTGAAAGTCGATTTTCCATGAATCAACGCTAAGACTATCACCTGTTGGAGCTATACCAATGAAATAAACCTCATCCTGATTTGCTCCATAATTATAATATGTCTCAGCTATAATTTGAGAGAACTGACCTTCTTGATCTTCTGTGTTAGGGATGAAGAAATAAAGGAATGCATATTGATCATTATCCAAGATGTCATACAAATGCACTGGTCTTGCATAATCATCAATACAGTAAAAATCTGGAGCTGTTGTTTGCGCCTTAACACCGAAAGCAAGCATCAAGACAACGATTAAAGATAAAAATCTCTTCATAAGCGTTTGTGTTTAATTGTTAATATAATTTTTTATTTTTTTTAGTTCATTTTTTATTATTAGTAATGTAGTAATGGAGTAATGGAGCAAACTTCATTACTACATAACTACATTACTACATAACTCCATAACTGCATCACTTCTTGACAAATCGTTTTACAACTTCACCTTCATTTGTAACAACCTTCACGAAGTAAATTCCGCTGTTTAAACTAGAAACATCAATAGCTGATGGCTGATGGCTGACAGCTGATAGCTCTTGTCTTCTTCCATAAACATCGTAAATCTCTACTGTCAGTGTCTGTGTCAGTGTCTGTGTCAGTGTCTGAGTCTCAATACAAAGTCTGTCTTCAACTGGATTTGGATAAATTGTGAAGTTATTTTCAGCGACTTCGATATTACCATCTGGATTTTCTGGTTCTTCGTTATCATCACCACCTTCATCACCACCTTCGTCTTCACCTGGATTTTCTGTTGTAGCGCAGACTTCAACTGCGTCGCTTTCGTCGGTTGGATAAACCGCTGAAACCTCGAAGCAATATTTTTTACCTGGTGTCAAGCTATCAAATGTGTATGTTGTATCTTCCCAGCCTAATACATTATAGCTGAAGCTAGATGGGGTATAGATATTATAACTTGTCGCGCCTTCAATAGCTTCCCATGTTAATGTTATTGTTGTATCTGTTGCAGTTGCTACTACATTTGGAATTTCAGGTTTTACTGGTTCTTCGTTATCATCGTCGCCTTCATCGCCAGTATTATCGCCACCTTCGTCGCCAGTATTATCATCGTCGCCTTCATCGCCAGTATTATCACCACCACCTTCGTCGCCAGTGTTATCATTACCACCTTCGTCGCCAGTGTTGTCATCGTCGCCTTCATCGCCAGTGTTATCATTGCCACCTTCGTCTTCTTCTGAAGCTTTTGTTGTAGCGCAAACTTCAACTGCGTTGCTTTCGTTGGTTGGATAAACTGCTGAAACATTAAAGCAGTATTCTGTACCTGGTGTCAAGCTATCAAATGTGTATGTTGTGTCTTCCCAATAATACACATGGCTAGCGAAATCTTCTGGTGTATAAATATGATAGCTTGTTGCACCTTCAATAGCATTCCATGTTAATGTAACTGTTGTTTCTGTTGTTGTAGCCACTACATTTGGAATTTCAGGTTTTACTGGTTCTTCGTTATCATCGTCGCCTTCATCGCCAGTATTATCGCCACCTTCGTCGCCAGTATTATCATCACTGCCTTCATCGCCAGTGTTATCATTGCCACCTTCGTTGCCAGTGTTGTCGTCACCACCTTCGTTTTCACCACCGCAATCTACTATAGTATCTACGAAAACAGCATCACTCCAATTATTTGGATCTAAATAGTTTGGAGAACCTTCTTCACTAGATGCTTCATATAAAACATCACCATCTTGGTAACTTATCTTTATGGAATTTTCTCCAAACATGTTTGATCCATCAAATTTTATAACAAGATGAGAACCTTTACTAACTTCCAATGTATGCGTTTTACTAGATTCTTCCTCTGTAAACTCCAAAATTTCGTCTTTAGAACCATTCAAAGAATACAATAAACGGTCATTACCCCATCCATCACCATAAGAGTCGAACATTTCAATGACAATAGTACATACATCGCTATCATCTTCTGTTGCTATTGCAAAACTTTGAGCTTTAACATTGAAAGCAAGCATCAAAACAACGATTAAAGATAAAAATTTTCTCATAAGCTTTATATTTGTTTATTATTGTAATTTATTCCGTTTTTTATTTTTTAGTGATGAAGTAATGGAGTGATGGAGTGATGGAGTGATGAAGTACACTACACAACTACATCACTCCATTACTTCATTACTTCTTAACTTCATCACTTCTTAACAAATCTCTTAACCACTTCCCCGTTTTCTGCAACAACTTTAACGAAGTAAATTCCGCTGTTTAAATTAGAAACATCAATAGCTGATGGCTGATGGCTGACAGCTGATAGCTCTTGTCTTCTTCCAAAGATGTCATAAACGACAACTTCAAGAATTTCAACTTCTGCTTCGATATAAAGTCTGTCGTTAACTGGATTTGGATAAATTGCAAAGCTATTTTCAGCGACTTCTATATTGCCATCTGGATTTTCTGGTTCTTCTGCAGCTGGAGTTGTAGCGCAAGCTTCATCTGAATGTTCCGACTCCCCTACTGTGTTAACGGCTGTAACTGTGAAGCAATATGTTGTTTCTGGATGAACCAATATTTCGACTTCGGTACCTAACACCTGACCATCGCCGACGAGTTTGCCATTATGATAAACATAATAGAATATTGCAGTTTCAACAGCTTCCCATTCTATTACGATGAGGCCTGAGTTTTCAGCATAAACATTGATTACAGGAGCTACTGGAACTGTTGTTTGTTCTGGATATTCTGGTTCTTCATCTTCGTCGTTGCCGCATTCATATTCTTTAATTCCGAAAGGAGTGAGAGCTGAAACTATATCTTCAGATTCTTTTATTGAAGCAATATCTTGGAGAACTATACTTTTATCAGGAGCAATTAGTATTGTTGTTGGAAAATCATAAACTTGATACAAAATTCTGGCGATATCGAATGCTGCACCCTCATCAAAAACTTCTGGGTTATGAATAATTGGAAATTCGATGCCATATCTTTCTATATATTTGTTTGCCAATTGTGGAATAGCATTAGGCAAAATACTTATAAAGAACACATCATGTTGGTTACAACCTAAACGTTTATATGCTTCTACCAATGATGGTGGTATTGTTGATGTTGTATCTTTTGTTGTTGTATAAAAATTTATCAAGACATGCTGTCCGCCTTCTAGGATTTCATACAAATTAATCTCATTTCCGAGATGGTCTGTAGCAGTAAAGTCAGGAGCTTGTGTTAAAGAAGTTTGCGCGTTCAAACCAATACACAACATAAGAGCAACAATGATAGATAACAATTTTTTCATAATATAAACTTTAAGTTAACAAGTGGCAAATATAACAATTATAATCAAATAAAAAAAGGCAGCTGCCAAAATTTAGCAGCTGCCTTATAAATAAAATACATTATGATTATTCGATAACTAATTTTTGAATATTATAGTTCTTATCTTGTTGAATAGAAACAAAATAAACACCTTTATTCAAAGACTCTACATTGATAGCTACATTGCTCATATCTGCTACAGAAACTTGTTTTACGCAACGGCCTGTCATATCGTAGACATTTACTTGAGCTTCGCCTGTCAATGATGATTTGATATTAATCATTGATTGTGCTGGGTTTGGATAGATGCTGATGTTAGCTTCTAATTCTGTCAATGATTCTCCTGGGTCTGTTGTGAAATATTCAATTGTTGTTACACCCCATTCGCTTGCTGCATTGAGAGCTGTACCTAAAGCAACGTATTCTGTGTTAGGAGTAAGATTATCCCAAGAAGCTTCTGTTGCTTGGTATGCTGGGTAACCGTCAGCACGAACTTGATTTACTATAGCTACTTCTCCGAAAGTTTCAAAATCAACTTTTGGAACAACACCAAAGTGGAATTCTACTGTGAAATCGTTTGGAATTGCTGAGATAGATACGCTTGTTGATAATGGTTTTACTCTTAAGCTAACTTCAGCTGGACCGATTGGTTGTTCAACGACGAATTCATATAATGTTGGAGCGAACCATTTGCCTTCGCCGTTTCTACCTATTGCAACGAGGTAGTAAGGTGTGTTAGGGAAGAATGTTGGTGTGCCATCATCTTTCTTAATTGGCAATTGGTATGTTTCTTCATCGCAGAATGGATAATTGTCATTAACAAGTGTGTTAAGGAAAATGAATTGTTTTTCTTCACCACCATCATAATATTCTTTCTTTGTGAAACCGAAGTGGTAGTCTGCTGTTGATGCGCTTGGAACAGCTTTAGCAACAACGTGTGATGCTGAAACGTTAACAGTAAGTTCAAATGTTACTTCGCCATCATCTCCTGGGCATAATGTCTTTGTTTCGATAACAGATTTAGCACCGTTTTCACCATCATGACCAACTGGTTGTGCATAAACGAAATATGTTGTTGATTCTTTTAAGTTTTCGAATGTATGTGAGAATTCTTTGCTTTCTGCTAATGTACCGTTTGCAATAACATCTTCTGATGTTAATTGTGCTGATTCTGAAATTGTATAGTAGAATTTATCTACAGCTGCATTAGCACGGAAATCAACGTGAACTTTTGTTGAAGCTTCAAGGACATTACCTTGACCGTCTTCCATGTTAACTCTTGTCTTTGTGATAGCTACTTCTGGCTCTTGACCGTCAGCACATGGTTTTTCTTCAATTTCGTAGTTAGTTGTGAGTTGTTTAACTAAATCTTCAGCTGATGTGATTGGATAAATGTCTTGTAAAACTATCTTGCGGTCTGGAGCAATAAGAATTACTGTTGGCCATTGTGTTACTTGATATTTAGCTGTGATAGAATCGCCTGTATCACCCTTTGTTTCTGTGTGAATTGTTGGGAATGGAACTTTGTATGTTGAAATCCATTCATCTGTAGATTGGCTGTGGTCTTTGTCAGATACTTCCATGAAATAAATATCTTCGCTATTGCAACCTAAGCTATAGTATGCATCAACAAGCGATGTGATAGGTGCTTTTACTTGAGCTGGTCCTGTTGAAGAGTAGAAGTAAATCAATGCATATTGACTACCGTCTAATATGTCAAAAAGTTCGATTTTTTCACCATTGTGAGCTGTAGCTTCAAAGTTAACAGCTTCTGTCAATTGTGTTTGTGCGCTAACGCCAATGCTTAATAATAAAGCAAAAACAAGTGTTAAAATTTTCTTCATTTTTTAGATGTTAAAATTTATTAAAATGTATGTTTTAAAATGATTTGCAAAGATAATATAAAAATGAGTAGTAAAGACTTATTGTTGAAAAAAAATGAATAATGTAGAATGTAGAATGAATAATGAATAATGTATAATGTAGAATCCATTCTTAATTTTTCATTCTCAATTCTTAACAAACCTCTCCACCACCTCTCCGTTTTCTGTCTTAATCTTCACGAAATAAATTCCGTTGTTCAACTCTGAAACATCAATTGAGTTTCTGAGTTTCTGAGTTTCTGAGCTTCTATGATTTTGAACTCTACCATATATATCATAAATCTCTATTGTCAGTGTCTGAGTCTGAGTCAGTGTCTCAATATAAAGTTTATCGCTAGCAGGATTTGGATAAATGTTAAATTCATTCGACTCTATTTCATTGAAGCCTTCATTGCAGCTGTGTTGCTCAATGCCGAATTGTTCAAGCTGTTCGATGATGTACTGAGCTTCTCTTGCTTTGATAGAATCATAATCCATGTCTTGCAATAAGATTTTACGATCTGGAGAAATCAGTACTAATGTTGGATATTGTCTAGGTCCATAGGCTTTCTGAATCTCTATTCCGCCACCTTCTCTGCTGATTGTCGGATATTGGACGCCGTATTTCTCTGCCCACCACTGACAAATATCATCGCTATCGTAATGAGACACTTCCATAAAGAATACATCGTGGTTATTACATCCAAAAGCTTCGTATGCCTCAACGACATAAGGAACTACTCTTTGACAAGGTGTACATGAATAATAGTAGAAATCTATAAGAACATGCTGTCCTCTGTCTAAGATTTCAAAAAGATTTATGACTTCTTCGCCATAACAATCTGTTCCAGTGAAGTCGACAGCTTCTGTTAAAGAAGTTTGAGCTTTGACATTAAAACCCAATATTATCAATAAGATAAGTGATAAAAATTTCTTCATAAAATAAAATTTTGTTGATGTGGCAAAGATAGTATTTTTCACGCAAATAAATATTGCACCCTTTTTAAAAAACATAATATTTTTAAGGTAATATTTTATTATTTTTGCTGTGAGCCATAAGCAATTGAAAATTGAAAGTTGAAAGTTGAAAATTCTTCATTCTTCATTCTTCATTCTTCATTATACATTATAACATTGCCAATTGCTCAAAGCTAAAAAAACGTTATGAAAAACAGAGAGATTATAAAAAAGGGATTTTCAAAGCTTATCAAGGAAGACAAATTGAAAGCTGTTGCTGAATTTGTTGAGAATCCTAGTGAATTTATTAGTTTATTGAAAAGCTTCTGGCATCGCGACGATGAGTGTCAGAAACAATTTGACGAGTTCAGCGAGAATACCATTTCTAATTTTCATATTCCTTACGGCGTTTCTCCTAATGTGATTATCAATGGCGAGACATATATCGTCCCTATGGTTATTGAGGAGAGTTCCGTCGTTGCAGCTGCTTCTGCCGCAGCAAAGTTCTGGGGCGAACGTGGCGGCTTCCACGCTGAAATAGTCGACGTGAAGAAAGTCGGTCAGGTGCATTTCTGCTGGAAAGGAAAGAAAGAGACTTTGTTAAATCTCATGCCTGAAATCAAGAGCGAACTCTTGCGCAGCACCGCTTCCATCACCGAGAAGATGGAGAAACGCGGAGGCGGCATCCTCGACATCGAACTCATCGACTTCACCGATAAAATAGAAAACTATTATCAGCTTCGCGTCACTTTCAACACCTGCGACTCCATGGGCGCCAACTTCATCAACTCGATTTTGGAAAGCTTCGGCCGCAGCTTGCAAGAATTTTTCTCAAAGCAAGAAAACCTAAAAGAAGAAGAAAGAGCTGTTGAAGTTGTGATGTGTATCTTGTCAAACTACACTCCTGAATGCAAGGTGAAGGTCTGGGTTGAATGTCACACCGACGAACTCAAGGGCGTTTATGAACAACTCGACGGCAAGGCTTTCGCCGCGAAATTCAAGAAAGCCGTCGACATCGCTCACATCGATGAATATCGCGCCACGACACACAATAAAGGAATCTATAACGGCATCGACGCCGTGGTCATAGCAACGGGCAACGACTTCCGCGCCGTAGAAGCAGCAGGTCATGCATATGCTTCGAGAAACGGACATTACGCAAGTCTGTCTTATGTCGACATAAAAGACGACATCTTCAGATTTACTCTTGAAGTTCCTTTAGCATTAGGCACTGTAGGAGGTCTCACTTCCTTACATCCTTTGGCAAAGAAATCGCTCGAACTGATGGGTAATCCTTCGGCAAAACAACTGATGATGATTGCAGCCACGATGGGTCTTGCAAATAATTATGCAGCCGTCAAGTCATTGACAACAAAAGGCATTCAGCAAGGGCACATGAAAATGCACCTCGCAAATATCCTAAACCAACTCGGAGCAACAGAAAATGAAAAGACGTTGGCAACAGAATATTTCAAAGACAAAACCGTTTCATATTCCGAAGTTGAGAAATTCCTTAATACAATGCATAATTCATAATGCATAATGCAAAATGATTATTATGAATTGTGAATTATGAATTATGAATTAAAAAAAAAACTATGGTTTTTAAATCGAATGGTAAATTTTTGTTAACGGGAGAATATCTCGTTTTGAAAGGAGCGACGGCGCTGGCTTTACCTTTGAAGAAAGGACAAAGCCTTGAAGCTAACATTTTAGACAGCGACGACGGCCTTATCCATTGGGATGCTTTTTATAAGACAACAGCCCAAGTTCAGAGTTCAGAGTTCAGAGTTCAGAGTTCAAATTATCATTGGTTTTCGGCTGTTTTAGACAAAAACGATTTTAGTGTAAAAAGCACTGATGACAAGGAAAAGGCGGAGCGTCTGTCGGATATTTTGTCGAAGGCCAAGTCTTTGAACGGAGATATTTTCACAGAGTCTAACGACTATAGTTTTCGCACGCACTTAGATTTCGACCCGCAGTGGGGATTGGGTAGCAGTTCCACATTAATTAATAATGTAGCGGAGTGGGCTAAGATAAATCCATACAAACTTCTAGACTGTACTTTCAAAGGATCGGGATACGACATTGCCTGTGCAAAATCGAACCACCCGATATTTTTCGAAGTAATGACCAACGATCCGAATGCCATCAGCCAAAAAATAGAAACTGCCAATTTCAACCCAGTCTTCAAAGACAATCTTTATTTCGTTTATTTAGGTCATAAACAAAATTCAGCCAGAGAGATAAAAGCGTTTTTAAGCAAGGAGAAGAAATATGACAAGGAGATAAAATCCATCAGCGAGATAAGCAAGGCATTACCTAACATACAGACTTTAAGCGATTTCTGTTACTTCATCAAGATACACGAAGAGATAACAGCAGCATGTTTGGAGCAGAAACGTCTCAAAAAATATTTCAGCAATTTTGAAGGAGAGATAAAATCGCTCGGAGCTTGGGGAGGCGACTTTTTCTTAGTAGCGACAGAATGGGACGAAGAACAAGTTAAAAAATATTTCGATAGCAAAGACCTTGATGTAGTCTTTAAGTATAATGATATAGTGTTATAGTTAGGAGTTAGGAATTAGGAGTTAGGAGTTGAGGGTATGAGGATTTTTTGAGACACCAAGTCTCCGAGACACCTAGACACCGAGACTCGCGTATAGGCGCACCGACATTCGACTTGGTTCAGAGTTTCATGATGCCTAAGCCTGTCGAAAGCTAATAATAAATTATGAATTAGGAGTGGTAGAAATCACAAATAAATTGCAAAATGAATAACAACCAAATAATAAAACGCAGTCCATCGAACATCGCAATAGTGAAATATTGGGGCAAACATGGGAATCAGCTTCCCAACAACCCTTCAATAAGTTTCACATTAAGCAATTGTTTTACAGAGACAAAAGTCACATATAAAGAAGCCAGCCACAATATCATTTCGATGGATTTTTATTTTGAAGGAAAGGAAAATCCAGCATTCAAAAATAAGATTGAGAAGTTTCTTAATGCCAACGAGCAATATTTCACATTCTTAAAAGGCTTAGATTTAAAGATTGAGAGTTATAATTCATTTCCACATTCTTCAGGAATAGCATCAAGTGCTTCTTCAATGAGCGCATTGATAATGTGTTTATTAGCAATAAAATACAAAGACAAAGAAATCGACTTGCAAGAAGCATCGTTCTTATCGAGACTAGCATCAGGAAGTGCGGCGCGTTCCGTTTATCCGATAATGACATTATGGGGAGAAACGCCATCATTACCAAATAGTTCTGACGAATACGCCATTTCTATCGGCGATATGATACACCCAGTCTTCAAGACTTATCACGACACTATTTTGATTGTCAGTTCAAAAGAGAAAAGCGTCTCAAGTCGCGCTGGACATTCACTGATGGAGACTCATCCAATGGCAGAAATGCGTTATGCGACAGCAAGAAAAAATACTGAAGATTTATTAACAATATTAAAAAACGGTGATTTAGAAGGATTTATAAGAATTGCCGAGGAAGAAGCAAATCAGCTTCACGATTTGATGGCGACATCCACTCCATCATACACACTCAAAGAACCTAATACGATAAATATTATTAATAAAATTTTAGAATTCAGGAAAGAGACTTGTCTCCCAATATGTTATACATTAGACGCAGGACCTAACGTACATCTTCTCTATCCAGATTCATGTGCTGAACAAGTACATAAATTCATTGAAGAAGTACTAAAGGATTATTGCTTTGAAAACAAATACATAAACGACAAAGTCTAAAACCTATAATCCTATTAATTAACTCATAGACTTATTGACTCATAGACTTATTGACTTAAAAATGAAAAAGTACCACGGCAAGCTTATATTATTCGGTGAATATTCGATGATATTCGGTTCAGAAGCCTTGTTAACTCCTTATTATTCTGTTGATGGAGAATGGAGTTCAGTGATAAACCGGCCTTCAGGAAGAGGTTTTGAATCGAATGCGAGCATACGTAAGTTTTACGATTATCTCTGTGAGCATGAAGAATTTAGGATTCTTGATTTAAGAAGATTCGACATGGAGCTCAACGCTGGATTATTCTTCGACTCCACTATTCCCCTCGGCTATGGTGTTGGCAGCTCCGGGGCATTAGT
This sequence comes from Bacteroidales bacterium, assembly GCA_045657145.1. Taxonomy (GTDB): domain Bacteria; phylum Bacteroidota; class Bacteroidia; order Bacteroidales; family F082; genus Limimorpha. The sequence goes on along the minus strand of JAZOSK010000077.1, from coordinate 15,844 downwards.
AGCAGCTATTTACGACCGTTATAAGTTAATAGAAATTAACGAATCCCATAAATTAAAAGAATTCCTTGCAAAAATGGAGAGTTTCTTTCATGGCAGCAGCTCTGGCATGGACCCCTTGCAATGTTATTTAGGGAAACCTTTTATTTTAAGACAACGGACAACAGACAACGGACAACAGACTTCTTTCACAATATTAGACGATGATTTCATCTCTGACGACATTCACATCTTCTTGATTGATACTAAGATTAAAAGTCCGACAGCTCCTTTAGTTGAGAAATTTAAAGAATTGAGAAAAGACAGTTTTTATCTTGAAAAGTTTGATAATGAATATGTTCCGCTCGTAAGCAAATGCATCAAGTCTCTACTAGACAAGAACGATGATGAGTTTTACGATTATTTATCATACCTTTCAAAGCTACAACTTGAATTGTTAGAACACACCATTCCAGAAGAAACGAGGAATTTTTTCTTAACAAATATTGAGAAAGATGGTTTTCAGGTAAAGTTATGCGGTGCTGGTGGCGGTGGTTTCTTATTGGGATTTACAAAAGATATTGAAAAAACCAATAATTATTGGCAAAGCACTGAATATCATATTCATTGGGCGAAATAACACTATTAAAAATATAAGCACTTATGGTATAATATTTGTTTATCATATTGTATTATAATTATTAACAAACAACTAAATTAAACTAAAACTAATTAAAACTTAACAAAATGAAAAAACACATCTTAACTTTAGCAACTATTCTTTTATTAGGAATAAGTACATTTGCTCAGAATGGCATGACTCAATTAGAACAGCTTCCTGCAAAAGCTCAAGAATTCGTTAAAACACACTTCAGCGATTACACAATCCAATACATTTTCAGCGACAGAGAATTTGCTGATGTAGATTACATGGTTCGCTTTGAAGACGGCACTGAAATAGAATTCAATGCTCTTGGCGATTGGACCGACGTTAGCGGCAAGAAAAAATGCATCCCTACTGGTTTCATCTTGCCAGAAATCACAAATCACATAACAGCATATCACAAAGATTTGTGTATCACAGACATAGAAAGAGAATTCAATCGTATAACTATTGAACTTAGCAATAATTTAGAAATTGAATTCAACAGCAAGGGAAAACTCATCTCTTATGACGATTAATTTTCATCTGTTTTAATATGCTCAGAACATTATTATTGATATTTACTTTGGGGCTCATTATCCCTACGAATGACAGTACAGATTGTACTAAGAACAAACGAATTAAAGACAAAATATCTAATAATAATATTGTTCAAATAGTTGCTGTTGGCGACAATCTGATTCATAATTCTGTATTAAAATCAGGTAAAATCAACGACAGCACTTATAATTTCAATCGGCTTTTTGAAGTCATGAAGAAAGACTTTCAAGAAGCCGATATTGCTATAATAAACCAAGAGACTATTTTAGGAGGCAAGTTTCGTCCTTATGACGGCTACCCAAATTTCAATTCACCTTTTGAACTTGGCGACGCCATTGTTGAAGCTGGCTTCGACATTGTACTTCATGCCTCAAATCACACCTTAGACGTTGGAGTTCAAGGTGTTCACAACTGCATAGAATATTGGAAAAAGCATAAAGGAATTATATGTCTCGGCATCAATGAAAGCGAGGAAGAAAGAGACAAAATAGAAATTATCGAGAAAAACGGAATTAAGTTTGCTCTTTTGAATTACACCTATGGACTAAACGGGCGCGTACTTCCTAAAGACAAGTCTTATCTAGTCAATTTAATTGATACAGCTCTAATTATAAACGACTTACGCAGAGCCGAGCAAATCGCAGACTTCACTATAGTCTTTCCTCATTGGGGCGAGGAATATGTGTATAAACCAAATAAACACCAACGACAATTAGCACAACTAATGACAGAAAACGGAGCTGACTTGATTATTGGCACACATTCTCATGTCTTACAAAGCATCGAATGGATTGAATGTGACAATGGCAATAAAGCTCTATGTTATTATTCCTTAGGCAACTACACCTCGGGGCAACTAGCCAGTCCTCGCGTACTCGGCGGAATGGCAAAAATAACAATCTCTTGTGAAAATGGTTCCGTAAACATCACAAATGCTGGAATAGTACCAACAATCACTCATTATGAATGGATTAAAGGAACTAGCATGCACAAGACTTACAAATTATCCGATTATACCAACAAATTAGAAAGACGTCATTCTTTAAATTATTACGACAGCACTTTCTCAACAAAAAATCTCCAACAACTTGCAGATCAAATTATTGGAGATTGGATTATCGATTAATAATAAATCACGTTCAAATCTGGGAACTTCTGTTTGAGTAACTCTATATTTTTACTCTTAATCTTCGTTTTATAAGCTTTAAGATGTTTCAAGGAAGATAAATTTTCCAAAGGTACAACGCTTTTTACGAAAGTGTTAACTATAGACAAATCCTCCAAAACATCATATTCCGCTAATGGTTTAAGATTTCTTACGAATGTTCCGCCAATATTAAGAACCTTTATGTTTTTCAAAGATGCTATTGGCGTTAAATCAGAAACTGGCGTATTCTCTATATTTAAGTTCTTCAATGCTTGAGAGTTAGCCAATGGCACAATATTATCAACTGGATTACCGCTTACAGACAAAACTTCCAGAAACTCCTTGTCTTCTAATGGCGTCAAATCTTGAATCTGATTGTTATTTATTATCAATTTCTTCAAGAACGACATTTGTCGCAATGGCTCCAAACTATATACCACATTACTTGGTTCTACTATAACTTCCTCAATATCAACTATTGACTGTAATTGCTCTGCAGTAGGATTCGAGTTGCACAAAAAATGATTATTAAATATTTCACGCCACGACAAATCCAGATTTCCCCACCACAATCGAAGGTCATCTGTCTGATACACAACCGTTACTTGTCTTTGTTTCCTTTTTAATTCTATCACTTCTTCTCTACTTACCTTACTTCCGTCGGCATATACTTTAGACAGATTAGAAAGTTCGTGAAGTGGTCTCAATGATTTAACCTTAGTATTTTCTATGTTAAGTTCTTTTAAGTTTTTCAGATTCGACAAAGATGTCAAGTCAGAAATCATAGTATTTTTAACATTTAATGATTTCAGATTATGCAATCCATAAAGCGGTGTCAAATCATCAATTTTAGAATCAGACATATCAAGGAACTCAATGTTAGTCAAGCGACTAATTGGTTCTGCGTCTTGAATGAAATGATTTATCTTAAGGTTTCTTATATTAATTATTGAGTGTAATTCTTCTTTTGATGGTCGTTTGTTTGTCATTGCTTGATCTGTAAGCAAATCTTTCCAGAAAGAAGGGAGAGCATTCCACCACAATTCCAATGCTTGAGTTTCATAAATGACAAGCACATTAGGATTCGAGCTCATAAAAGCATCTGCCATTTTCTTATCAACCAATGAGTTATCACAATAAATCTTACTTAATCGCGACATATGATCCAATGGCATCAAGTCAGAAACTTGTGTATTTGAGAAGTTAATCTCATTAAGTCGATCCAAGCTATTCAGCGGAGACAGATCTACTATTTTAGTTCCTTCAACATTAAGAAAATGAAGATTTACAAGACCTTGCAGAGGTGTAACATTTGTCACTGGAGTATTAGCAATATCTAAATCATACAATTTCAACAAGTTAACCAAAGAAGAAAGATCTGTAATTTGTGTTCCTGATAAATTAAGAGTTGTTAAGTTAACACATCTTGACACAGGATTTATATTATTCACGTCAGTATTTGCAAGTGACAAGTTATTCAAATCCTTGAAGAAAGCCACAACAGAAATGTCGTTTATTCTAGTATTATCGGCTTTAAAATCCTGGACGACATTAGCATATTTCAAATTAGAAATATCTGTCACTTTTGTGTTACTAATATCTAATTCCTTAATTTTATTCAAGTTACGGATAGGGTTAATATCAGAGACTTTTGTTCCTGAGCAATTAAGCGAGCGCAATTCCGACAATTCAGCTAAAGGATTCAGATTTGTTATATTTTCATTGTTAGCCACATTAATTTCCGTTGTCTTTGCCACTTGTTGTAGCACTTCGTAAATATGTGACAATGATGTTTTCACTGTATCTTCGACCCAACGAGACACCACATCATCGATATATATTATGGTATCAGGTCTATGTCCGTACAATTCATCTATACGATCCATCGACATGGTATCGTTTCCAACGATCATGAACGAATCTTGTAAAAGAAAATCTTTCTTCTGCAAGACAGTATATCCATCTGTCAAGATTTTATTTATCTTATTCAGTTCCAAGTCTTTAGTAACTATAACATCTTTGCCGAAGTAATTTTTCCAAGCGATGTCCATAGAATTCCACCAGTTATAAAGTTCCTCTTCAGCACTTGGTTTAGTTGTATAGAAACTAACGATTTTCAGTTCTTTCTTATAACTATCGAGATTTATTTCCAGGAAACGATTTCTAGCATTATTTATCGAGTCGCCTGTGATAGTGTTACCTGCTATCGTTCTAATCATTTCCACCTTAAAGAATGTCTCGCCCAAATCATTTATTTGAGGCGTAACACTTTGAATATCAAAGTTAAATTTCACATCATGAAAGAAGAAGTCTATATCTTTAAGGTAAGCTTGAACATCTTTATTTATCGTTGTTCCTCTATTTTCATCGAGGTCATCTTCCACTTGGACGTTTTCATCTCTAAAGATTTTATTATAGCTTTCTTTAAAGATGATATCTTTTTCTTGTGCATAATTATCAGAATCACCGATAAAGTTAAGAGTCTCTTGCAGGTATCTTACCATCTGATGTACTTGAGACTCATACTCTTCGATGTCTTTATTAGACAAGGATATTTGAGCATTTACGAATAAAGAAGAAAATAATAATATTGAAAATATTAATAATTTTTTCATTGTTGTTTATTGATATTTGGTTGATAAAATTTCAGCAGTTCATCTTTTTCTTCATCTTTCAAGAAGACAAGGTTAGAAATGAGCCAACCTGTATTAAGACCTTCTCTATTGAACCACGACACCTCGAAATACCAATTATCTATTTGGAGGACATGGAATTTCTCGCTATTGATTTTTTCGAACACAAGATTTCCCTTTTTCACCTCGTAGAAAAATATAGAGAGATAATCAGGTGAGTAAGAATTAGATGCGTAATACTCTATACATTGAGGTGTTTTAAACACCTTATAAATATTCATAAAATCCAGTTCATGGCTCATTGGGTGTAGGAAATGTTTTTGTTGTTCAGCCATATCACCTTTAGGGAATAATTTGCTAAAGTCGGAGAAATACACGTTTGTCAACACCCATTTTGAACCGAGGTTTTCTTCTTCTATGGCGAATATCATGCTGATGTCGACTTTTTCGCCATTCATTTTAAATGTTGCCGACACTTCGGAGTACCATTTTCCGCCCAAGAACTCGAAATAGTTAGAGTTTGTTTCTGTTAGGTCGGCGATGAAGAAGTCGCGGAGTGAGCCACTAGTTCTTGGATTTTCCATATCGAACAAGAGAGGCAATACGGTTTTGCGTTTCATTCTATCGCGATAATCTGCCGAGTCGGGATGTATTTTTATTCCATACTGGTCCTCTTCATAATTGAAGCGGCTCATAAACTGACTCATTTGTTTTGTCATTGTATAGAATGCTCTCTCGTCAGTTTGCACGTCGCCGAGATTTGTATACACCTGAGCATCAGATATTTTAGTTACAAGACTTATTGCAATAAAAATACAGATGAAGAAAAGTTTTCTCATTTACTAAATTTTGAAAAAGCTCCGAAAACGGAGCTCATTTATATTATTTAAGTGAAGTTTCTTTAACTCTCATATCACCGAGCAATACGTCCCAGAAACCGATGAGGCGGCCGCCAATTTGAGTTTCTTTGCGTTTCACGTAAACTGTGATATCTTTTTTAGTTGTATCTTGGTAGATGAGGCGACCTTCCTTATCGAAGCCCTTAAATGTTTGGAACACAGTGATAACGCCCACATAAGTACCATCAGGTTGACGTTGTAAATCGCTGACATATTCTATTTTATACCAGTCTATTTCCACGCGGTCGTAGTTAAGACGCATCAATCTTTCAAGATATTGACGTACTTTATAGTACATCACTTCGTTGCTTGTCAATGAAGAAACGCCTATTTCTGCATCTGGAGCGAAGAGTTCTTCTGCTCGGTCGATGACTCTGTTAGCTTCACTCCAAGGAGTTTCTTTAGAACCTACGATTTTAACATATTTACTTAAGTCGCGAACTTTTTCAAGTGCAAGACTATCAACAGCTTGTTTACGTTCATGGCTCAATTCTTGAGCTACAACCTGAGTATTACCGAATACGAATATTCCGAATAACAATGTCAATAATATCTTTTTCATAATCATTAGTTTTTAATTAATTCTAACTCAGTGATTTTATTATTGTTATCATATTTAATATTGTTAACGCGAACAGCGACTTTCTTTTGATCCTTTATGTAGTTAAGGTATCTCTCTGCTGTTGTAGGTGCGTCATAATCAATAATATCACCCATATGATAGATAATAATCAAGACTGGGACATCTGGTGAAGCGAATAATTTCAATGCCTCAGCGATTTTTTCATTAGCGACATCTGCATTAGGAGCTGCTGCTATAATAGCGAAATAATCTGACAATGAAGTCTTTGGCTTCTCTTGGTTTTTCTTCTGTTCTTCTAACTCTCGCAAACGCTTCTCCTCTGCAATACGCTCAGCCTCAGCTTTTTCACGAGCAATAACTTCTCTTGCTTTAACTATTAACTCATCAATTTCCTGATTCTGGAGATCCATTTTCTCTATTTCATCAACTCTAGCTGTCTGCTCATCTAAAGTCCATTCTGTAGTGCCTTCAATAATAGCATTCAAATCGGTTTTAGCTTGTGCAAGCTTAGCCTCATATTCTTTCTTAGCTAATTTCTTTTTACTACTACAACTTGTTGTTCCTCCGATAGTTACAAGAGCCAACATTGCAATAAGAATAAAGTTTTTGATTTGTAATTTCATAATAATTTTAAATTAAAAATTGATTTCTGCAAATATAATAATTTTGGCGTTAAGTTAACACTCTTATTTTTATTAAGATTTAACAATTTTTGATATGTTTTATCAATAAAAACGAACATCTAATTATTATCGTACATATCGAAAAAAGAAATATTTTTGAAATGATTTTTTTATGATTTTTGCAAAATGATAAAACACTACAACATACCGATTTTTTTACCAGAACTCGCCTGTCCTTATCGCTGCGTTTATTGTAATCAGTTTAGCATCACAGGACTGAACGATATTGTTAAAGCAGAAGACGTTAAGACAATTATAGACAACCACTTAGCTTCTTTTAAAGAAAAAAATCGCTTTGTTGAAGTAGCGTTTTTCGGAGGCAACTTCACTGGCCTCCCTATCCAAATGCAAAACGATTATCTTGAAGCCGTTCAGCCTTATTTAGATAAAGGACTCATTGACGGGATTCGTTGCAGCACGCGTCCCGATTATATATCCTTGCAACGTGTCCAGGAAATCAAGCATTATGGAATGCGCAATATCGAACTCGGAGCGCAAAGCACCAACGATGAAGTCTTGAAACTTTGCAAACGCGGACATACTTACAACGATATCGTTGAAGCTTCACAAATAATTATTTCTGAAGGAATTACATTAGGATTACAAATGATGATAGGACTGCCTTCAAGTTTGGAGGAAAACGATTTGCAGACTGCAAAAGACATTGTAAGCCTCGGAGCAAAAGAAACTCGTATCTACCCTTGTATCGTAGTGAAAGACACTGAGTTGGAAACAATGTGCCGTTCTGGAGGATATCAAGCACTTTCTATTGAAGAAGCCGTAAAGCGTTCCGCAAAACTTTATTCTTATTTCACTGAAAATGATGTGAAAGTCTTGAGAATCGGATTGCATACTTCCGATGAATTAGATAGCTCTGCATACGTCGCAGGACCTTATCACAAGAACTTCGCCGAGATGGTGTTCAGTCATATCTGGAAAGAAAAGTTAAAAAATATTAAGACTGAAAGTAAAAACATAATCATCAACGTTCCTGAATCGCAGATAAATCACGCGATTGGATGGAAGAGTGAAAACAAGAAATTATTGTTAGAGAGATTTGATAATGTGACTTTTAAGGCTAAAGACGAAAGACTAAAGACAAAAGATAACAGACAAGGGTGCCTGAGCCTGTCGAAGGCAGGATTCGGCACTTCGACAAGCTCAGTGACCGACTTTGATTTTACTATAACTTCAAAAGAAGAACTTCCGACTATCATCGCTGATTCGAGAATGCCAGAGGAAGCAAAGAAAAACCTCAAGAAACTCGGCGATGTCTTATTCTTGAATCCTACTGAAATAACTTATAAATCAATATCTGCTCACCCTGACATTTTCTTCTTTCAAACAAAAGACGGACTCATCTACGCGCCTAACGCTCCTAAGAAAATCATCAAGGAATTGAAGAAAAGAAAAATAAAATTAACAGAAGGCAAGAAAGAAGTCGGGAAGAAATATCCGGAGACAGTTCCTTATAACGCAGTCGGTATCAGCGACACTTTGATACATAATTTAAAACACACAGATTCCTCGATTTTATCTTTATACAAAAATCATATTCATGTAAATCAAGGATATACTAGATGCAACCTTGTAGCGTTGAATGAGAATGCTTTTATTACGTCAGATGAAGCTATTTGTAGAGACGCGTCAACGATGTTATTTATAAAGCAAAACGAAAACACTTTTACAGAGGACATCGTTGACACGTCTGTACAAAAGTTCGTTCTTTACATCGACCCGAAACAAATCAAATTAGAAGGTCACGACCATGGATTTTTCCCTGGATGTTGCGGAGTGTGGAAAAACAACCTCATCGTTTGCGGTAGCACAAAAAATCTTAAAGAAAAAGAAGAATTAGACAAATTCCTCAAAGACAACGACTTCAACCTCATCGAATTATACGACGGAGAGTTGGTGGATGTGGGAAGCATTTTTTTAATTGAAAATTGAAAATTGAAAATTGAAAAATGTTTTTAGCTGTCAGCTATCAGCTATCGGCGGTCAGCATTGGTGTTAGTGAGATTGCTCACTGCCAAAAAATCTTTTGTCTTTTGCCTTTTGTCTTTTGCCTTTTTCTATCTTTGCAACAAACATTTCCTTATGAAAAAGATAGAACTTTTATCGCCGGCGAAGAACCTGGAAGTTGGCATCGCTGCCATCAACCATGGCGCTGACGCAGTATATATTGGCGGACCTAGTTTCGGAGCGAGAGAGAAGGTAGGCAACAGCATCGAAGACATAGAGGCATTATGCAGACACGCTGCTCTCTTCGATGCGAAGGTCTACGTCACGATGAATACTTTATTGTACGACAGCGAGTTAGAAGACGCTCGTAAGCTCGCTTACGACTGCTGGAACGCAGGCGTCGATGCGCTTATAGTCCAAGATATGGCATTATTAAATATGGACATGCCTCCTATCGCTTTACACGCTTCTACTCAATGTCATAACATCGAGGCAGAGAAAGTGAAGTTCCTTGAAGACGTAGGATTCTCGCAGGTAGTACTCGCTCGCGAACTCAGCATCGAGCAGATAAAAGACATCAGGTCAAAGACGACTGTTCCTTTGGAATATTTCATCCACGGCGCGTTGTGCGTTTCATATAGCGGACAGTGTTATCTGAGCCATGTCATCGGCGGTCGCTCTGCCAACAGAGGCGCGTGCGCCCAGCCTTGCCGTCTCAGCTGGAACCTCGAAAACGCAGAAGGCAAACGCCTGATTAGCAACAGACATCTTCTTTCATTAAGAGATTTGAATAACTCCAAAAACATAGAAGAACTCATCGACGCGGGCATCACTTCTTTCAAAATTGAAGGTCGTTTGAAAGACATCGACTATGTGAAAAACGTCACTGCTTATTACAGAAATAGAATCGACGAAATAATTGAAAAACGCGACGACATCTGCAGAAGCTCGCGCGGAGAAAGCAAGCCTACCTTCTATCCAGCACCGGAGAAGTCATTTTCGAGAGGCTTCACCGACTACTTCATCCACGGAAGACAAAAGTATATCGACGCTCCTTATTCACCAAAATCAATGGGAGAATATCTCGGCACGATAGAAAAAGTCAAGAATAAATCTATCACCATCAAGACTGGCAAAGAACTCCATAACGGCGACGGACTTTGTTTCTTAGACAGAGAAAACAATTTATTAGGTTTTAATGTTAATGCTGTTGATACAAGTCAACATGACAACAAGTCAACAAGACAACAAGGAATTAGACTACAGACTATTAGCAGTAATACCGACATCTCGATGGCGACGCGATTCAAGATTGAAGGAAGTAAGATTTTCAGAAATTCTGACCTTGTATGGCAAAAAGAAGTCGAAAAATCTAATGGCAACAGAAAACAAAAAATCAGCCTGAGATTTACCGACACAGAAGACGGATTTGCATTGTCAGCGAAGTTATATCACGAAGAATGTGAATACGTTACGACAAATATTTCCATAGAAAAAGAAGTCGCGATAAACACAGAAAAGGCGTTAGATAATATTAAAAGTAAGTTATCACAATGGGGCGATACAGAATTTGCGGTGGAAGAGATTGATGTTGATTTTGGCAAATCTGTAGAGACGCAAAATATTGCGTCTGTACTATCGCAAAATATTGCGTCTGTATTATCGCAAAATATTGCGTCTGTACTATCGCAAAATATTGCGTCAGAGCCAATGGCCAACAGCCAACAGCCAATAGCTTATTTCATCAGGGCTTCGGTTTTGGGTGAGATGAAAAAAGATTTGGTGGAGAAATTAAAATCTTATCTCATTGAAAAACACCGCAATGAAAGAGAGACATTTGTAAGACCAGAGACAAATGCAATTTTCCCAAAAGATAATTTAAGTTATCTCGGCAACGTCATCAACAACAAATCGAGAGAGTTTTATGAGATGCACGGCGTTGAAATAATTGAAGACGGTTTGGAGAAATTACGTTCAGATGATGAGCTTGTCGTGATGACGACAAAACACTGTGTTCGTTATGCTAACAATATATGTAGCAAAGAGATAGGCAAACCTGCGACATCATTATATTTAGTTAATGACAAAGGCAGATTCAGATTAGATTTCGACTGCAGAAATTGTTGTATGAAAGTGATAAAAGAAAAATAAAAATCATTATTTTTGTAGGTCATTTTTGATTAAAATAAAAAAATAAAACAGATATAATATGTACAGAACACATACTTGTGGAGAACTTCGTCTTGCAGATGCAGGAAAAGAAGTCGTTTTAAGCGGTTGGGTGCAACGCGTCCGTGACAAAGGCACTCTCTTATGGATTGACATCCGCGACAGATACGGATTGACACAACTCTTCCTCCAAGAAGGCGTCAGCTCAGCAGAAGTCATTGAAAAAGCTCGTACTTTAGGACGTGAGTTCGTCATCCAAGCTAAAGGAACAGTAATAGAAAGAGAATCAAAGAATCCAAATATCCCAACAGGAGAAATAGAGATACAGCTCAACGAGTTGAACATCTTAAATGCAAGTAAGACTCCTCCTTTCACAATTGAAGACAAATCAGACGGCGGCGACGACCTCCGCATGAAATATCGTTACTTAGACTTACGTCGTAATCCTTTGAAGAACAATCTCATTTTACGTCACAATGTTGCTATTGAGACAAGAAGCTATTTGTCAGAACAAGGATTTATTGAAGTCGAGACACCATGTTTGATTAAATCGACACCTGAAGGAGCACGCGACTTCGTTGTTCCATCACGTATGAATCCAGGCGAATTCTACGCTCTTCCACAGTCACCACAACAATTCAAGCAATTATTGATGGTTGCAGGTTTCGACAAATATTTCCAAATCGTACGTTGTTTCCGCGACGAAGACCTTCGTGCCGACCGTCAGCCAGAGTTCACACAAATCGACTGCGAAATGTCATTCGTTGAACAAGAAGACGTTTTGAACACATTCGAAGGTTTGACAAAACATCTCTTCAAGAAAGTCAAGGGATTGGAATTTGACAAATTCCCACGTATGACATGGCACGACGCCATGAAATATTACGGCAGCGACAAGCCAGACATCCGTTTCGACATGAAGTTCGTTGAACTCACCGACTTAGCAAAAGGCAAAGGATTCCCAGTATTCGACGATTCAGAATTAGTCGTTGCTATCAACGCTAAAGGCTGTGCATCATACACACGTAAGCAAATCGACGCTTTGACAGACTTCGTCAAGAGACCACAAGTAGGAGCTAAAGGCTTGGTTTACGTTAAATACAACGAAGACGGCAGCATCAAGTCATCAGTAGATAAGTTCTATGCACCAGAAGATTTGAAGACATGGTTAGACCGTTGTGGCGCAGAAGCAGGCGACATGTTGCTCATCTTATGCGGCAAGACAATGGAAGCAAGAGAACAGATGAACTGCTTACGTCTTGAAATGGGTAATCAGCTCGGACTCCGTAACCCTGACGATTACAAGCCATTATGGGTCATCGACTTCCCACTTTTGGAATGGGACGAAGAGACACAAAGATACTACGCAAAACACCACCCATTCACAGCACCTAAGCCAGAAGACGAACATCTTTTGGATGAAGAACCAAGCAAATGGGCAGACATCAGAGCCAACGCTTACGACATCGTATTAAACGGCGTCGAAATCGGTGGCGGTTCAGTTCGTATCTTCAACCGTGACTTACAAAACAAGATGTTCCGCACATTAGGCTTCACCGATGAGAGCGCACAAGCACAATTCGGATTCTTGATGAACGCCTTCGAATACGGAGCTCCACCACACGCAGGTTTGGCATTCGGTTTCGACAGACTTTGCTCATTGTTCGGCGGACAAGAAAGCATCCGCGACTTCATCGCATTCCCTAAGAACAATATGGGTCGCGACGTCATGACAGAGTCACCTTCAACAATTGCCGACGCACAATTGGAAGAATTACAGATTAAATTAGATTTGAAACAATAAAAAAATCATGTAGAGACGCAATATTTTGCGTCTCTACGTTTATAAAAATACCAATCAATATGAAACGTGCATTAGTATTAACAGGCGGCGGCGACTGTCCAGGATTGAATGCCGTAATCAGAGCCATCGTCAAGAGAGCGTCGCAGGAGAAAGACTGGGAAATCCTCGGCAGCATACAGGCATTCAACGGAGTGTTATGGGAACCAAGTGAAATAGTAAGACTCACTCCTGAGACCGTCAGAGGAATACATTTCAGAGGTGGCACCATTTTAGAGACAACGAATAAAGGCGGCCCGTTCTCATGGCCAGTCAAGAACAACGACGGCACATGGGCCACGGTTGACCGTTCCGACGAGATGATAAAGAAGCTGCAATATATGGGCATCGACTGTGTCATCAATATCGGCGGTGACGGATCACAGAGAATATCCAAGAAATTATTTGACAAGGGACTTAACATCATCGGCGTCCCTAAGACGATAGACAACGACTTATCTATGACCGACAGCACCTTCGGTTTCCAGACCGCTGTCGAGATAGCCACCGAGTCGGTCGACAAACTCGTCACGACAGCGGCGAGTCACAACCGCGTCTTTGTATTAGAGGTGATGGGTCGCGACGCCGGATGGATTGCGTTGAACGCAGCAGTGGCTGGCGGAGCAGAGGTATGCCTCCTCCCTGAATTCCCTTACGACATTGAAAAAGTTAAAGAAAAACTAGAAAGCAGATTCGTCAACGACAGAGGATTTGCCGTCGTAGTAATCTCCGAAGGAGCAAAACCTAAAGACGGACAACAAGTCTTTGAAGTAAGCAAAGAAGTTGGTTACGAAAACGTGAAACTCGGTGGCATCGGACAGAAATTCATCGAACAGATGAAAGCCGCTGGATTCAAACACGACATGCGAGAGACAACCTTAGGTCACCTCCAAAGAGGCGGCATTCCAGTAGCTTACGACAGAGTACTCGCATCACAGTTCGGCGTAAAGGCATTCGAAATGGTGTTAAATCAAGAATATGGAAAGATGGTAGCATACCGTCACCCTAACATCATTTCTGTACCATTGGAAGACGCTGTGGCAAAAATGAACTTCGTGACAATGGACAACGACCTTGTCAAGACCGCAATGGGACTCGGAATATCATTGGGAATATAAGACATAAGTCTATTTTCTGTCGTTTTGTCACCAATATTTTCTTGATGTCAGATTTTTTAAATATATAAATAAATGTGAAAGTCACTGATTTAGTGACTTTTTTTATTTTATGACAAAAATAATTATGACATGAAATTCCCATTTTTGACATGTTAAAATTCATTGGCATAATGATTGACAAAATCGAGTCGCTGTCAGATTATGACACGATAAAAAAAAGCAAACAATTAAACATTAAATAAAAATAGGAGAAACAAATTATGTCAAAAATCATTGGTATTGACTTAGGTACAACAAACTCATGTGTTGCAGTTATGGAAGGTAACGAACCAGTAGTTATCCCTAACAGCGAAGGTCACCGCACAACTCCATCAGTGGTAGCATTTACAGACAACGGCGAACGTAAAGTCGGAGAACCAGCAAAACGTCAAGCTATCACAAACCCATTAAAGACTATCTATTCTATCAAACGTTTCATGGGTGAAACATACGACAAAATGGTCAATGAAATCGGCCGCGTACCATACCAAGTCGTAAAAGGACCAAACAATACTCCACGTATTGACATTGACGGTAAATTATACACTCCACAAGAAATCTCAGCAATGGTGCTTCAAAAGATGAAGAAAACTGCTGAAGACTATTTAGGCCAAACAGTGACAGAAGCTGTCATCACAGTTCCAGCATATTTCAACGACGCTCAACGTCAAGCTACAAAAGAAGCAGGCGAAATCGCAGGTCTCACAGTACGCCGTATCATCAACGAACCAACAGCAGCAGCTTTGGCTTACGGTCTCGACAAGAAGAAAAACGACGTTAAGGTAGCAGTATTCGACCTCGGTGGCGGTACTTTCGATATCTCAATCCTCGAACTCGGCGACGGCGTTTTCGAAGTTAAATCAACAAACGGCGACACTCACCTCGGTGGCGACGACTTCGACGGCAAAATCATCAACTGGCTCGCAGAAGAATTCATGCACGACGAAAACATGGACCTCAGAAAAGACCCAATGTCATTACAACGTCTTAAAGAAGCTGCAGAAAAAGCTAAGATTGAATTGTCATCATCAACAGAAACAGAAATCAACTTACCATATATCACAGCAACAGCAACAGGACCTAAACACTTGGTTCGCAAGCTCACACGTGCTAAGTTCGAACAACTCTGCGACGACCTCATCCGCGCTACTATCGAACCATGCCGCAAAGCTTTAGCTGACGCTAACATGACAGTAAACGACATCGACGATGTTATCTTGGTTGGTGGTTCAACACGTATCCCAGCTATCCAAAACATCGTTAAGGACTTCTTCAAGAAAGAACCTTCAAAAGGCGTTAACCCTGACGAAGTCGTTGCTATCGGCGCATCAATCCAAGGTGGTGTTTTGACAGGTGAAGTTAAAGACGTTCTCTTACTCGACGTTACTCCATTGTCATTAGGTATTGAAACACTCGGTGGTGTCATGACAAAACTCATCGAAGCTAACACAACAATCCCTACACGCAAGTCAGAGACATTCTCAACAGCTGTCGATAACCAACCAGGCGTTGAAATCCACGTATTGCAAGGCGAACGTCCAATGGCAAATCAAAACAAGACTATTGGCAAGTTCCACTTGGATAACAT
>JAZOSK010000076.1:0-18827 GCA_045657145.1 Bacteroidales bacterium | reverse complement strand
AGCTAAGTCGGCTAAAACCTTACGATTAAGGTCGATGTTAGCTGCGTGAAGTTTACCCATGAATGTGCTGTATGTCATGCCGTATTCATGTGCTGCGGCATTGATACGGATAATCCATAATGAGCGGAAATCACGTTTTTTGTTTCTTCTATCGCGGTATGCGTATTGTAAACCCTTTTCGTAAGAGTTTTTAGCTACAGTCCAAACGTTTTTACGTGCGCTGAACTGGCCCTTTGTTTGTTTTAAAACTTTTTTGCGTCTTGCTCTTGAAGCAACTGCATTAACTGATCTTGGCATTTTTTTACTTTTTATTCCGTTAGAGTGCCTCGCCCTTTCGAGAACTTTTCTACTCTAACAAGACGTTAAACAATTAATTTAAAATTACATGAGAAGCATTTCTTTCACAGCTTTCATATTAGCTGGCTCAACAATAGTAGCGTGGCGTAAGTTACGTTTACGTTTGATTGACTTCTTTGTTAAGATGTGGCTTTTATAAGCGTGCTTTCTCTTTACTAAACCGGTGCCTGTTACTCTGAAACGTTTTTTGGCAGCGGATTTTGTTTTCATTTTTGGCATTGTAATATACTTTTTTTTAAAATGAGTGTCTATCTTTATTTCTTAGGAGCGATCATCATGAGCATTCTCTTGCCTTCCAACTTAGGCATTGACTCTACTTTGCCGTAGTCTGCCAAAGCTTGAGCGAACTTCAACAAGATGATTTCGCCTTGGTCTTTGTAAGCAATTGAACGTCCATGGAAGAACACGTCTACCTTAACCTTTGCGCCGTCTTCCAAGAATCTCTTGGCGTGGTTCAACTTGAACTCGAAGTCATGGTCGTCTGTTTGTGGTCCCAAACGGATTTCCTTTATAACGACTTTCGTTGTCTTAGCCTTGATTTCCTTTTGTTTCTTCTTTTGGTCGAAAAGGAATTTCTTGTAATCCATCAACTTACAGACAGGAGGATTTGCATTAGGTGAAATCTCAACCAAGTCAAGTCCCATCTCGTCAGCAATTCTCAATGCGTCTTTGATTGAGTGTATCTCATTGTCAACGCCTTCTCCCACAACTCTCACCATTGGTGAATTAATTCTCTCATTGATACGATGTGGATCTTCGTTTCTCTGTCCTCTCTGAGGACCTCTTCCGTTGTTAACAGGTAGTGCTATGATTTGTGTCTCCTATATTAATTAATACAATCTTTATATTTATCCTATGTTTTGTTCGTCTTTAACTTGTTGCTCTATCATTGCGATGAACTCATCAACAGACATTGAACCGAGGTCGCCTTGACCGTGTCTTCTTACTGATACTGCTGTCTCATTCATTTCTTTTTCACCAACGATGAGCATATAAGGTACTTTCTTCATTTCAGCGTCACGAATCTTACGTCCGATTTTTTCGCTTCTCATGTCAATCAAAGTACGGATTTCGTTTCTCTTCAACATTTCGTTGAGTTTCTCTGCATATTCGTGATATTTTTCACTTACAGGCAAAATCATTACTTGATCTGGTGTGAGCCACAATGGGAAGTCGCCAGCGCAGTGTTCTAACAATACTGCTACGAAACGTTCCATTGAACCGAATGGTGCTCTGTGAACCATGACAGGACGATGTTTCTCGTTGTCTGAACCTATATAGCTGAGGTCGAAACGTTCTGGCAAGTTATAGTCGACTTGGATTGTACCAAGTTGCCATCTTCTTCCGAGAGCGTCTTTTACCATGAAGTCTAACTTAGGACCATAGAACGCTGCTTCGCCGTATTCAACGACTGCCTGGAGTCCTTTTTCTTTACATGCTTCAACGATAGCTGATTCTGCTCTTTCCCAGTTTTCGTCTGTACCTACATATTTTTCTGTGTTGCTTGGGTCGCGTAAAGAAATCTGTGCTTCGAAGTTTTCAAATTTCAATGCCTTGAAGATGATTTCGATGATTTCCATCACGCGGATGAATTCTTCCTTAACTTGGTCAGGACGGCAGAAGATATGAGCGTCGTCTTGTGTAAATGAACGAACGCGTGTCAAACCGTGGAGCTCGCCACTTTGTTCGTAACGATATACTGTACCAAATTCTGCAAGACGTAATGGAAGGTCTTTGTATGAACGTGGCTGCCATTTGTAAATCATACAGTGATGAGGGCAGTTCATAGGTTTCAACAAATAGACCTCACCTTCTTCAGGTGTTGTGATTGGCTGGAAGCTGTCATGTCCGTAGTGATCCCAGTGACCTGATGTCTCATAAAGTTGCTTGTTACCGATATGAGGGGTCATGACTTGTTCATAACCATATTGTTTTTGAATCTTTGTCAAGAACTCTTGTAAACGAAGACGCAATGCTGTACCTTTTGGCAACCACATTGGAAGACCTTTACCTACCATTTCTGTGAACATGAAGAGTTCAAGTTCTTTACCGAGTTTACGGTGGTCGCGTTTCTTAGCTTCTTCGAGGAGAACGAGATATTCTTCTAACTCTTTCTTCTTCAAGAATGTGATACCATAGATACGAGTGAGCTGTTTGCGTTTCTCGTCGCCGCGCCAGTATGCGCCAGCTATAGATAATAATTTGATAGCTTTGATGCAGCTTGTGTCTGGGATGTGTGGTCCGCGACATAAGTCTGTGAAAGTACCGGTTTTATAATAGGTGATGGTTCCGTCTTCTAATTCGCTGATAAGCTCTTGTTTGTATTCGTCGCCTTTTTCTGTAAAGTGTGCTAAAGCTTCTGCCTTAGAAACATCGACACGTTCAAAAGCTTGTTTTTGTGATGCGAGTTCCATCATGCGTTTCTCGATTTTGGCGAGGTCTTCTTCTGTGATGACATTTGTGCCGAAATCAACGTCATAATAGAAACCGTTTTCTATGCTTGGTCCGATGCCGAACTTCACGCCTGTATAAAGTTGCTCGATAGCCTCAGCCATCAAGTGTGCTGCTGAGTGCCATACAGTAGCTTTTCCTTCTGGGTCGTGCCATGTGAAGAGTTGAATCTCTGCATCTTCATTGACTGGACGCATAGCATCCCACATTACGCCATTAACCTTGGCTGACAACACATTACGAGCCAAGCCTTCGCTTATGCTCTTTGCAATATCGAGAGGTGTTACACCTGCTTCATATTGTCTGACTGACTTATCAGGAAATGTTATATTTATCATCTTTTTATACCTTCTAAAAAACGAGTGCAAAGATAATAATTTTTTTCAATGCATAATGCATAATTCATAATGCTTAATTATTTTTTTTGCTTGCTAAATGTGGTTTTAACTATTGATGTTAATAATTTAATAATTTCCCTACAATCATGCAATATCTTTTCAGATTCTAATTGTGACAAATAACCAGATTCAATCAGTATCTCAATCCAATATTCAGTCTCACTTGCTTCTTTAAGAGCAATATTCATCTTAGTTCCAAAATCAGCAAAACTCTGTCCTCGTATCGCTTCTTTTACATTAGCCCCAACAGAAGTTCCACTTCTAAGCAATTGTTTTGAAATAACATACTCCGATTTTTCCTTGCATAGATATTGATACAATCTAATACAATTAACAGCAAAACATCTAGTCTTAACGACTATTACATTATCAGTTTTCATATAAAATTGGTTTAAAATTAGCTCTAAAAAAATAACTACAATACATTCATTTTATTATCCCTCACAAAAAAAATTATGAATTAAATCACAAATTATGAATTATGCATTATGAATTATGAATTGCCTAAGCTTCCCATCATCGCTACTCCACCGAAATTCAATTCTTTTAGATATGGTATCTTGTCGAAAGTGACACCTCCCAAGGCAACGACTTTCTCATCAATGATTCCTTGCTCCGAGGCTTTCCGTAATACTTCTTCATCAAAAGCGGATTTATATCCAACCTTAGAGATGCTGTCGAAAATGGGACTTAGAAAAACATAATCGAAGTCGTCTTTATACATCTTAACTTCTTCCAAAGAATGACAAGAACGAGTCTTAAATCCTTGATAATCTTTAGGCAATGCGGTGACATTTTTATTTATATGAATGCCTTTCAAAGAAAATTCTTCATACAAAATATGATAATCATGAACGATGATTTTCTTTCGTTCTTCTTCCGTGAGTTTCTCCAAGAGAGCACGACAATAGTTTATGTCAGCCTCTGGCTTTCGCAGATGAACAATGTCGAAGCCGCTTTCAAACAGTCGCCTGATGAAAGCAGCCTCGTCATTTTCACAATACGGTTTCGTTATTGCAATAAGTTTCATTTTAGTTTAAAGTTTAGAGTGGAGAGTTTAGAGTAGTTTTTAAGTTTATAAGTTGAGAGTTTAAAAGTGTATTGGATTCTAATAAACTCTAATTTTCAACTCTACACTTTTATACTACTATACACTCTCAACTCTACACTGATTCATTATCCATTGTTAATTATTCATTCCTAACTCCTAACTCCTAATTCCTAACTAACTTCTCAATAATGAGGTCCGCGACTTTCTTTCCCGACATCAGCATTCCGCCGAAGATAGGTCCCATACGTGGTGTTCCGCTGACGGCTGATGCAGCCATGCCGCAGACGTAAAGTCCAGGGTAAATCTCCTTGGTTCCGTTCACGACTTCTTCTTCGCCTGCTACTACATCTAAAGAGCGTTCTCCAATCACATCGCCGGTGTCTGTCGCGAGACGAATTCCGTTCTTGCGAGCTACCGTCTTACACATCTCACTGTCGTGTCCAGTTCCATCGATGACGCATTTTGCCATGATATTAAGCGGGTCGACATGCATTCCTTCACGCAACACTGGTGTCCAGTTGACGACGACGCCACTTACTTTATTTTCTTTAAATACAACGTCTTCAACAGAATAACAGTTGAAGATTGTTGCTCCAGCATGTACTGCCTTGTAAAGCAATGCTGATGTGCTTTCCACAGAATCCATGACGTACAAGTTGTCGTCATATTTTTCGTAATTGATGTCGAACTCTTTTATGATATGCAACGCTTCTTCCTGTACCACGATTTGATTGAACATCATCGCGCCGCCCCACATTCCGCCGCCGGGTGATAGCTTCCTGTCAAACTGAGCGACTTTCAACCCGGCTTTGGCGAGATAATAAGCTGCTACAATGCCTGAAGGGCCGCCACCAACGATAGCGACATCTAAATCTAAATTTCTTTCTAACTTGTTGAAATAGGTACTGATAATTCCCTTTGATACTTTTTGTTCTATCATAATTTTTATTTTTTAAAGGTTATTTTTCTTCACATAAAGTCTGGCTTATCTTCATGGCGCAGAAGTTTGGTCCGCACATGGTGCAGTATTTTCCGCCTACATGATTCGCCGTCTTATAATATTCCAAAGCTTTTTCTGGGTCGAGGCTAAGATTGAATTGGTCTTTCCATCTGAACTCATAACGAGCCTTGCTCAACGCGTTGTCGCGCACCATCGCTCCTGGATGTTGCTTCGCCAAATCTGCCGCATGAGCTGCCAACTTAAACGCTATCACGCCATCGCGAACGTCGTCTTTATTAGGCAACGCGAGATGTTCCTTAGGCGTCACATAACACAACATCGCCGTGCCGAGCCATCCGATCTGCGCCGCTCCTATAGCAGAAGTGATGTGGTCGTAGCCCGGAGCGATATCCGTCACGAGTGGTCCCAAAGTGTAGAATGGCGCATTGTGACATTTCTCTATCTGACGTTCCATATTCTCCTGAATCTTATGCATAGGCACATGTCCCGGACCTTCAATGAACACCTGAACGTTCTTCGCCCACGCTCTCTCGACAAGCTCGCCCATAGTGTCCAACTCAGCAAACTGCGCCTTGTCGTTGGCATCGTAAATACTACCTGGACGCAATCCGTCACCAAGAGACAAAGCCACATCATATCTCGCAACAATATCACATATATCATCAAAATGTTCATAGAGGAAACTCTCCTTCTGATGTATCTGACACCATTTTGAAATGATGCTTCCACCGCGGCTCACCATGCCTGTGAGACGGTCAGCGGCATACATGACATTCTTCAGACGTATCCCGCAGTGAATGGTGAAATAATCGACACCTTGTTCACATTGTTCTATCAAGACATCGCGATATAACTCCCAAGTCAAGTCCTCGACCTTGCCTTTCACCTTCTCCATCGCCTGATACATCGGCACTGTTCCTACTGGCACTGGACAGTTACGCAAAATCCATTCTCTCGTCTCGTGTATGTTGTTGCCTGTCGACAAATCCATGATGGTGTCGCCGCCCCATTTACAACTCCAGACAGCCTTCTCCACTTCTTCCTCAATGCTTGATGTCGTGGCAGAATTACCTATGTTAGTGTTTATCTTCACCAAGAAATTACGACCTATAATCATAGGCTCCGACTCAGGATGATTGACATTAGCAGGAATGACGGCGCGACCTTCGGCGACTTCCTTACGCACGAACTCAGGAGTGATATGACTTTCAATTCCTAACTCCTTGCAATTCATGTTTTCCCTGATGGCGACATATTCCATCTCCGGCGTAATTATACCTTTCTTGGCATAATACATCTGTCCGATGTTGTCGGCATCTTTTTCCGCCCTCGCCTTAATCCACGACTCTCTCATGCGAGGCAGACCTTTCTCCAAGTCGATGCTCACATTCTCATCGCTATAAGGACCCGAAGTGTCATAGATATAAACTGAAGGATTAGGCGTCTCCACTCTCTCACCGCCATTGACAGTGACAGTAGGCATCTGCTTCACGAGACGCATGCCCACTCTGACATCAGGATATATGCTGCCTTGCAAATACACCTTCTCAGAACCCGGATATGATATTTTAATGTTTGAGTTCATATTTATTTATTTTGAAATGATTTACAAATTTCTACTATTGACTTCATCTCCTCAACAGGATTTTCAGCTCTTAAAACACTGCCGCTCAACGCTATGCCATCGACGCCTGTTTTTAAAATATCAGAAATATCATCTTTGGTAATACCTCCGATAGCCACAAGCGGGATGTTGATATTGTTTCTCTTCATATCAGCAATGATATTTCTATAACCATCGAGACCTAATATCGGAGCGAGATTTTTCTTCGTCGAAGTAAAACGAAACGGCCCACAACCGAAGTAGTTGACCATTGGCTTTTGAGCTAAGGCTGTTGAACTAAGGTTTTTCAATATATCTTCAAAACAATTTACTGTTCCGCCGATGATGAAGTCGTCTCCAAGTATCTTCCTCGCCTCTGCTATCGGCATGTCGTTTTTTCCGAGATGTACGCCGTCGGCTTTTATCTTCTTGACGAGATGAACATTATCGTCGATGATGAATGTCGCGCCGTAATCTCTGCACATCTTCTGCACGATGAGAGCTGTCTCTTCCATCAGACTTTCGTCAGCGTCTTTCATTCTTAATTGTATCCAACGGCAGCCGCCTTCGAGAGCGATGCGAGCCGAATCGACATAGGAATATCTCTCGGTGCAATGCGTGATAAATTGCAATTTGTAATTATTCATTTTTAAATAAAGGTTTAGGATTAAAGAAATGATTTACCGGTCCGAAGCCGCGACCAATTTTGACGTCAGCGCCAGCACGAATAGCCTCTGTGATATAAAGTTTCGCTTCTTTTACAGCATCTTCCAAAGAATAACCCAATGCTAAAAATGCAGCTATCGCCGACGACAAAGTACAGCCCGTTCCATGAACGTTTTTCGTCGAAATACTTTCAGAAGAGTATTCTGATACCAACACAGACTCTGACTTTAGACTTTTGTCTTTAGCCTTTAGACCATTTAAAAAGAGGTAATCTTTTTTAATCTCGCCGTCTTCGTGACCGCCTTTAAGCAGCACTGCTTTTGCGCCGAGACTCAAAAGATAATTTGCAGCTTTTTCTTTTTCTTCAAAAGATGAAAGCGGCATATTGGTAAGCGTCTCCATCTCTGGTATGTTAGGTGTGACGAGTTCACTGATAGGAAGAAGTTTTTCTTTTATGACATCCTGCGCCTCCACCGACAAAAGACGATGACCGCTTGTCGAGACGATGACGGGGTCTAAGACAATCTTTGGTTTATATTCTGACAAGACTTCCGCTACAGCATTGACAATCTCGGCATTAGACAACATCCCGATTTTCACCACCGAAGGATGCAAGTCATCCATGACGGCGATGATTTGTTCGCGTACCATCTGAGGAGGGAGAGCCATCTGCGAGACGACGCCGAGAGTATTCTGCGCGGTGATGGCAGTGATGGCAGTAGCGCCGTAAACACCGAGGGCGGAGAATGTCTTTAAATCAGCCTGGATTCCAGCGCCGCCCGAGGAGTCGGACCCTGCGATGGACAAAACGATGGGATAAGATTTGTTTCGATTCATACCACTATTTTTTAACATTACTACTGCTCAAAATAGTGGTACGCATGTACCTGAAAAGGACTCCAAACTTCCAGCGTCAGCATTATCTGTACTGGTGCAATGTGTATAATCTCAGCTACGGCATCCGTGAGGACCACCGTGGCACCACCATTCGAGTTGCGTGCAAAGATAGCACTTTTTTAATTCATAATGCAGAATTCATAATTCATAATTATTTTTTTTGCTGTGGGCTATGAGATGTGAGCT
Source organism: Bacteroidales bacterium (assembly GCA_045657145.1). Taxonomy (GTDB): domain Bacteria; phylum Bacteroidota; class Bacteroidia; order Bacteroidales; family F082; genus Limimorpha. The sequence goes on along the minus strand of JAZOSK010000076.1, from coordinate 10,257 downwards.
ACGAGAAATTTACAATTAATAGTTAGTGATGGAGTGATGAAGTAATGAAGTAATGGAGTAATGAAGTGATGAAAAAAAACTCACATCTCACAGTTCATGGTTTTATGTTCATTTTCATTGTGTCGTATGATACATCTCTACCACAACTCCTAACTCCTAATTCCTAACTCCTAATCAATCCTCACTTTCTTCAAATTAAGCATATTAGTAGGATTACTTCCTAAGCCTTCGACATTTTTATTAACGAATCTTAACACTTCATCATAAAACAAAATCACGACGGGCGCTTCTGTCATCATGAGGCTGTCCATCTCATGATATATCTTCGCTCTTTCTTCAAGGTCATTGCATGTCAATGACTTCTGATAAAGTTCATCAAACTTCGCATTGGAATAATGTGTGTAGTTCGGCCCTTGCGGAGTGAAGTTATTCGTCGTGAACAAAGAGAGGTAATTCTCCGCATCGGGATAGTCGGCAACCCATGAAGAACGGAAGAAAGGAAGATTTCCGTTAGCGCGTTTCTCTCTCAAGGCCGCCGGCATCATCTCCTCTACCCTACAGTTCAAACCTATCTCCGTCAAAGCCGACTGCACAAACTTTGCAATGTCGATATAATCCTGCGTGGTATAAAGTTTCAACTCATAACCAATCAGATTATTATCCTTCAACAACTGCTCAGCTTTTTTAGGATTGTATGGATAACCTATTGTCACACCATCATGTAGAGACGCAATATTTTGCGTCTCCTGTATTTGAGACGAAATATTTTGCGTCTCTACGGAATATCCCGGCAATCCTGCTGGGATGATTCCGTTATTTCCTGGTGTTCCGATGCCGTTGCGCAGATATCGCAGCATCTTCTCCCTGTCGATGGAATAGCTGACGGCTTGTCGTAATGCAAGGCTTCTATCTTTGCCCAAAGTGTCTTCTTCACCGAGGAAGAAAGCAAGATATTCTGTGTTGAGATATGGCTCTCTTATCAAATATATTTCGTCTTCATATTCAGAACGAAGTTGTCCGTCTCGCGTCAAAAGTTCGTCCTTATATCTGGCATCGATTCCCGACATGAAGTGAAACTTTCCTTTTATGAACTCCATGAAAGCTACTTGCTTGTCGATGATGAAACTTATTGAAATCGCATCGAGATATGGAAGTCTCTGAGTTGCTGAGTTGCTGAGTTGCTGAGTTACTGAGTCAAAATCACCTGTAGTCTTGTAGTCTTGTAGTCTTGTAGTCTCTTCAACCTCAAAATAATTCGGATTCTTCCTGAACACGAGCTTCACTCCTTCTTTCCAATATTGATATTTGAAAGGTCCTGTTCCGACTGGATGTCGTCCGAATTCCGTTCCGTAATATTCTACGGCTTCATGTGGAACGACAGATGCATACGACATCGACAATATTCCCAAAAACGCTGGGAATGGCTGTGACAATTCTATCTCTAAAATAGTGTCGTTGATTGCATTGAACGCGTACACATTAGAAAAAATCCAGCTTCCTGAAGAGTTCAGTTTTCTATCTAAAACACGGTTGAAGGAATAGACGAAATCCTGAGCGACCACCTTACGAGTTGCTGAGTTGCTGAGTTGCTGAGTTGCTGAGGTATCTGTTGGCTGTTGGCTATTGGCTGATGGCTGATGGCTGATGGCTGACAACTTAAAACATTCATCCTCATGAAACCAAACGTCATCTCTCAAAACAAAGGTGTACGTCATTCCGTCGTCGCTGATGTTCCACGACTTTGCTATAGCTGGCACGACATTCATTTCATCGTCGAAGGCAACGAGTCCGTTGAAGATTTGGTTGCACGCCCAGATATGTGGAAGGTCTTTGGCATAAATCGGGTCAAGTGTCAATATGCCAGCGGATTCGTTGTATTTGAATATTTTAAGATTTTCGTCAGAAGCGTTATTTCTTCCACAAGAAAATAATAATGGCAATAATATTAAAGCTATGAGCTGTGAGCTATGAGCTATGAGCCTATTTGTAATTGATTTAATTTTACCTAATCTTATCATACTTCACTTGTTGTCTTGTAGTCTCGTTGTCTTGTGGTCTTTATTTCTACAAAAGTATGAAAAAGTTGAAAAGTGAAAATTGAAAGTTGAAATTATTTTTCACTAAGTTTTTTGGCTATTGGCCTTTGAACTTTTTGTAGCGAGCAATGAGCCCTGAAAGGGCGTGACAAATATAGGATAAGGCAACGCCTTATTAGTTAGGAATTAGGAGTTAGGAGTTTTTTGAATTGAAAGTTGAAAACTGAAAACTGAAAGTTAATTTTCAATTTTCCACTTTCAGTTTTCAACTCCGACTGCGTTAGGGATTGGAGCGGCATCCTTGGAGAGACGCAATATTTTGCGTCTATACATTAGCGGAAAGCCCGACGGCTTCGCCGGAACGCCCCAAAAAAAAGACAAATGGCTAAAGACTAATGGCTAAAGACTAATGGCTAAAGATTAAAATTCAACAGACTTAGATATTTGTTCAAAAAAACTTTTGTCATTTGTCATTTGTCATTTATCATTAGACTTTTTATTATCTTTGCACATCGTTTTTGTCACCAATTTATAATTATGAATCAAAATATTAAAGTGCTGATTACCGGAACATCGCAAGGTATTGGAAAAGCTATCGCCGAACATTTCCTTGAGATGGGTCATAAGGTCATAGGAATCGACCGACAAGAGCCGTCGATATTCCACAGCATGTATTCACATCATCAATGTGACATAAGCGATTATAAATCTCTTCCTGAGATTGACGATGTTGAGATATTGATAAACAACGCCGGCACTCAGAATGAAAACGACATCGACATCAACCTCAAGGCGTTGATTAAGGTGACAGAAAAATACGGCATACAAAAACACATTCGTTCCATCTTGAACATCGGTTCTGCAAGCGGACACACAGGCTCCGAATTTCCTGAATATTGCGCCAGCAAAGGAGGCGTGATAGCATACACAAAAAACGTGGCTCTGCGCGTGGCGGCATTCGGTGCGACATGCAACAGCCTCGACCCTGGCGGAGTGCTGACACCACTCAACGACTGCGTCGTCAACGATGAAAAAATGTGGGACGAGATTATGCAGCAGACGCCACTCAAGCGATGGGCGACATCAAAAGAAATAGCGCAGTGGGCGTATTTCTTAACTGTTACAAACACATTCTGCACCGGACAAAGCATCATCGTGGATGGCGGAGAATCTATAAACTCACACTTTGTGTGGCCAAACATTTGAAACTGAAAACTGAAAGTTGAAAATTGAAAATTGAAAATTAAAAATTTAGTACAGACGTGTCAATGATGTCTTTTAATTCAGACGACACATATTTATACACAATTACATCATTGACGCGTCTCTACTTTAAACTTTACAAAATATGAACAAGGTCTCGGAAAACCCTTTAAAAAACCGATTTGATAAGAGCGACTCTTATACAATCATCGCAGTGTTTTTCACTGTCTGTTACATCGTCTCCAACATAATGGCTGTCAAAGTCATTGGAGTTTTCGGATTATTTTATTTCGACGCGGGAACAATCACCTTCCCTTTAGCTTATATGTTAGGCGACGTCCTGACGGAAATATGGGGATACCGCACAGCGAGAAAGACTATCATACTCGCATTTCTGTGTAATGTGTTCGTCGTGATATGCACACAGATTGGAGTTTGGCTACCATCACCAGATTATCTTGACGTCACATCGAATGCGTACAATACCATTTACAGTTATGTTCCTCGTATCGTCTTTGCCTCTCTCACAGGATTCCTTCTAGGAGAACTCTCCAACGCCTGGATTATGGACAAGATGAAGAAATTCACAAACGGCAAACATCTGTGGTTCCGCACTATAGGAAGTTCTATAGTAGGCTATATCTTCGACACCGTGCCATTCGTACTTATCGCCTTCGTCGGTGCACTGACGACACGCGACATTTTATTGATGATATTATCACAATACATCATAAAAATAGCCATCGAAGCTCTATTTGGAACCCCGATGGCGTATGCCTTGATAGCGTTTCTTAAGAAGAAATAAGGCTTTTGGCTTTTTTAAGTCAACGAGACACCGAGTTGAAAGTCTATGAGTCTATAAGTCGAGGGGGGGCAAAAAAACAACTCCTAACTCCTAATTCCTAACTCCTAATTCCTAATTCCTAACTCCTAACTAAAAAACTTGTGGTCTTGTTGTCTTGTGGTCTTTTTCACCTTATTCCTTATCAAGAAATTTATCAACGAATTTGTCTTCTATCTTTTTATAAGTTCCGACGACAGCATCTTCAACATTTTTGTAAGCGTTAACTACGCCATCTTCGATTTTCTTGTATGTTCCAACGACCTTTTCTTCAACCTTGGTCTTTTTTAATTTGTATTCGCTCATGACTTTTTTTAATTCTTAATTCATAATGCATAATGCATAATTTTTTTAATTCATAATTCTTAATTCATAATGCATAATTTTTTTTAAATTCATAATTCTTAATCAATTTAATTATGAATTATGAATTGTGAATTATGCATTATTAAATAGTAATTCCCACTGCAACTTTGAAATAATGGCTTTCTGTCCCTTTGCTGTGTCTCCAGACGCCGTGGTGCATATCGTAGCCGAAATTGATTGAATATCTTGAGATGTCGAGACCGATAGCTGGGTTGATGTTGATATTCATGCCAGTGTTGCAGACATCGAAGTCAACGCCGCCTTTAAGACTTACATAAGGACTTGCCAATGTGTTGCAGAAGTTATATTTTATGTCTGCGAAGACAGGGATATAATAAGTAGGAAGAGTTTTGTAGTCTGGCAAGAATTCAGCGTAGAAGCCAGCACCGCCGCCAACATAAAGTCCGTTGCCGAAGCTGTAGCCATGTGATGAACTGAACTCCCAAATTGTTGGAATTGAACATGATAATTCAATGTCGAATCTGTAACCTCTGTCGTAGTTGAGATTTTTCACTTCATTTTCTGATTGAGCACTCAACGAACTTCCACAAGCTAACATAATTGCTGCAATGATTAATGCTTTTACTTTCTTCATGATTTTGTTAATGATTTTTGTTAATAATGATTTGATTTTTCACGCTGCAAAATTATCTCAATTTTATGTGATAGATTTTCCACTTTTTCCTCATTATTGGTACATTTTTCCAAAAACAAAATCATATAGCTTTTCATATAATTATTTTTAAGTATTTTTGCGAAATAGAACAATGAATAGCAAGAAGATTACATATATCAAATGGCGTAACCGCATTGAAGAAATCACGCCTCGCGACCATAGAATCGGCGACGACATACTGCTCATCGACAACATCCATGCAAAATGCGCAGAGATGACTCTAATCCATGAGCCTTTCAAAATCGACATGACGATGGCTATCATCTACGAACAAGGCTCTGCCGACTTGAAGATAAATATGAAAGATTATCATATCGAAGCGCCAGCGGTTTTGTTAGTCTTAAACGACCAGATTTACCAACCGATGGGACATTCCGATGATTTAAGAAGTAAGGTCATCGTGATGTCGAGGTCGTTCTCCGACAGTATGTTTGTCAATTCAGGAGAGATACTACCGCTGAAATCTTCTATCCTGAAAAATCCTGTGATGAAGATTGACAATGAAGAAAACGTTTTCGGACATTTCTTTCAACTATTGCAAAACATAGCAGCTTCTCCACGACAGGAATTCAAAATCGAATCGGCGCGACATCTTACATTGTCGATGTTTTACGGATATTCACATTTAAAACATGAAGTGAATGAAATAAAATCCGCGAATTCTCGTCAGGAAGAGATTTTCAATCAATTCACAGAACTTCTTGAAAGACATCATAAGAAAGAACGCGAGATTGCATTTTATGCCGACAAGATGTTCATCACGCCGAAGCACCTTTCTCAGGTCATAAAAGATTATAGCAACAAGACTGCACTTGCTTTCATTGAAGAATATGTCATTGCCGAAGCCAAGTCGATGCTGCTCTCAACCACATTATCAATACAGCAAATCAGCGACGAATTGAATTTCCCGTCGCAGTCGGTCTTCGGGAAATACTTCAAAAGAGTGACGGGGAAATCGCCGACGGAATACAGGAGAAGTTGAAAATTGAAAATTGAAAATTATTTTTAAAGTAAGGCTTTTGTTTTTTTAAAGTCACAGAGTCATAAAGTCTATGAGTCTATAAGTCTATAAGTCTATGAGTCTATGAGTCGGGGGGGGGGAGCAAAAAAACAACTCCTAACTCCTAACTCCTAACTCCTAATTCCTAACTAAAAAACTTGTTGTCTTGTAGTCTTTTCTCATAAGCTCAGGCACCAAATCTCTGCGTTCCTTTGCGCCTCTGCGAGAGGGTTATTTACCCTCTAATCTTGACAATAACCTTCGTCATCGGAATCTTACGCGTCGCTTTCTCCATCGCCATCTCGACCAATTTTATCAATCCAGAACAACACGGGACTTCCATAATGGCAACCGTCAACGATTTAATCTCAGCATTGTCAATCATCTGAATGAGCTTGTCGACATAAAACTCTTTGTTGACATCTAACTTAGGACATGCTATCGCTAACTTCTTACCTTTCAATAAATCCGAATACATTTTCGGATTGGCATACGCCACACAGTCTGCTGCCAACAACACATCTGCATTATTGAAAGCTCCCGACAAAGGATTGATGAGATGCAACTGCACAGGCCAGTTTATCGACACCGACAAATCTGACGGCTGCGACATCGACAGATGTATTCCTTGCATCGCTTTCACTTCCGTCTTCAACTCTGGAACTGCGATATCATTTTCTTTAAGATATTGAATACCTTGCTGAAGAAGATTCATCTCGCCATGATTTTTAAGATGCTGAAGATGCGCCTGCAACACCTTCTCTCCTTTTGGAATTATCCTTTTTATCACTGCTATCTCATCGTAAGCCTCCACCTCTTTTTCTTCAATCGAAATGGCATTCATAGGACAATCTCCTATGCATGCTCCAAGTCCGTCACAGTATAACTCACTGATAAGACGCGACTTGCCGTCAATAATCTGCAAGGCTCCTTCGTGACATCCTTTGGCGCATAATCCGCAGCCATTACATAAATCTTCTTCTATTTTTATAATGTTTCTTTTGACTTTCATAACTTATATTTTACAAAAAAATTCCGAGGAAAATCAATTCCCCGGAATAATTTTTAATTTTCAATTAACACGTTGTCTTGTTGTCTCGTTGTCTTGTTGACTCAAGAAACCAGCGACGCGTTTATGTGAATTTCTAAGATATTGGTTGTAATCCAAATCGTTGACGTCTTGTTCTTTTTCCAAAGCGAGGTCCAAGACTTCCATCATCGATGTCACGAAATGGAAATTCAATCCTTTTACGTAATCTTCTTTTATCTCAGCGAAGTCGCGTTTATTCTCGACTGACAAGATGACATCAGTAATGTCATTACGTTTTGCCGCAAGCATCTTTTCTTGTATTCCTCCTACTGGTAACACTCTGCCTCTCAATGTGATTTCGCCTGTCATGGCAAGTCTATCTTTCACTTTTCTTTGAGTGAATGCCGATGTCAGTGCTGTCAGCATCGTGATGCCAGCCGAAGGTCCGTCTTTTGGCGTCGCGCCTTCTGGCACGTGGATATGTACGTTCCATTCTTCAAATACCGCTGGGTCTATCTCCAACTGTGATGAATGTGACTTGATATATTCGTATGCAATAGTCGCTGACTCTTTCATCACATCGCCGAGGTTACCTGTCAGATGCAACAATCCATGTCCGCGACTCAAACTGACTTCTATCGAAAGAATCTCCCCTCCTACTGGAGTCCAAGCGAGTCCTATTGCAACACCAGGAACTGAGTGTTTCACCTCATCGCCATCGTGGAACATTCCAACGCCGAGAGCGTCTTTCAAATCCTTAGCAGTCACCTTCTTGTCATATTCATCACCCATCACAATATTCTTTGCCTTACGACGTATCACGCTTGCGATTTGACGTTCGAGGTTACGCACGCCAGCTTCTCTTGTATAATCGTCGATGACTCTCATCACCATATCTTTAGAGAATGTCACGTCTTTTGATGTAAGTCCGTGTTCTTTAAGTTGCTTTGGAATTAAGTGGCGTTTAGCAATCTCGAATTTCTCTTCACGGAGATAACCGCTCAAGTCGATGATTTCCATTCTGTCGCGCAAAGCTGGATGAATTGTAGAAAGACTATTTGCCGTAGCGATGAACAAGACTTTCGACAAGTCGTAATCCATCTCGAGGAAGTTATCTGAAAACGCCATATTTTGTTCTGGGTCAAGCACTTCAAGAAGAGCTGCTTGTGGGTCACCATTGACGTTGTTACCACTTACTTTGTCAATCTCGTCAAGAATAAATACTGGATTCGATGACTTAGCTTTTCTTAAGTTCTGAATGATACGACCTGGCATCGCACCGATGTAAGTCTTACGATGACCGCGGGGTTCTGACTCGTCGCGGACGCCACCGAGCGACATTCTTATATATTTACGTCCCAATGCTTTAGCAATAGATTTTCCTAAAGATGTCTTACCGACACCAGGAGGGCCAACAAGACATAAAATCGGCGACTTCATGTCATTCTTAAGTTTCAAAACCGCGAGATATTCTATGATACGGTCTTTTATCTTTTCAAGTCCAAAGTGGTCTTTGTCAAGGACTTTCTGCGCATGTTTAAGGTCGAAGTTGTCTTTGGTGAATTCGTTCCAAGGAAGCTCGACAATATATTCAAGGTAATTATGCTGTATGCCATATTCTGCCACCTGCGGATTCATACGTTGCAGTTTCTGCAGTTCTTTTTCAAATGTCTCTTTGACTTCGGCAGGCCATTTTTTCTTGGCAGCTTTTTCTTTCAAGACCTTGATGTCTATTTCGTTTGGTGTTCCGCCGAGTTCTTCTTGAATAGTTCTAAGCTGTTGGTTAAGAAGATATTCGCGTTGTTGTTTATCCATATCCATCTTAACCTTGCTTTGAATCTGATGTTTCAGTTCAATCATCTGCATCTCGTTTGTCAATATCGCGAGCAGTTCTGTGGCGAATGTCGTGATGTCGTTGATTTCAAGCAGACGTTGTTTTTCTTGCATCGACTGCACGAGGTTACTTGCTATGAAGTTAACCATAAACCAAGGGCTGTCGATGTTTTTCAAAGCGAAAGACGCCTCGAAAGGAAGGTTGGCAGATTTCTGTGTTATCTGCATTGCGAGGTCTTTGATTGACTGTATCAACGCCTTGAACTGGCGGTCGCGAGGAATCACGAGACCTTCACCGTATGGAGCGACTTTACCTTTTAAATAAGGTTCAGTCTGTGTAATCTCTTGAAGCTGGAAACGGCGTTTACCTTGAATAATCACTGTGGTATTGCCGTCAGGCATTTGCAAGGTCTTCATTACCATTGCAATGGTTCCGATTTCATGTAAGTCGTTTTGGTTCGGGTCTTCAACGGCAGCGTCTTTCTGTGCCACCACGCCGATGACCTGGTGTTTCTTGTACGCTTCCTTAATTAATCTTATGGACTTGTCGCGACCAACTGTGATTGGTATCACCACACCTGGGAAAAGCACTGCGTTACGCAATGTCATAATCGGCACTTCTTCCGGAATCTCCTCTTCGCTGATTCGCTTCTCTTCTTCTGGTGTAAGAAGTGGAAGATATTCAGTATCAGTCTCTACTATATCCGTCAGGAATAAATCATGATTTCTTTGATTGTCCATTACATTATATATTTATGAATTACGTTCGGGCGTTCGTCAATAATTGTGCCAAAAAAGAACTCTGAATTCCAAACTCTGACACTGACCGCTGACCGCTGACTGCTGATAGCCCAAAATCTCCTTCTTCACAGTAACCTCACCTCTCGCAACTTCACAATAAAGCTGACCGCCATCTTCAATAGTTATACTACCATTAGTAGTATTTTCATTACCACAAAGACCAAATGATTTAACACTAAGGCTATTGGCTGACTGCTGACCGCTGACTGCTGACTGCTGACCGCTTATAACCATCGGTGCATTAATAGCCACATGATCATCTTCGTCAGGCCATGTCTGATCTTCAGCCAATCCAACCCAGCCATTTATGGTCGCTGAGCCTGTCGAAGCGTCCGCTGACTGCTCTCCCACATAGGTTGCCATCTTCACCAACTTGTCTTCTGGAATATTATCAAAAAATTCCCAAATTACAGGAGCATAAACCTTAGCATTAGCATTTATGTAGGAGAAAGCAGATGTAGCAATTGTAGG
>JAZOSK010000075.1:0-3435 GCA_045657145.1 Bacteroidales bacterium | reverse complement strand
AACAAATAACAAAATGAAAATTAAAAACTTAGCAATGATTTTAACTTTAGGTGCAGCTACTTTAAGCTGTGCTAATCCAGCAAAAACAACTTGTTGTGAAAGTTCTACTAAAACAACATGCTGCGAAAATTCTGAAAAAACTAAAACAAATTACGCTGACCTTACAAAACAATACGCTAAGGTTCAATTGACTTCCGACATCTCTCATTTGTCAGACAACGAAAAACAAATGTTGGACTATCTCTATGAAATCGGCAATATCATGGACGATATCTTCTGGACACAACAATTCGGTGGCGACAAAGAAGCTTTCTTGAATTCTATCGAAGATAAAGACGCTCGTCTCTTCGCAGAAATCAACTATGGTCCATGGAACCACTTCGACAACCTCAATCCTTTCCTTCCTGAATACGGCGCAATGCCAGCAGGCGCAGGCTTCTATCCAACAGATATGACAAAAGAAGAATTTGAAGCTTGGGACAACCCTGACAAAACAAGTCTCTACACTTTAATCAAACGCGACGAAAACGGCAAATTACAAGCAGTATGGTATCACGATGCTTACGCTGAACAAATCAACAAAGTAGCTGAATTGTTAAACAAAGCTGCTGACCTCGCCGGCGATAAAGAATTTGCAGACTATTTACGCCTCAGAGCTAAAGCTGTTTTGACAGACGATTATTTTGAAAGCGATATGGCATGGATGGACGTCCGTAACAACAACGTTGACTTCGTTGTCGGTCCAATCGAAAATTATGTTGACGCTCTCTATGGCTACAAAGCAGCTCACGAAGCATTCATCTTAATCAAAGACCAAGCATGGAGCAAACAACTCGCTCGTTACGCTGAACTTCTTCCATTGTTACAAACACAACTTCCTGTAGCAGAAGAATATAAACAAGAAAAACCAGGCGCTGACGCTGACCTCGCTGTTTATGACGCTGTTTTCTACGGCGGCGACTGTAACATGGCTGGCAAGACTATCGCTATCAACTTGCCTAACGACGAACAAGTTCAACTTCAAAAAGGAACTCGTAAGTTACAACTCAAGAACGCTATGAAAGCTAAGTTCGACAACATCCTCACTCCTATCTCTGACGTCCTCATGACTCCAGAAGCACGCAAAAACGTCAAATTCGAAGCTTTCTTCGCTAACGTCATGTTCCACGAAGTAGCTCACGGCATGGGCATCAAAAACACTCTCGACGGTCAAGGCACTGTCCGTCACGCTCTTAAAGAACAATATTCAGGTATCGAAGAAGCAAAAGCTGACATCCTCGGACTTTACTTAGTAACAAAACTCGCTGAAATGGGTGAATACACAAATTCAACATTGGAAGAAAACTACACCACATTCATGGCTGGTATCTTCCGTTCAGTTCGTTTCGGTGCTTCAAGCGCTCACGGCAAAGCAAATATGTTAACATTCAACTTCTTGGAAAAAGAAAACGCTTTCACACGTAACGAAGAAGGCTTATACGCAATCAATTTCGAAGAAATGAAAGCTGCTGTAGCTAAACTCGGCGGAGAAATCCTCAAAGCTCAAGGCGACGGCAACTATGAATTCGTAAAAGAATGGATCGCTACCGACGGCGTTATCAAACCAACTCTCCAAGCCGACTTAGATAAAGTCAACGGCATGGGAATCCCAACAGACATCTATTACGAAATGTCACCAGAGCTCCTCATCGGAAGATAAAAATTGAAAACTGAAAATTAAAATTATGTAGAGACGTATCAATTGCACCGATGAAATTTACAATATGCAATTGCTGCGTCTCCTAACAATCATAGACAATTAACAACTTAAATTAATATCAAAAATGAAAAAAACTTTCTTATTAGTAGCCCTCGCAGTATTATCATTTGTGGGCAAAGTACGCGCTGACGAAGGAATGTGGCTTCCTATGTTCGTAGAGCGTTTGAATTATGTTGACATGGAAAAGATGGGTCTTCAACTCACTCCTGAAGAACTCTACAGCATCAACAACAGCAGCTTAAAAGACGCTATCGTCGGTTTATCAGAAGGCGCGACACCACGCGGTTTCTTCTGCACAGGTGAAATCGTTTCAGGCAAAGGCCTTATGTTCACCAACCACCACTGCGGTTACAACTCAATCCAAAAACTCAGCACCGTTGAACACGACTATTTGACAGACGGTTTCTGGGCAAAAAGCTTTGAAGAAGAACTTCCAGCAGAAGGCATCTCAGCTTCTTTCTTAGTACGTATGGAAGACGTCACTGAACAAATCTTCAGCGTTTTGAACGACACAATGTCATGGGCAGAACGTAACGAAGCTATAGCAGCTAAAGCTAAAGAATTAGAAACAGCAGCTTCAGAAGATGGCAAATATAACCCTATCATCAAAGGTTTCTTCGAAGGTAACGAATATTACATGTTCGTTTATCAAGTATATACAGACGTTCGTCTCGTAGGTACTCCTCCTTCATCAATCGGTAAGTTCGGCGGCGACACTGACAACTGGATGTGGCCACGTCACACAGGTGACTTCTCAATCTTCCGCGTTTACGCTGACGCTGATGGCAAACCTGCTGCTTACTCACCAGAAAACAAACCTTTAAATCCTAAACATCATCTTCCAGTTAGCTTAGACGGCGTTCAACAAGATGACTTCACAATGATTTGGGGTTTCCCTGGAACAACAGAACGTTACATGACATCTTTCGGCATCGACTATAACGTTGAATCATTCTACCCAACAATCCACGACATCTTCAAACTCCAAACAGATGTTATGGACGAATTCATGCAAAAAGACGCTTCTGTCAACATCATGTATGCTGACGACAAAGCTGGTCTCGCTAACACATGGAAAAACTTCGAAGGCCAAATGTTAATGCTCCGCAAAAACAAAGTAGCTGAAAGAAAAGCTGAACTCGAAGCTCAATTCACAGAATGGGTTAACGCTGACGCAGCACGCGTTGAAGAATACGGCAACGTATTGAACACATTAGCTGAAAACTACGCAATGGCAGCTGAATTCACACCTTCTATCTATTATCCTAACTTCGTTACACAAACTGGCGCTATCGCTATTGCTGCAGAATTCGCTCAATACGTAGCAGCAGCTCAAGGTAAAGATAAAGAAGCTATCGCAGCAGCTGAAGAAGCTCTCAAAGCTATCGACACTGACGCTTATTTCGCTGAAACATACAAAGCATTAGAAGATAAGACTTTAGTTGAAATGTTAAAATTATATTACAACACTTTCAATGCTGAAGCAAATCCTAACTTCTACAGCTTAGTTGATAAGAAATATAAAGGCGACGTTGTTGCTTTAGCTAACAATATCTTAGAAAAATCTATCTTCGCAACAGCAGAATCTATCAAGGCTTTCATCGAAAAACCAAATGCTAAGAAAGTTGAAAAAGACCCAGCTTACATTGTTTTAAATACAATGATAGAACACATGA
>JAZOSK010000074.1:0-46549 GCA_045657145.1 Bacteroidales bacterium | reverse complement strand
TTTTTTTGAGATTTTGATGTTTGTTTTGAATAGATGCCCTTACGATATTCTTTTCATTTTCGTTTTTGAAGCATTCTACATAATCAGAAAAAACTCCGTTTTTAATCTCATATATCTCAGGAGCGACTGGTCCTTTCTCCCAAGCGTAATAATCAAACCAAGTGAGTGGAAAACCTCTTGATTCCATAAATTTTTCATCAATAAGATAAACCAATTTTAATAGTTTGCGGAGATTTATATTGGAAATAGAATTGGTGATATACGCTAAAAGTACACCATTTTTTTCCTTATTTATTGTAAATCCAAGGCTCATATAGTTTCATAATTTTCTGCAAAAATACAACAAACCAACCCTTTTGTCAAGATAAAAAAATATAATAATTATTAACAAAAAGTGAAACCTTTGGGGGGATGAGACGGTAGATGAACTAAGGACTCTGAACTCTGTCACAGCAAAAAAAAGTTCAACAGCCAAAAGCCTTAGTTCTTAGTTTTTATTTCACTTCTTTCTTCTCTAACTCTTTATCTAATTCCAACAAGAATTTCTTGGTCTTTTCCAATGTCATCAAGACTGTGGTCTTTCTTTCGAGTTGGTCGAAGTCTTTTTTGAGAGCGTCTTTGGCACCTTGTAAGGTGTAACCCTGAACCTTCACGAGTTGGTAAATCATACGGAGATAACGAAGGTCGCGTTGGGTGAACATGCGGTTGCCTTTGGTACTTTTACGAGGTCTGAGGACAGAGAACTCGCTTTCCCAATAACGAATGAGAGAAGCGTTCACGTTGAACATCTCGGCTACTTCGCCAATGCGGTAATATAATTTCTCGTATTTCTCTTCGCTCATAATCAGTCCATGGTTTGTGAAGGATGCTGCGACAATTCAAGGATCTTGTCGTATTCTTCAGGAGTTATATCGTTATAAAAGAAATTAATCGGGTTGACGGTCTTGTTGTTCTTGATAACCTCATAATGAAGGTGAGGAGCGGTTGATTTTCCTGTGTTGCCCATCTTTCCAATTTCCTGTCCTCTCTTGACTTTGTCGCCTTTCTTTACAGAGAAAGAATTGAGGTGAGCATAACGTGTCTTGTAACCATAGCCATGGTCGACGATGACATTATTTCCGTAGCCGCTTTTGTTGCTTTCAACTCTTGTCACAACGCCATCGCCAGTGGCATAGATGCCTGTTCCGACAGGACCGCTGAAGTCGATGCCACCATGGAATTTCGTTACCTTATAAAATGGGTCGGTACGATGTCCGTAGTGTGATGATATTCTGTAGATGTCGGTTCCTTTCACAGGCATGATTGCTGGGATGCAGCTGAGCATCTCTGATTTGTTTTTAGCCATATTGTAAATCTCGTCAAAAGATTTTGACTGAACATATAACTGGCTGGAAAGAACATCAATGCGTTTTGCGGTGTTGACAACCATATCAGAATTGACATAACCATCTAAAACCATATAACGATTGGAACCACCATAGCCGGCTTTTCGTACTGAAGATGGAATTGGTTCGGCTTCAAAAATCATTCGGTAAATGTTGTCGTCGCGGTCCTCTAACTCTGCCAACAATAAATCGAGATTGTCGATTTTGTCGTTCATGATGTCGTATTGTAATTTAAGATATTCTATCTCACGACTTTGCATTCTTTCTGTTGGAGAACCGAAGAAATTCTGTATTAAAATTACAATGACAAAAGCAGTGACACTTGTCGATAATAGATATAAAACTACACTCCAGAATTTCTTCTTTCCTGAAGTCTTATATTCTTCATATTCAAGTGTATGTGGGTTAAAGATATATTTCTTTCTTGCCATTGATTAAAAATTAAAATTAAATGAAAAATATTCCATCAATTCTGCAAAAATAATATTTTTTTGAACTAAATTTGCAAAAAAATATTTTGAATAAATTTAAACACATTATTTATATATGAAAGCAAGTGAAATTCGTAGCAGTTTCTTGAATTTTTTTGAATCAAAACAACACCTTGTAGTAGCTTCAGCTCCTATCGTTGTTAAAAATGACCCTACATTGATGTTCACCAATGCAGGTATGAACCAGTTTAAAGATGTTTTCTTGGGCAATGCTCAGTATAAGTCAAACAGAGTGGCCGACATCCAAAAATGTCTCCGCGTATCAGGAAAGCACAACGACCTTGAAGAAGTAGGTCGCGACACTTATCACCACACTATGTTCGAGATGATGGGTAACTGGTCATTCGGCGATTATTTCAAGAAAGAAGCTATCGCTTGGGCATGGGAATTCCTCACAGAAGTATTGAAGATAGACAAGAATAAATTATACGTCACAGTCTTCGGCGGCGATGAAAAAGATAACTTACAAGCTGATAACGAAGCTTTCGAATACTGGAAAGAACATATCGACGAGTCAAGAATCATTTACGGAAGCAAGAAAGACAACTTCTGGGAAATGGGCGACCAAGGTCCTTGCGGTCCATGTTCTGAAATCCACATCGACATCCGCGATGAAGAACAACGCAAACTCGTCGACGGTAAAGATCTCGTCAACAAAGACAATCCAGAAGTCATTGAGATATGGAACCTTGTTTTCATGCAGTTCAACCGTATGGCTAATGGTAGCCTCGTGAACCTCGCAGCGAAACACATCGACACAGGTATGGGATTTGAACGTCTCGTCCGCGTCATCCAAAATAAAAAGTCAAACTACGACACCGACGTATTCACTCCTTTAATCGACAAAGTCGCTGAACTCTCAGGCAAGGCTTACGGTAAAGAAGAAATGGTCGACATCGCGATGCGCGTCATCGCCGACCACCTCCGTGCTGTCAGCTTCGCTGTTGCCGACGGTCAGCTTCCTTCAAACAACGGCGCAGGTTATGTCATCCGCCGCGTCTTACGTCGTGCCGTACGTTATGGATACACATTCTTAGGCTTCACAGAACCATTCGTATATAGAATTCTCCCTGTCCTCGTTCAAGAAATGGGCGAACAATATCCAGAGTTGAAGTCACAACAAGAACTCGTCGCTAAGGTTATCAAAGAAGAAGAAGCTTCATTCTTGAGAACTTTGTCACAAGGTATCCGTCGTTTCGAGTCTTACGTTGAACAAAACCCAGAGTCAAAAGTCATCGACGGCGCTTTCGCTTTCGAATTGTTCGACACTTATGGCTTCCCTGTTGACCTCACAAACCTCATGGCAGAAGAAAAAGGCCTCACTGTTGATATGGAAGGCTTCAAGGCAAACCTCGAAGAACAAAAGAACCGTTCTCGTAAGGCAGCTGAGAAATCATCAGGCGACTGGATTGTTGTCGTTGAAGACGACAAAGCAACTGAATTCAAAGGCTATAACGAATTGACAACAACTTCTAAAATCATGCGTTATAGAGAAGTCGTTGCTAAGAATAAGAAACATTACGAAATCGTTTTAGACCAAACTCCTTTCTATGCTGAAATGGGTGGTCAAGTCGGTGATGTCGGTACTCTCACATCAGAAAATGAACTCGTTAAGGTTTTGAATACAGTTAAAGAAAACGACCTTATCATCCATATCACTGATATGATTCCTCAAGAACCAGAGGCTGACTTCGTTGCAACAATCGATGTTAAGAGAAGAAGAAAAATCGAAGCTAACCACACAACAACTCACTTGATGCACGCAGCATTACGTCAAGTCTTGGGTAACCACGTTGAGCAAAAGGGTTCTTTGGTAAATGACGAAAGACTTCGTTTCGACTTCAGCCATTTCTCAAAGATGACAGACGAAGAAATCAAGCAAGTTGAAAAAATCGTCAACGAAAAAATCAGAGAAGACATCTTAAACAATACATTTGAAAACGTTCCTATCGAAGAAGCTAAGAACATGGGCGCGATGGCATTGTTCGGTGAAAAATACGGCGACCATGTGAGAGTCGTTGCTTTCGATAAGGAATATTCTGTCGAGCTTTGCGGCGGTACACATATCGCTTCAACAGGTCGCATCGGTTCATTCAAGATTTTATCTGAAGGCGCTATCGCTGCTGGCGTACGTCGTATCGAAGCTGTCACAGGCGACGACGTGATGTGTTATCTCGACAATCAATTAGAACAAATCGCTAAGATTAAAGAAATCGTCAAGACATCAGGCGACTTGATTAAGGCTATTGAAAACCTCAGCGCACAAAATCAGATGTTACAAAAGAAAGTTGAGCAGATGTTGCAAGAAAAAGCTGTCGCTGAAGCACGCAATATTTACAACGCAGCTGTTGATTTCGAAGGTCGTAAGTTAGTTGTTGCTCGCGTTGAAGCTGACGTCAACCAGATGAGAACTATCGCAACAGCTGTCAAAGACATCGACGCAGAAGCAATCCTTCTCATGGGCGGTATCTTCGAAGCAAAACCAGCGTTATGCGTTATGATTCCACAGTCACTCGTTGACGAACGCAAGTGGGATGCAGGCGCGATGATTAGAGAAGCTGCTAAGGAAATCCAAGGCGGTGGTGGCGGTCAGAAGACACTCGCTACAGCAGGTGGCAAGAACGTCGACGGCATCGACAAGGCAATGGAAATCTTGAAATCTAAAATAAACAATTAACAATGTAGAGACGCGTCAACGTTACCATAAAATAAACACACGTTGACACGTCTTAAAACTCAAAATCTCAGAATCACAGTAATGCGGTTCTGAGATTTTTTATTTTCCATTTTCAATTTTAACTTTCTCGGTGTCTCAGAGTCTCGGCGTCTCGGTGACTTTAAAAAAGCCTGAAGGGCTTTGACATAAATAGCGTAAGGCATCGCCTTATGTGAAAAAATTATACGTTGTGCATTAAAAAAAAGTTTTATATTAGTACCATCAAACTAAATGTAATGTCAAGTGTAAATTTAAATATAAAAACAGAAAGTTTAAACAAAAGTTGCTTTTGTAATACATTGACATACATTGCAATTACCCCCCCCGTTGGCAATTTGAGATAAAACCTAAATCTAATTCACAAAAATCGTATTTAACAAAATTTTACAAAGTGTGCTATTTTCTTTGCTAAGAAGATGGTATGGGAGAGGTGTGTATATAAAAGTAACAAACTGAAGATATTATCATCAATAAAAATAAAGAATAGAATATGAAATTAAAGGTTACTAAATTGGACTATGACTTCGTGAAAAACGAAACGGAATATGAAAGATACGTTTTCGCTAGTTGGAATAATGTATCTAACATATTGAGAAATGAAGCTGACGATAAAGATGAAAGAATAGACAATATAGAATGTATTGTCAAGATAAGCAACGGTAAAAACAAAGTTTACCGCAAATGCCGCAGTGGCAAAATTGTAAAAGAGCAAATAGCAATGGGCTATCGTACCGCACTTGAATTAGGTGTGAAGCAAGACAAAGACGAAGAAGTCGTTGTGAAAAAATCGTGCTGGTTTCCTTATCTGTGGCATCATGTTGACAGTACAATTAAATGGCCATTCAGACTAGCATTTCTTTATGCCTTACCTACATTATTTGAAACTATTATGAATATCATTAACATTTTTAAATAAAATCATTATGAAAAAATTATCATTATTTTTAGTTGCGCTTGCAATGCTATTAGTGGCATGTAAGCCAGAGATTGAAAAGCCAACTGTTGTTACAAAATCTGTTGGAGAGATTACGCAGACAACTGCTAAAATTGTCGGTCAAGTTACAGCCGACGGCGGTGCAGAAGTGACAGAACGCGGCGTTTGCTGGAATACGACTGGTGCGCCAGAAGTTATAGACTATCGTACCGTTGACGGCACAGGTATTGGAACATTTAATTCAAATATCTCAGACCTCGTTCCCAATACCCAATACTACGTAAGAGCATACGCTACCAATGAAATGGGAACGAGTTATGGGGACGAGAAAAGTTTTACAACATTAGAAGTTATCCCTGAGGAACCAGAGGAGCCAGAAAACCCAGAGCAACCTGAGGACCCAGAGAATCCAGAGAATCCTGAACAACCAGAACAACCTGAACAACCAGAAAATCCAGAAAATCCAGAGAATCCAGAACAACCTGAACAACCTGTAGGACCAGTTGTTACTACAGCAGAGGTTACAGAAATAACAATTAACTCAGCAAAATGTGGCGGTGAGGTAGTAAGTGGCGGCGATGCAGTTGTCGTGGCACGCGGTGTCTGTTATAATACAACAGGAGCTCCAACAGTATCTGACACATATACAATGGATGGTACCAACGTTGGAATCTTCACTTCGAATCTCAACAATTTGGAACATAACACTGCTTATTATGTTAGAGCTTATGCTACAGATGCGAAGGGCGTTACATCCTACGGTGAAGAGGTTACTTTTACTACATTGGAAAAGCTTTTGCCAACAGTTACAACAGCAACAAAAGTTACAGATATAACAGTACGTTCGGTAAAATGCGGTGGCGAGGTTACTTTTGATGGCAATGTTTCAGTAACAGCGCGAGGCATCTGCTGGAGCACATCTCAAACCCCAACAATAGAAGACAATAAAACTACAGACGGTACTGGCGTTGGAAGCTTTACTTCAAACCTCAGCGACTTAGAATCTAATACAACTTATTACATAAGAGCATACGCTACAAATGAAGTAGGGACTTCATATGGCGAAGAAGTAAGCTTTACTACAAAAGATGTATCAGCAATTGCAGTTGACTTAGGTTTAAGCGTAAAATGGGCGATATGCAATGTTGGCGCGACATCTCCAGAAGAATACGGAGATTATTTCGCATGGGGAGAGACGACTACAAAGAGCGATTACACAAGTTCAAACTGCCCAACCAATGGACTTAGTATTTCACAGTTGCAAACGCAAGGATATATAGACGGTGAAGGCAATCTTACAGCGCAATACGATGCAGCCACAGCCAACTGGGGCGGAAGTTGGAGAATGCCTACAAAAAATGAGTTGAACGAATTAATAAACAACTGTACATGGACATGGGCAACACAGAACGGCGTTAACGGCTATAATGTAGAAGGTCCTAATGGCAACAGCATTTTCCTTCCTACTGCGGGCCTCCGTTACGGGTCATCGCTCATTGACGCTGGTAGCCGCGGTTACTATTGGAGTTCTTCTCCTTACGACAACAGCTACGACTACGGCGCGTATGGCCTCGAATTCAGTGGTGGCAGTGGCAGTCACCACATGAACTACTACTACCGCTACGCTGGTCGGTCGGTGCGCCCAGTAGTAGAATAAAAGCGAAGCGCATTCAATTTATTTGATTCATTTGATTTATTTCCGTAGGGCTCTTAAATGCCCGACGGTCGGATAGTAATATTTGCAATGAGCTGTGAGCTATGAGTCGTGAGCAGTTTTGCCCAAAGCTCAAGGCTCGCAGCTCATTGCAAAAAAAAGCGCCGTAGGTGCGACAGAATCTTTTTTTCTGTCGTGCCTACGGCACTTTTTATATCATTCCGGTCATGAATGCAGGGGTTTCGTGCTTCGCACTCCACCGCCTGCCTATATTCTGTCGTCACTACGTGACTTATTTTTTAAATTGAAAACTGAAAGGTGAAAATGGAAAGTTGGCTATCAGCATTCAGCATTCAGCATTCAGCATTCAGCGGTCAGTGTCAAAGTTCAGAGTTCAAAAACTCTATAAGTTTCTTAGTCGCTCTTCCTCTGTGAGAAATCTCGTTTTTCACTTCCATCGACATCTCGGCGAAAGTCTGGTCGAAGCCGTCTGGGAGGAAGATAGGGTCGTAGCCGAAGCCTTTTTCACCATGTTGTTCTTTGGTGATGACGCCTTCCACTTTACCTTCAAAGAAATGCTGTTCGCCGTTAAGGTTAAGAGCGATGACAGTTCTGAAGCGAGCCTTGCGGTTTTCGACGCCTTCTAAGGCTTCTAAAAGTTTATTAACATTATCTTGGTATGAACAACCTTCGCCAGCGTAACGGGCAGAATAAACGCCAGGAGCGCCGTCTAGAGCGTCAACTTCCAAACCAGTGTCATCAGCGAAACAGTCAATATGGAAATTGTTTGTCACGAAATCAGCCTTGATTTTAGCGTTGCCGTCTAAAGTGTCAGCGTCTTCAACAATATCTTCATGACAATTGATGTCGGTTAAACCTACGATATCAAAATTCTTTATGATAGCACGAAGCTCTTCCAACTTATGAGCATTGTGTGTTGCAAATACTAATTTTTTCATTTTTTAAAGTCGACGGACAACAGACTACAGTCAACAGTCATTGTCCAATTTTTATGTTAATATTTTTATTAATTCTATTTTTTATCCTTAACCTTTAGTCTTTAGCCCTTAGTCCTTAGTCCTTCAAAGACTCCAATCTATAGGTTTTATATTATTTTTTATAAGGTATTCATTGGTCTTTGAGAAATGCTTACAACCGAAGAAACCTCGTGAGGCGGAGAGTGGGGAAGGGTGGACAGTTTTCAGTATGAGATGTTTGTCGTGGTCGATGAGGTTTTCTTTAGCGATGGCGTAGTTACCCCAGAGGATGAAGACTAGGTTTTCTCTATTATCAGAGAGTGCTTTGATGGCGGCATCGGTAAATCGCTGCCAGCCTATTTTGGCGTGCGATGCCGCCATATGAGCTCTCACTGTCAAAGAAGCGTTGAGCAACAAGACGCCTTCTTTAGCCCATTTTTCCAAGTTGCCGTGTGTAGGAATTGGCAGTCCCAAGTCTTGATTCAATTCTTTGAAGATGTTTATAAGGCTTGGTGGTTTCTGTATGTTGTCGGGGACAGAAAATGCCAATCCATGAGCTTGTCCTATATTATGATACGGGTCTTGACCCAAGATAACAACCTTTACTTCATCGAAAGGAGTGAGGTTAAATGCATTAAATATTAAAGATGATGGAGGAAACACTATATGCTGTTTTTTTTCTTCGATAAGAAAAGACTTAATATTGGCAAAATATGCAGCTTCGAATTCATCTTTTAGAGCATTGTACCACTTTTCTTCGATGTCTGGTTTTCTTACAACTGTCATTAAAATTAATTTTGAAAATTACGTACAAATATCGATAAAAAAACGTTAATTTGTATCGTGAAATTATGAAATATTAACTAAATTCTATAATAATGAAAAAGTTGTTTTATTTATTGTTAGTTATGGTTTTGTTGGGTGTTATGTTGTCGTCATGTAGAACTAGTCGACCATGTCCTGCTTATGGAGAATCTAAATATTATCAGATAGAAAAACCATTTTAATATCAGTAATTAACAAAAAAAAAGAGCATCAATTGATGCTCTTTTTTTCATTTTATGTTATACTTTTATTAGTAAACTAAAATCTTTGAAGTATTAGAAATAGTACCTGCTTGTACTCTGATGATGTAGGTTCCTGTTGATAAACCGTTTACGTTGAAGTTAACAGTATGTGAACCTTGACCATAATTTCCTAATGTTGCATTTTGAACCATACGACCAGCTAAGTCATAGATTTGGTATGAAACAGCTGATGTTTCTTCAACGTTGAAGTTGATAGTTGCGTTATTTACAACAGGGTTAGGATAGATGTTCATTTCGAGTGTATTATTTACTAATGAAGTATTTTCTTCGATGCTTTCGCTTTCATTTTGAACGAAGTCTTCACATTTGTATAAACCTCTACCGAAAGTAGCGACGTAAACAACTGCATTGTTTGAAATTGAAGGATAACCTATAGATGTTGTATCACCAACTTCGTCGATGAGGTAAACATATTTTGAGTCATGGTTTTCTAACAATTGTTGTTTGATTTCCATTACAGGAACATTAGCAACGGCATTGTCAGCAGTCCAGTTTTTCATATCTTCAGATGTGTAGATACCATTTTCTGTTCCGATCATTACGAGACCTGTTGTGCTTTCGATTAAGCTTGAGTAAGCAGGAACTTTAGGTAAGTTATTTTGAACTGAAGTGAATGTCAAACCATCTTCTGAGTAGAATACGTAATCGTCATTGCCATAGTTGCCTAATGTTACGATAACTTTGTCAGAGTCTTTTGGATCGATAGCTACACTTGTGATAGCTCTTTCGTTGAATATAGAGTCATTAACTTCAGTTGTTGTGATAACTGTTTTTACTGAATCTTTTACAACAGCGTCTGTTAAGCCAGATATTCTGTAAAGTTTACCGTCAATTGTACCAACGTAAGCTACGTCACCGTCTGCTGAAATTGTAAGAGCGTTTGGAATACCTTTGATTGAAGCAGCTGTCCACCAGTCGATTTTCTTGTTGAATTTCAAAGCGTCTCTTGTCATGATGACTTTACCTTCTATAGCTATTAACAATGTTGAAGAGATGATGTCTTTAACAATGATAGAGTCGCCTTGTGCTAAGTCTTCAGTTAAAGTATAATCGAAAGGATATGTACAGTTGTTACTTCTAACGTCTGTAAGAACAGTGCCTTTTGCTAAATCTTTCTTAGCGAAATATTTTACAGAGTCAGCTGATTTTTCGTCGTTATAGTTTTCAAAAAATGCTATAGGTGTTTTGAAAGCATTTTCGTTGCTGAAGTAAGCGCTGTTTTCTGTTGCTGAGTAAGAGAAGTTTTCTTTGTCATAGTCAGCACCTGCTGTTTGTGTTCTGAATACAGGTGTTCCGATGCTGTAACCACCAGTTGTTGTAACAAACATGATGTTAGGGTCTATTGTTGAGATAGCACATGGACCACCAGCTTTTGTGAAGTCGAAAGAACCATATGTAGCAGCGGCGTCGGTTGTAGCGATGTCGTTAGGGAAGATAGCGCTACCTGTTGTTTCGTTGTTTAAATTATCTTTACCGTATACGTTGATTGTTCCGTGATCAAGGCTACCGCCTAATGTTAAGCTCTTTTCTCCTGAGAAAGCTACGCTAAACATTCTGACAACAGATGTGTGGTCTTCTGCTGTTTCGAAGTAGCGATTTGCACCTTCGTATAAATAACCATTGTTTGAATAAGAACCTTTGAATATGCCGCCTTCTGTTCCAACGAAGAATTCGTTTGGATTATTTGGACAGAATGAGATAGCTTGGATGCCTGTGTGAACATATCTGTAGTTGTATAAGAATGTACCGCCAGATTGTGAAATTTGGAAGCCATTGCCGTCAGAAATACATTCAATTCTGAAGATGCCATCTCCAAATTCGTCTCTCATAACCCATAAGTTGAGACCACCGATTAAAAGTTTTCTAGGATTATCTGGGTAAACAACCATTGCATTGTCGAAATTGCCACGTGAGCCATAGATGTCGTACATAGCTGTTGCTGTATGTGCAACTTGCCATGTTTTGCCTTGGTCGCTTGTCATGTAAATGTTACCAGTACCTTGGTTTTTTGTCAAATAACTTACATACATGTAATTGCTATCTGATGGAGATACAGCGATGATTTTGTAATTGTCATCTTTTGGTAATTTATCTGTTTCGCCTGTTGTGAGAACTTCACATTCGCCATTGTTGAAAATACAGACATTGTTGCCAACAACAGCTAAGATAGCTCCGTTTGGAGATACTTCAACGCCATAAACTGCAGTTGTGTCAACGAGAGCTGTCAATGTGTTATTTTCATAGCAATAAAGACCTTCACTTGTAGCTGCGTAAACTGCATTTCCTTTTACAGCGATGTCGTTTACGAAGTCCCAACCTTCTGTGCCTTCAATAATTTTGTCTGTTGTTAATTCGTATAAACCGCAACCAACGAAGCTTGTTTCATAATTGAGAACTGATAAACCGTTGTTGTTATGAGCTTCACGACCATCACCTGTACCAACATAGACTAATCCGTCTTCTGTTTGTGCCATACAGCTGACCATCAAGTTGTTGTTTAAAGCTTTCCATGTGATACCACCATTGACTGTTTTGAAAACGCCACCGCCCATAGTACCAATGTAGAGAGTTTTGTTTGTAGCATCGTTTTTGTCATAAACAATGCCTCTTGTCAATGAACCATAGTTATCTGGACCTAATGATGACCAATTTAATTCACTGGCGTTTCGTAATTGTGAATTTTCTGTTGCAACTAACCATGCTGGGTCAATTAAACCTGTTTCTTGGTTTGCACGAATGCTTTTCATGAATGATTGTGCAGTTGCTTGTTCAGCTGTTCTTGGAGTGTATTCTCCTAAATCGCTGTTTGCATTAACTACAAAACTTGTTTGCGCTAAGATAATGATTGTCAAAAGCAAACTAATTGGTAAAAATCTTTTTTTCATATCACCTAATTTAGATATTTATTACTAATTTAATTTTCACGGTTTAAGGGTGCTAAATTACTATAATTTTTGATTTCCCGCAAGTTATTTTTAGAAAATAAATAATATTTTTTCCCACTCGAAAAAATGGCAAAATAATTACTTGATAATCACAAGTAATACTAGACTTTAAGATGTTTTTAAAAACTCTACGGGTTTAATATTTGATAACAGATGTAGATGGTAACCATCCGATGCTTCCATTAGCAATTTTTATTTTATCCCAACCGTCGGTATTGTCTAAAATCTTCACCTTTGCTCCTTCGTGAAGAACGAATAAATCAACGCCTGAAGTTGATGGAGAACTTTTTATTGTAATGGTTGGAATGATTACAATACCTTCATTATTAGTGCTTATATAATTATATTTCTTAGCAGAAATGCTTAAGCTGCTTATTGTAAGTATAATCATAAGTAAGCCTACAAAAAACATGCTTTTCTTCAAAAATCTTGTCTTTGATGTTATGTAAAAAAATACACATATAAGAGAAATGCCTATGAAAACCAAGCTTATGGTGGCCCATGTATCCGCAGTGAATGTATTGCTTAAATTATTCCACCATGTTTTTATGAATAATTCAGGTACCGCTTCTATTTTATCTGTTAAAAATAATTTGGCAATTTCAATGTTATGTTTCGTGTCTTCATTGTTAGGTTCTAACTTTAGAGATTTTTCGTAATAATATACTGCCAATGGATAATTCCTTAATTTGTAGTATGTGTTGCCAATATTATAATATAATGTGGCAGAAGAATATCCATCTTCAATGATGTTTTGGTAAATTACTAAAGCTGAATCAAAGGCGTTTTCGTTGTACAATGAATTCGCTTTCGTTAATAACTCTTCAGGATTTTGGGCATTTACTTTAAAAAGCAAAGAAAATCCTATGATGAATAATAAAAATAATTTCTTTATTGTTGGTGTAATTGCGTTCATCTCTTTCATTTTAAAAGTTTTTCTGCTTTGGTTATCAATTCAATGCCCTTTTGATATAACTCATCCATCTTCTTGCCTGGGTCTCCTGGCGCAAATCTGGCGAACTCACAATTGTTAAGCAAATTAACAAATTCATTTACAATTTCTTCACTTACTTCTTTGCTCAACATAATCTCCTTCACACTATCCATGGAAAGTTGTGAGCGAACGATGTTTAGTTTATCCGAAATATATCCCCACAATGCTTGAGAAAATTCTTCGTAGAAACTATTTTGGTTATTGACAACTAGATAATTATGAGCATTATTTAAACGCTTCTTAGCTATTTTTGTGGCTTGCTTATTCTTTACTAGTGCCTGATTTTTATTGAATTTGTTGATTTTTTTGTAAATTACTAATGTGGTGATGAATATAAGTATCATCGCTATAATGATTATAATATAAGCTGGAGACATGAAGAATGTTCTTCCAGTTATGCTTAATGCATTATTATTTGCGTTGATATGACGAATGTCGTTTCCTAAATATTTAATGTCAGCTTGTCCTGGGGTATAAATTGCTGAATTGTTGTTATTTGTATCTTTCTGAACTTGAATGCTATATATGTCAGATTTTAGTGTTTCATATCTTTTTAATGAAGGATTGAAATATGAAAATTCTATATCCTCTAATGTAAAATCTCCTGATACTCTAGGTATTATGATGTATTCGGCTTTTTTGCTTCCATATATTCCTAAAGCATTGTTTTTTACAGTGGTGCTTATTTTGGGGTCATAAACTTCAAAGTCTGGAGGAAATACAGGTTTAGGTAATTCTAGTAATTCAATATTGCCTTTGCCAGATACTGTTATAGTTAATGTGAAAGCTTCATTTACTTTCAACTCATTTTTGTCTATTTTAGAAGTGAATGTGAATTGTCCTACAGCTCCTTTGAAACTATTTGGTTTGTTCGCTGTTGGTAATGGTTCTACTTCTATCGTAATAGGTTGAGATTTAATGTCTTTTCTTACATTTGTATATGAACTTCCCATGATGTCGCTGAAGAAGTCATCAAATGGGTCATATCCTTGTGGACGATTGCGTTGTTGTCTGATTTGAGCCACGCATGTGAGGTCTAGTGGGTCGATGATGAGATTCCCTGATTTTTGTGGGAATAAAACTATTTCTTTTATCGTTGCTACGTTGTATTGTTGTCCGTCAATGATTGTTGAAGATTGTTGTAATGACCCGTCATTTTCGGTGATGTCTTTTGTCCAAAATCCAGAATATGAAGGAGATTTTGATACTGACAATTGTGAAATAGGTATTGTGTAATAAATATTGTATGTCAATAAGATTTGTTCTCCTTGATATACCTTTTTCTTATTTGGTGTTGCTTTAAGAAACACATCTTTTGCTCCGATGTTTGCATTTGAACCACTTGATGTTGTGTTGTAATTGCTTGAACCTGATTGAGATGCAATAACATTGATTTCGCAAGGTTCACTGGTTATTTTCTTTTTGTCAACAGTGATAGATGCTGAGGGTATTGTGTATGTGCCTTCTTTTATTGCTCGGAGATGGTAGGAGAAAGTTTGCGTGTTTGTTCTTGATACAGAACCGTTTATAATTTGAACGCTAGAACTTGTGGATGTAAATGGCCCTCCTATTATTTCAAAATTGGTAAAATTTGGTGCTTTGAAATCTTTTCCGTCACCATTTAATTCGTATGAAACTTGAAATTGTTCTCCAACAGAAACTTGTTTCTTACAAATCGTTTTGAAAGAAATATCTGATTGAGCTTCAAGTGAATATGTTGAAACGAAACAGAAAAATATTATATATAAGAGCTTAGTTTTCATTATTTAAATTTTAATTTGCAAAAATAAAACCTTATTTAATATTACCAATCTTTTAGAGACTTTCTTTTTTGCATTTGTGCAGCTTTTTTGTCATTGATGTCTTCCATCGTTTCTTTTTCTTGATTTTCAAGTGCTTTCAACATGCGCTCAGCATCTTCTTTTGACATTTGTTGCTGTTGTTGCTGTTGTTGTTGCTGTTGCTGATCTTGTTTTTGATCTTGTTTTTGATTCTGCTGTTGCTGCTGTTGCTGCTGTTGTTGCTGTTGCTGTTGCTGTTGTTGCTGTTGCTGTTGTTGCTGCTGTTGCTGGTCTTGTTTTTGATCTTGTTTTTGATCTTGTTTTTGTTGTTGCTGTTGTTGTATCAGTTTCCAACGAGCATACTCGAGATTGTATCGAGCATCATCGTTTTCAGGATTTGTTCTTAATGATTTTTTATATGCATCAAAGGCTTCTGCATATTTTTCTTGTGCCATATATGTGTTGCCTAGATTATAATATGCATCAGATTCTAATTCTTTTGAAACATTACGTTCTACTACTTCCGAGAAGTTTTTTTCGGCGTCTTCATAATTTTTTTGTTCGTATAATGCGTCGCCCAAATTAAATTGAGCTTTTGGACTATAGTCTTTATCCAATGACTTCCTATAATTTACTTCTGCTTCGGAGTAGTTGCCGTTTTTGAAATCTTTGTTTCCTAATCTAATAAGTCCCTTGTCTGTTTGTGCATTTGTTGTCAAACAGATTAGTATCATGATGATACTTACATAAATATTTTTATTCTTCATTTTCATCTTTTGGTTCAAAAAAGTTGAATTTTGTCTCCCAATCTTTTTTTCCAGAGGAGGTCAATATTTCTATTATCAAAAGAATTATTGCAGCACCGATAAACCACTGAAACTGATCTTCATAGTCTGTAAATACTTTTGCTTCTATTTCAGATTTATTACTATTATTTATTTTTTCAAATATTTCATCAAGGCCTACGTTGGAATTGCTAGCTCTTCTGTAAATTCCGTCGCCAATCTCTGCTATTTGACGTAACAAATTATCGTCTAATTTTGTTATAACGACATTGCCATTTCTGTCTTTTTTGTAGCCTGTTTGTTTTCCATATTGATTGTAGAGTGGGATAGGAGCTCCTTCTTCGAGTCCCATTCCTATAGTATAAATCTTGATTCCAGACTTGATGGCTTCTTGAGCTGCTTTTATTGCATCGCCGTTTTCATGGTCTTCGCCGTCGGAAATAATTACGATGGCTTTACTATGATCATTGTTGCCAAATGATTTAGCTGCTAAGTCTATAGCAGCTCCAATCTCTGTGCCTTGTGACGGAATTAAACTTGTGTTTATAGTTGAAAGAAACATTTTTGCAGCGGCGTAATCCGTGGTTATCGGTAACTGAACATACGCATTGCCTGCAAAAATGATAATACCAATTCTATCTCCATTAAGTTTGTTGATAATATTGTTTATGGCTTGCTTGGAGCGTTCCAAACGGTTTGGCGCAATGTCTTCTGCATTCATTGAATTTGAAACGTCAATGCAGAAGTACAAGTCGATGCCTTCTCGTTTTACTTCTTCCAACTTGGACCCTGTTTGTAGATTAGCAATGCCAATAATGCTTAATGTGATAATAAACAGGAATATAACAAACTTTGTATTGCTTCTAGAGCTTGATACTAATGGGGTAAGTAATTCTGCAAATTTTGTGTCTGCGAATTTCTGAAATTGCCGTTTATTGATAATACGAACTATTATATAAATGGCAATAAGAATCGGTATTATAAAAAGCCAATACAGATATTCTGGATGTTCGAATCTTAAAATATTGGTTTCCATTGTATTTTCTTTTAGTCTGTTATTGATTTGAAAATAGTGTTTTTTAGGATAAATGATAAAATGAGAAGTGCAAGTCCTAAAGCTGCAAATGGATAGAATTCTTCATGAAGTCGCTTGTATTCATTGACCTCAATTTTTGAACGTTCCATTTTGTCTATCTCATCATATATCTGTTGTAGCTTTTCTTTGGATTCGGCACGGAAATATTTTCCTCCAGTTTCGTTTGCTATACTTTGTAACAAAGATTCGTTGATATTGACTTCAACTTGTTGATATTTAATTCCACCGAAAGGTGTCTGCACAGGATATGGAGCCATTCCTCTTGTTCCAGCTCCAATTGTATATACTCTGATGCCGAATAGTTTAGCCATCTCGGCTGCTGTCGATGGGTCGATAGAGCCTGCATTGTTGTCACCATCTGTCAATAATATGACAACTTTAGAAATAGCTTCGCTGTCTTTTAATCTGCTTACAGCTGATGCTAAACCATCGCCTATAGCAGTGCCATCTTCTAACAATCCGCACTTCATGTCTTTCAACATGTTAAGCATCATGCCATGGTCTGTTGTTAAAGGAACTTGGGTGAATGTCTCACCGCTGAAAACAACTAATCCCATTCTATCGTCAGGACGACCGGCAACGAAATCAGATGCAACTAACTTTGAAGCTTCTAGTCTGTCTGGTTGTAAGTCGCAGGCTAGCATACTGCTGGAGATGTCCATGGCTAAAACGATGTCAATGCCTTCGACATTTATCTTCTGATTCTTGGTGCTGCTTTGTGGTCGTGCTAAAGCTATGATAAACAACGATAAAGCTGCGATTTCTAAGACGAAGACAATATGTCTGAGATATGTTTTCCACGATTTTGGAAGCTTGTCAAAAAATCCAGTGTCGGAAAAACGTACGTAAGCTTGTTGTTTGTTACAACTAAGTATGTACCATACTATTAAAAGTGGTATGATTATCAGTCCAAAAAGGAAGTGTGGGGATGCAAATTCGATAGAACTCATTTTGTTTCCTCCATTTCTTGGTTTTTAGTATCTTCTTCAAAATCGTATTTCTTGGCCTTTGCTTCTTCCGCTTTTTTCTTTTCCAACTCTTGGTGGAAAACGAAACTTTCTTCTATAAAAGAGTTGATGTCTTTGAATGCATTTTCGTTTTCTGTTGGACTAGGTGTGGCTTTTGCAAATTTTACCAAATCAGCAGTTGTAAGAGTGTTTTGTAATTTGTTGAAAATTACGTTGTCAAGTTGAAACTTCTTTACTTCATCAAGAATTTCATCGGATGTCATTTCAATTGCATCAATATTAAATTGTCCTTCAAGATACTCTCTGGTGATTCCTGTTAAATCTGTGTAATAGTCTTTGAACTTGCCTGATTGCCAAAGATTTGCATCTTTTAATACTGCAAGTTTTTCTCGGGCTGTGATAATTGCTGGAATTTGAGGCTTGATATCTTCTTTCTCAATAACTTCCTTATTTCGTGAACGTTTGATGAGATAAATTATGAGTAATACTAAACCAATTAAAACTATTCCCCCACCAATGTATGGAATTGTTTCTTCAAATGTGATGTTTTGTTTTATAGGTGTTTTTATTGGTTTATATGCCATAGTCGTGTCTATGGCAGTAGGTTCAACGTAGATGTACATATAGTCTGTATAGCTTGTATATGTACTTGTGTCTTTGTCTGATTTATAATACTTTACGCCAATGCTAGGTATTTCAACATAACCTGTATCGAACGAGGTAAGTGTCAAAAATTGTGTTAATAAGATATCGCTACTATTATCAATGGGCTGCTCTTTTACCTCGCTTCGTCCAACTATCTCGACGCTTTTATTTAAAGTGTCTTTTATATTGTCTAAATTTATAATATAACCATCTGGAACTCTTATGTTTAAGCTGTAATCGAACGGATGTCCAGTGAGAATGCTGTCTCTGTCAATTTTTCCATTGACAATAACATCTTGTGAATAACAATATTTATTAGATACAGTTATTGCTACTAAAATTATTAAAATATGCAATATCTTGTTTTTCATCTTCTTGATTCTCGTTTTTTAAATAATTGCATCAAAGGTTTGACATAATCTACATCTGTGTAAATCAGTGTGTTGTCAATGCCGTTGTTTGCAAAAATCTTATTCAGTTTTGCGGATTCTTGTTGCAAGTATTTTTGGTATGCTTCGTTCCAAGAACTTCTTGATGTGTCAATCCAAACATCTTTGTTAGTCTCTGAATCTCTGAATTTTACGAGTCCTATCTTAGGAATTAATAGTTCTCTTTTATCTGTAATTCTAAGACAAACTAAATCGTGTTTGTTGGCGGCAATTCTTATTTGTTGTTCAAATGGCTTTTGGGTAACGAAGTCTGATATTAAAAACGCAGTCGTACGTTTCTTGATAGCGCTTGTTAAAAATCGAAGACCTTCTCCAATATCGGTGCCTTTGTGCTGTGGAGTAAAGGTTACTATCTCTCTGATAATACGTAAGATATGACTTGAACCTTTTTTTGGTGGAATGAATTTTTCAATTTGATCACTGAAAAATATCACACCTACTTTATCATTGTTTTGTATTGCAGAGAATGCCAAAACCGCTGCCAATTCTGCACTGAGGTCCCTTTTTGAAATATTTACCGAACCAAAGTCGTTAGAACCAGAAACATCAATGAGCAACATAACTGTCATCTCTCGTTCTTCTTCAAAAATCTTGACGAAAGGACGATTGAATCGGGCCGTTACGTTCCAATCAATGTTGCGAATGTCATCGCCATATTGATATTCACGAACTTCACTGAAGGTCATACCACGCCCCTTGAAGGCACTATGATATTGACCTGAAAAGATGTTGTTGGTCAAGCCACGTGTCTTAATCTCGATTTTTCTAACCTTTTTAAATAGTTCGTTTGTTTCCATAATTCAATATTTTGATTACGGCACCTCAACTATATTGAGTATCTCGTTGATGATTTCTTCTGTTGTAATGTTTTCTGCTTCAGCTTCGTAAGTCAAACCAATACGATGACGCATTACGTCTGGTGCAACAGCACGAACGTCTTCTGGAATTACGTAGCCACGACGTTTGATGAATGCGTAAGCTTTTGCAGCCATCGCTAAGTTGATTGTGGCACGTGGAGAACCGCCATAACTAATCAAATTAGCAAACTTCTTCAATTTGTAGTCGTTAGGGTAACGTGAAGCAAAAACAATGTCGGTAATATAGTTCTCAATCTTTTCGTCAAGATATACCTCGCGACATACTTTTCTCGCATTTAAGATTTCCTTTGTTGATGTTACAGGCTTGATTTCTGGATACTCCTTATTAATATTCTGACGGAGTATGATTTTTTCTTCTTCTTTCTTAGGATAATCAATGATAACCTTAAGCATGAAACGGTCAACTTGAGCTTCTGGAAGAGGATATGTACCTTCTTGTTCGATAGGGTTTTGTGTTGCCATTACCAAGAATGGATCTGGTAAAGCAAATGTGCTTTCTCCAATTGTAACCTGATGTTCTTGCATGGCTTCAAGTAAAGCACTTTGAACTTTAGCAGGTGAACGGTTTATTTCATCGGCTAAAACGAAATTCGCAAAAACAGGACCTTTACGAACTATGAATTCCTCGTTTTTCTGACTATAAATCATTGTACCGATTAAGTCGGCTGGTAAAAGGTCAGGAGTGAATTGTATACGGCTGAAATCTGCATCAATAACACTTGATAATGTTTTGATGGCAAGTGTTTTAGCCAAACCAGGGACACCTTCAAGAAGAATGTGTCCGTTTGATAATAAACCGATAAGCAATCTTTCTGTCATGTGCTTTTGTCCGACAATAACTTTGCTCATCTCAAGATTAATGAGGTCAATAAAATGACTTTCTCTTTGTATTCTCTCGTTTAATTCTCGAATATCTGTCTCAATCATAATTGATTTTTTTATTTTATATTAATATGTGCAAAATTAACAACTATTTGCCAATTTTATTGTATCTGATTGAACTATTTTTTTCTAACTCTCAAAACAAATCAAAATGAGACTTGTTTTGAGAGTTTTTTGTTAAAATTAATTAGGACAATATTCACTAAGTTGATTCATTAGCTTTTTACGACTATAGAAAATTCTGCTTTTTACAGTTCCGATTGTCAAATGCAAACAATCAGCTATTTCTTTGTATTTGTAACCTTCGTTGTACATGTCAAAAGCACGTCTGAATTCATTGTCTAAATTCTTGATTCCTTTTTCCAATTCTATGGCGTTAAGTATGCTCTCTGGATCGGTGTCGGTGTGTGAATTGCTGATATTTAAATAGTAAAGATCTTCGTTCTGTTCAATTATGCTTTTTGCTTTTTTTGTTCTACGGTAGTTGTTGATAAAAATGTTTTTCATGATGGTATAGACCCATGCCTTGAAATTGTTGTGGTTGACGTATTTCTCTCTGTACATTAATGCTTTGAGAAATGTCTCTTGTGTGAGGTCTTTGGCGTCGTCTTCGTTGCCTGTTAATTGTCTTGCAAATGCTTCTAAACTTTTTTGAAGGCTTGTGAGGTTGCTGTTGAATTCAATTGTTGTCATAATAAATGTTGTTTTTGTGTTTGAAAAATTGGTTGTTTTTTGTTGTTGTCGGGTGCAAAAATAATTCACTTATTCGTTTTGTCAATACCCTTTTGAGTCTTTAAGACGACCTGTGATCGTATGTTGTTGATTTTATGATAGTTATAAAATGTTAATGAAATGTTAAATTTTAAAAGTTAACGGATTTTGTCAAAAAGTTAACGGATTTTAACAAAAGTTAACGGGAATTATAAGAGGCTTGTTAAGGTCTGAAGTAATGGCGTTTCGCATTTTTTTGTAACTTCGTAAAAAAATTATTTTATGATGATTCCATTTGAAAATGTAGCTATAATAGGTTCGGGAAATGTGGCGTACACTTATTCTAAGATGTTGAAAGATAATGGGATAAATCTAAAGTATATTTTTACAAGGAATAAGGAGAGTATTCTTGAAGTGGAAAAATTATTCGGAGTAAAGACGATAAATGATTATGAATCTCTCTTTCTATGCGATTTGATTATCATTGCAGTTAAAGATGATGCTATAGAAGAAGTCGCGGCTAATCTACAAAATTATAAAGGCGTTGTGGTGCACACTTCTGGAACACAGAATTCTGCAATATTGCAATGCGTTGATAATTATGGTATTATATATCCGTTGCAAACATTGACAAAGGATTATGATATTGATTTTAAATCTGTTCCAGTTTTGATAAATGCTTCAAATACAGAAGTTAAAGATAAATTGCTGTGTTTTGCTCGAAAAATGTCAGATGTTGTGATAGAATGTTCAGATGAAGATAGACGTTATATTCATATGAATGCTGTATATGTCTCTAATTTCGTGAATGTTATGTTGCAAATAGGAGAGAAGCTACTGAAGGAAAAAGCTTTTGATGTCTCAATTCTGGAACCATTGGTAAAAGAAACCGTAAATAAGGCCTTTTCAATGGGTGCCGAAAAAGCATTGACAGGCCCAGCTAGAAGAGGAGATGTGGAAACTATTAACAAGCATTTGGAACTTCTTAAAAATAATGAAGAAGAAAAAGAAATATATAAATTGTTAACGAATTATATTATTAATAAATATTCAGAGAAATGAAAAATTATAAAGAACAATTGAAAGATATAACGACATTTGTCTTTGATTATGATGGGGTTATGACTAGTGGTGATGTTTTGGTCGATGGCAGTGGCGTCCCTTTGAGAAGTAGCGACGTTAAAGATGGATATGCTCTGCAACTTGCAGCTCGTCTCGGATATAATATCGCAATTATTACTGGCGGCTATTCTATTTCTATCGAAAAAAGAATGCAGATGCTGGGCGTTAAAGATGTCTTCGTGCGTTCAGCCAATAAAGTGGAAGTGCTCCAAAAATATATGGAAACCAATAATTTAAAACCAGAGCAAATAATTTATATGGGTGACGACTTGCCTGATTATCCTGTGATGAAAATGGTAGGATTGCCAGTGTGTCCAGCAGATGCAGCTCCCGAAATAAAGGATATAAGTCTTTATATCAGTAATCGTAATGGCGGTAAAGGTGCTGTCCGTGATATTATCGAACAAGTGCTTAAGGCTCAGGATAAATGGATGAAGGATTTTAGTTGTTATATCTGGTAATACATGATTATGAATAAGATAAAATCTTTTTTTTGCTTGATTCGTTGGACTAATCTATTGATGGTTGCGATGATGATGTTGCTCGTTTATCGATGTGTTATGTCGCCTTTAGATTATTTCACAACCATCGATGTGTTCCCTCCATCTCATGCGTTTGTTTTACTTGTTATGTCTTTGATATTCATAGTGGCAGGAGGTTATGTCATCAATGATTATTTTGATGTCGAGACAGATAAATTGAATAAACCTGATAAAGTGTTGATTCCTAATGTTTTCTCACCAAAAGAAACGAAGTCGTTTTATGTAATTTTAACATTTGTTGGCCTTGTGGCTGGGCTCGTCTCTTCCATAATTATTTTAAATGTTAAATTTTATATGCTATTTGCTGTCTTGCTTTTGATAACATGCCTTTTGTATTCATACTCAGTTAGATATAAACGGAAATTATTTGTTGGTAACTTGATTGTTTCGTTATTGGTGGCAATAGCTGTGTTTTTACCTTATCTTTTTGAATTATTATACTTGTCTGATAATCTGTTGATTTTGTCGACATGTAATGATATGGCTAAAAATATTGTCTATTTCGTATTGATATATTCTGTGTTCGCGTTTTTGTTAACGTTTATTAGGGAAATTATAAAAGACGCAGAGGATGCAGAAGGTGATGGTAGAACTCATTGTCGTACTATCCCTGTTATTTATGGCTTAAGTAAAACAAAAACAATGCTTTACTTGCTTATCGTTGCTTTGTTGTTGCTTTTGTTCGTTTATGAATTTATTCTTTATGAATTAGAATTATTTGTGGCATTATCTATCATTTCGCTAGTGTCTTTATTTTCAATATTCTTGATTGTTAAAATTTATAAAGCAAAAGAATATAGAGATTTTCATAAATTATCTGTTTTAGCTAAAATAATGATGTTCATAGGATTATTGTCAATGTTATTTTTAAGATGATGTTAGATAACTTAAAAAAATATAATATTGTTCTCGCTTCAAAGTCGCCAAGAAGACAGGAACTTCTGAAAGGTATAGGAATTGATTTTTCTATTATTACAAAAGATGTAGATGAGTCTTATTCTTCAAATATGTCAGTATATGATGTCGCTCCATATTTGAGTATAAAAAAAGCCAAAGCTTTTGAAGAAACTGAACTTCCTGATAATTATATGGTTATAACGGCAGATACTGTCGTTATTGTTAATGATAAGATTTTGGGTAAACCTAAAGATGCAGATGAAGCTCGTGAGATGTTAACAATGATTTCTGGTAAGAAGCATTCTGTTATTACAGGGGTTACAGTCCGTACAAATGATAAAATTAAGACATTTTCTGTTGTGTCGAAGGTTTCGTTTGAACATCTTGATCGTGATGAGGTTGAATATTATGTGAATACATTTAAACCTTACGATAAAGCAGGTGCTTATGGTATTCAGGAATGGATTGGTTATATTGGTGTTAACTATGTTGAAGGTTCGTATTTCAACGTGATGGGCTTGCCAACACAGAAGTTGTACAAGATGTTAAAAACATTTTGATAAAATTTATTAATATGATAAAAAAAGATAATTTCATTATTGGTTTTATAGGCGCAGCCTTAATATTTATTGTTTTGTATTCTGTTTTAAATATATTTACAGATTTTACTTATTTTTCACAATGTCGTGACTCTCTATGGGTTTATATGCTTCCTTTGATTTTGAATCTTATTCTTGCTCGTTTTATGTTAGTTAAATGGAATATGGATAAAACTGGTAGAGGAATGATGTTTATGACATTGTTGGGTATTATTTTAGTAATGTTTTTTGTATTGAAATGAAGTACTATATCATAGCAGGAGAGGCGTCTGGGGATTTGCATGGAGCAAATTTGATTGCTTCTTTGAAGAAAAAAGATACTCGTGCTAAAATTCGCGCATGGGGTGGAAATTTGATGAAAAAACAGGGAGCAACCTTGGTGAAACATTATCGAGATCTTGCTTTTATGGGCTTTGTTGAGGTTTTGTTGCATCTAAGAGCAATTCTTAAGAATCTCAGTTTTTGTAAAAAAGACATCTTGAAATTTAATCCAGATGCTATTATACTCATTGATTATCCGGGCTTTAACCTTAAAATAGCTGAATTCGCTCATAAACATAATATTAAGGTGTATTATTACATCTCGCCACAAGTGTGGGCGTGGAAAAAACGTCGCGTGTATAAAATCAAGGAAGTCGTGGATAAAATGTTGGTGATACTTCCATTTGAAAAAGATTTCTATGATGAGTATCGTGTTGACGCTCATTTTGTTGGTCATCCTCTTCTTGATGAATTGTCAAGGGTGAAATATATTAATAAGAGTAATTTTGCACGACAAAATAAACTTAACCCAAAGAAAGAAATAATAGCTCTTCTTCCTGGAAGTCGAAAGCAAGAAGTGACAAGAATGTTGGGCGTTATGTTGAATGTAATTGATAAGTTTCCAGATTATCAGTTTGTTATAGGTTGTGCGCCTTCTTTGCCAGAAAGTTTTTATAGGTCGTTGATTGGAAATGAAAATGTCAATCTTGTGTTTAATAAGACGTATCAGTTGCTGCAAGTGGCTAGTGCTGCGTTAGTTACATCAGGAACTGCTACTTTGGAAACGGCTTTGCTTTACGTGCCAGAAGTGGTTTGTTATAAAGGTAATGCCTTGTCTTATTTGATAGCAAAAAAACTTATAAAAGTTAAATATATTAGTTTGGTTAATCTTATTATGGATAAACTAGTTGTGAAGGAATTGATTCAGAATGATTTAACACCACAAAACCTTGAAGCTGAATTGAAGTATCTTCTTACGAATCATAAAAAACAACGTCAGTTGCTTGAAGATTACGAGGATTTGAGATGTAAACTTGGTAATGCCGGCGCTTCAAATAACGCAGCAACAATAATATTCAATGATTTGAATAAAAGAGTTAAGAATTCTTAATTATTTTTAACATAAAATATTGAATTTCTGTATGTAATATATCGAAATTATTTTTATCTTGCATCTTGAATCCAAAATTTATGATGCAAGATGATTTCTTGGTTTAAATATCCGTTTATCAGATTATTAATTCCTTTTTCTATTGGAATTTATCTGGCATATTCCTTTCAAAAGATAATATTTGAAAGGAATATTGTCTGCCTTTTGTTAATAATTATTTTCTTAATATTATTATCTCTTGCATTAACGTCAATATTAATTAAGAATTATCGTTTTCGTTGGATATTTTCGGTTCTGCTATTTTCTTATCTTATACTATTAGGTTTTTCTTTTGTTAAGATTCGTGATTATAATTTGATAGTCAACGATATATCAAAAGTTGAAAATAAGCCTAAATATTATTTGGCTCGACTTTGCGAATGTCCGTCAGTCAAAGAAAAGTCAATAAAGTCAATGTTGGAAGTATTCGCTTTTGAAGAAAATGAGAATGTCAGAAGCATCAATTCTAAGATTATTGCTTATTTTGAAAAAAATGATAAATCGTTGAAACTCAAATATGGCGATTGTATCTTGTTTTTGACAAGTCCAGAAGAAGTTAAAGAACCTCCTAATCCGGAACAATTTGACTATAAAGATTATCTATATAAAAGAGGTGTGACACATCAGGTTTATCTAAAATCGGATGCGTGGTTTGATATGAATCGCAATGATGCAAATCCTATTTATAGATTTTCTTATTGGATTCGTGGTTTTCTTCTGGAAACCATGCGAAATCTCGGTATTGAAGAGGATGAATATGCGGTTGCAGCAGCAATTCTGCTTGGCTATGACGATAGTCTTCCTCATGAACTTAGGCAAAAATATGTGGCGGCAGGAGCTATGCATATACTTTGCGTGTCGGGACTTCATGTGGGGGTCGTATTTATGGTGTTTTCGTATATGCTTTGTTTTCTTAATGAAAAGAAGAAAATGCAATGTGTGGTTAAACAATTGATATTGTTGATGTTAATCTGGTTTTATGCTTTGCTGGCTGGATTGGCTCCTTCGATATTGAGGGCTACTATTATGCTTTCTTTTGTGATAATAGGTAATGTCATAAATAGAAAAGGTGTTCTGCTAAATTCTTTGGCGGCTTCGGCCTTTATCTTGCTTTGTGTGAATCCTGCAAATCTTTTTGATATAGGTTTTTTATTGTCGTATACAG
Source organism: Bacteroidales bacterium (assembly GCA_045657145.1). Taxonomy (GTDB): domain Bacteria; phylum Bacteroidota; class Bacteroidia; order Bacteroidales; family F082; genus Limimorpha. The sequence continues at coordinate 19,434 of JAZOSK010000074.1, read as the reverse complement.
CTGTGATTGGAATTGTGGTTTTACAGAAGCCAATCTCTAAAATGTTTTATTCTAAATATAAGATTGTTAATAAAATTTGGGAAATAACGTCAGTGACTATAGCCGCACAAATCGCAACAGCTCCTTTTACTATTTATTATTTTCATCAGTTTCCGATGTATTTTTGGCTGAGTAATCTGTTTATGACACCAATATCATCAGTTGTCATTATAGGTGGTATGATATTGTTATTGATTTTCTTTATTCCTTATATTAATAGTATAGTGGCGTTTTTCGTATCTAAAATGATTTTCGTAATGAATTTTGTAGTCTCATGGATAGAATCGTTGCCGTATTCGATAGTAAAGGGTATTTATATAAATGAAATACAATTCGTTATTCTTTTGTTGCTATTATTGTCACTTTTGTTTTTAGTGGTGTTGAAAAGTAAGAAGATGTTATTTTTTATGATGATAATGTCTTGTTGTTTTGGAATAGTTAATGTTTATAATTTGATGAAGCTGCGTAATCAAAAAGAAATGATTGTATATTCCATCAATAATATGACTGCGATAGATTTTATTGAAGGAAGAAATCATGTTCTTGTCGCAGATAGTACCTTTTTAAATGATAAATCAGTGTTTTCTTATAATGTTGAAAATTTTTTAATAAAAAAAGGTGTTTTTAATGGTGGAAAAACAATGCTTTTAAAAGATGATTTTGATGAGAATTTTGTAAAAAAACGAAAAAGTGTCGTAACTTTTGATGAAAAACTCATTGGTTTGTCAAATGGAAACGATTTTTTTGAGGAAAGCCTTTCGTATAAAATACCTCTGGATTATATGCTTGTTTATGGACGGGAACGACAATCTTTAACTGATCTTTTAAAAAAGTATGATTTTGATTATCTGATAATTAGTTCTGATATTCCAACTTATTTGGCAGATAAATTAATTAAGGAAGCTGCTATTTTAGGAATAAAATATCATAATGTAAGAGAGAATGGAGCTTATTTTGTAAAATAATTTTTTTTTAAAATATTTTATTGATAATCAGTGTGATAAAAAATAATTTCAAAAAAAGTGAATTTTTTTTTAAAAAATGCTTGCAGATTTGAAAAAAGGTCGTATCTTTGCACCCGTAATCAACAACGAACAACAGAGTTGAAAACAAAAAGCTGGTGCTGTAGTTCAGTTTGGTTAGAATGCCTGCCTGTCACGCAGGAGGTCGCGAGTTCGAGTCTCGTCAGCACCGCGAAAGCCTCTCAATCTGAGAGGCTTTTTCGTTTTATAGTCTCCACGTATTTTTTAAAACCTCCACGTATCTCAAGGATTTGCGCGTATCTTTTTTTTACTCCCTCCCCTTAATCCTTAATTCCTCAAATCCTCATACCTTAACTCCTTTCAAAAATAATTCCCAACTCCTAACTCCTAACTCCTAATTATTTCTATCTTTGCATAAACATCTTTCGGTATGATAAATAAGATAAAATCGCTAGCTAGAGAATTAAAGAATGATGTCGTTGGCATCAGACAGCAGATTCATCAATCCCCAGAGTTGAGTTTTGAAGAATATAAAACCGCTAATTTGATTCATGGCTTGTTGACATCTTGGAATATCGAATATGATTTGTTGACAGAAACAGGAATTGTTGCAACAATAAAGGGTAGAAACCCAGAAAAGAAAACCGTTGCTCTTCGTGCCGATATTGACGCTCTTCCGATACAAGAGAAAAATGATTGTTCCTATAAATCTGCTATCGACGGCGTGATGCACGCCTGTGGACATGATGCGCATACCGCGATGTTGCTCGGCGCAGCCAAGATTCTCAATCAGATGAAAGATGATTTTGAGGGAACCATAAAACTTATTTTCCAACCAGGAGAGGAGAAACTTCCTGGAGGTGCTTCCGTCATGATTGAAAAAGGCGTTTTGAAAGATGTCGATTTGATTATTGCGCAACACGTCTATCCTGACCTCCCTTGTGGTGAAGTTGGCTTTCATGCTGGTGAATTTATGGCTTCCTGCGATGAGATAAACATCACGATTAAAGGCAAAGGCGGTCATGCGGCTAAGATAAAAGAACGCGACAATACTATAGTGGCTGCTGCTAAAATCCTGTGCGCCATATCAGAACTCAGCTCCGAGTTTAACAAAGAAGAAAGAAAAAATCCTATCATAATAGCTTTCGGCAGTTTTATCGCCGATGGCACTTACAACGTGATTCCTAACGAAGTGACGCTCAAAGGAACGATGCGTACCTTTGATGAGAACGACAGGAAAACTGTTAAAAACAAGATAAAGGAAATCTGTGCTGAGATAGCTTCGTCTTTTAATGTAGGAGCAGATTTATTTATAGAGCAAGGTTATCCGGTCTTGATAAATGACGTTAGTCTCACTAATTCATTGAAAAATAAAGCAATTGACTTCATGGGAGAAGAAAAGGTGAAAGATATTCCGCAGCTTATGACAGCGGAAGACTTCGCTTGGTATTCTCATCAAACAAAAGCGTGTATGTATCGCATCGGTACTTCAAATATTGAGAAAGGCATCGTCTCCAAGCAACACACCCCGACTTTCGATATTGACGAAGACGCCTTAGAAACAGGAATGGGACTGATGGCGTGGTTGGCGATTAACAATGAATAATTGACAATTAACAATTAACAATTAACAATTAACAATGGAATGGCTACTAATTGTAAATTATAAATTGAAAATTGAAAAGGCTCAGCTCCTAACTAAAAAAATCTTTAGCCTTTAGTCTTTTGTCTTTAGCCTTTTTATATCTTTGTCCTTTCCAATTATTAAAAAAATGAAGAAGTTTTTACTTTTAATATTTGCATTAATATCATTAAACGCATTTTCACAAATCAGCGTTAAAGAAGGTTCTTTTAGAAAAATTGAAGGCTATGTGATGCTTGATAAAAACAAACATCTTGATGATAATGACAATCCAATGGCGTTGATAAAGATTACCACCGAAAATATCAGCGCGGAGGAGAGGGCGAAGTTTTATTTCAATGGTAATCTGGAGACTTATTTTGATAAACAGTTGCAAGAAGACGGACAGCTGTACCTTTATATATCTGCTGTTGCACCGTTTATGGAAATTATCCATCCGGAATATGGCAAGACAGAATACACATTCCCTTTTGATTTGTGTGGCTATTGCGGCTACGAGATGGTGGTGCAGTATGTTGAATCAAAACAGGAATTAGGTTTCCTTGCCATAAGCAGCGAACCAACAGATGCAGACATCTATATCGACGGAAAACATTACGGAGAAACACCAAACTATATCTCCGATATCTTGATTGGAAAACACGAACTGAAGCTCACCAAACAAGGCTGTGCTCCTATAACAAAAACCATAAACATTAAAGAAGGCGAGGCTTTGACGATAAATGAGAAACTTCAGACCGGAAAAGAAATAAGCATCTCCACCGACCAGTCTGGCGACAAGATTTACGTTGACGGAATTTATGTTGGCGTTTTTCCATTAACCACCAATCTTTCTTACGGCTCACACGAGATAAAAGCAGAACGTGAAGGAAAGACAGTCTCTAAAACGATAAACGTTGCACAAAGCGTAGGGGAAGCAAATATTAAATTAGCTTTCTTTGGGAACCAAACCTTTACCGTTAAGGGTGTTACCTTTACCATGATAGCCGTTGAAGGCGGCACCTTTAAAATGGGAGCAACCTCGGAACAAGGCAGTGATGCTTATGAAAATGCAAAACCAGTTCACTCAGTAACACTCTCTGACTATTACATTGGCGAGACAGAGGTGACGCAGGAACTATGGATTGCCGTTATGGGCAGCAACCCAAGCTATTTTAAAGGAAGCATGAAACCTGTGGAAATCGTTTCATGGAACGACTGCCAAACATTCATAAAGAAATTGAACCAGCTTACAGGCAAGAACTTCCGCCTTCCAACCGAAGCCGAATGGGAATATGCAGCAAGAGGAGGCAATAAGTCACAAGGCTATAAATATAGTGGAAGCAATACAATAGGAAACGTTGCTTGGTACGATGTTAACAGCGGTGATAAAACGCATGATGTTAAGACAAAGCAAGCCAACGAACTAGGCATTTATGATATGAGCGGTAATGTTTGGGAATGGTGTCAGGACGGGTATGGAAGTTATAGCAGCGGTTCACAGACTAATCCTATAGGTCCATCATCTGGCTCTCGCTGCGTGGGCCGTGGCGGCAGCTGGTACGACGATGCGGAGTACTGCCGGGTATCGTTTCGTGGCTACTACATTCCATACGACTCGAACGACGGCCTCGGTCTGCGCCTTTCTCTTTCTCAGTAAACACATGAATTCGGAAATTGTCTTAAGCTGAAGAAAGGAGCGTCATTGATGGAGTGAAGCAAGCGAGTGAGGGACGAACGAAGCAAGCGAAACGTAATAAATGACGCGAGTGGAGACTGTATCAACAATACCTATGAAAATAAAAGAATGTTGATGCGGCTTTATTAATGTATTTACAATGTTAAAATAGGATTATTCAAAAGAATATCTATTATATGATGATATATTTCTTTGTCGTTTATCTTTGTAATGCTTGATTCCAATATAGTTGTCTATGATAAAAATGCTTTTGTTGGCCAAGTTGTATATGTTGTTGTAGGCAATGTCGGCATTGAAATATTCACCGTTTAGAATTAAAATTTCATTTGTTTTATTTTCTGTGAAGTTGTCGATGAATTTTGCAAAGTCGTTTTTGGTAAACATCTCGCTTTTAATCTTGGCAATATCATTTGTGTTTTGAGTTGTTTGTAATGAAAGTTGTAGTATTTCTTTGTTTTCAATAATGTCGTTCTTAAGGATGAAATCTTTCATTTCTTTGAATGTTCTTATGAGTGCTTTGCTTTGTTTTGTGGCAAGTTCTCCTTTAAGAACTGTCATCAGCATGTAAATGCCTTGTTCAGTAAAAACAGAAGGAAGATACTTTGAATATTTGCCGTTTTCTAATTCTAAGGTCAATTTTTTTGACCTTAGTTTTGTTCTATTAGTGAAATCTACTGATAATGAATTATTTGTTTCTGTGTTTGATGTCAAATTTTTTGACCTCAAAATTTCATGATATTCATCTTTTGTTAATTGAAATCTGAAATCAGAATCGAATTTTTCAATATTGTTTTTTACTTGCTGATTAAATGCTTTAGTTGTATAGCCGTATAGTTGAGCCAAATCTGAGTCTAGCATAACCTTAACACCTCTTATGGTGTATATGAGATTTTTAATGTTTTCCATAAAAAATGGTATTTAAAGTTCTCTGCAAAATTAACATATCAATTCTAAATAAAAAAGTTAAAAATTGTTAAAAATGCAGTGAGCCATGAGCTATGAATTGTGAGCAATTTTGTTCATAGCACACATCTTATTATTGTAGCCTCCAAAGCGTTAGGGATTGGAGCGGCATCCTTTGCGAGCGGAGCGAGCAAAGATATAGCGGAAAGCCCGACGGCAGAGCCGGAACGCCATAAAGGAAAAGACTACAAGTCAACAAGACTACAAGACTACAAGTTTTTTTAGTGATGGAGTAATGAAGTAATGAAGTGATGAAGTGATGGGGTATTTTACAGAAAAATAATTTCGTGTGATTTCGTGGATGTTATTTAGTGATGTGGTTGCATTTCGACTGGTTCAGTGGCTGATAAAATTTCCTCTGCGATTCTCTGTGTCTTTGCGAGAAATATTTTGGATGATGAATGCGGATAGCTAATTGCTTTTTAAAAGAATATGATTCCTGCAACTCCAGAGATGGCAATCAGCAGCATAGGGTTGACCTTGAAGAAAAAGACGCATATAAATGTTGCAGCGCATATTATGATGCTGATGTTGTTTTCTCCTAATCCTACGTCAGGGAAATTGGCTGAGTTCATCATAAGCAATGCCGCCGCAAATATCAATCCCGCAATGAACGGCTTTAAATTCTTTAAGGTCGTCTTGACGATGAAGTTATCCTTGTTCTTGAATAGAAATCTCAAGACGAAATATAATAAAACCAATGAGGGCAGCACTATTGCCATCGATGCCAACAGTGAACCGAATAATCCTCCTACCTGATATCCTACGTAAGTGGCGCAGTTGATGGAAATTGGACCCGGCGTCATCTGCGACAATGCCACTACGTCGGCGAACTCGCTCAATGTCATCCATCCGTGTTTCTCCACCACTTCAAACTGTATCATCGAAAGCATGGCGTAGCCTCCGCCAAAGCCTAAAAGACCTATCTTTAAGTAAACCCAGAATAGTTGTAGATATATCATGTTAATTAGGAGTTAGGAGTTAGGAATTAGGAATTAGGAATGTTTTTGAAGATGTATAATGAATGACATAGGCATACGACAATTGCGAATATAATGATGTAGGCTGGTGAGATTTTGAACCACCATATCAGCAGGGCTGTGCCTATCGGGAAGATGGCGGTCTTCCAGTTGACTTTGGCTGAGATGCACATCTTCACTGCCGGCGATAATATCAGTGCTACCACGCATGGTCTTATGCCTCTGAATATCTTCTCTACTGTCGGGTTGTCCTTGTAATCGGTGAAGAACATCGCGATGAGCAGCATGATGATAATAGAAGGCAACATCGCTCCTAATGAAGCTGCGACGGCTCCCTTGGTGCCTCCGATTCTGTATCCTACATAAAGTGCGCAGTTGACGGCAAAGACTCCGGGGAGCGACTGCACGACAGCAATGGATTCCCAGAACTCGTCGTGTTCTATCCAACGACGTCTCCTCACTACTGCACGCTCTATCATATCGAGCATGGCATAACCGCCGCCTAAAGTGAAAGCTCCTATGTTTAAAAATGTTACGAAAAGTTGCCAGCAGATTTTCATGGTGAAATACTATTTTGCAAAGATATGGAAAAGACTACTTGCAGTCTTGTAGTCTTGTTGACTTTTTTTCTATCTTTGTAAAAAATATCTCTATGAAAATCTTAGTGACATACGCTTTTGACTCCGAAATAATTCCTTTTGAATTACAAGGTGTTGATATTACGTTCCTTAGGACGGGAATGGGTAAGGTGCTTTCGGCTTTTAACTTGACGAAGGCTCTCTGTGAGGATAAATACGAGCTCGTCGTTAATGTCGGTACTGCCGGCACTCTTAATCATAATGTCGGCGATATCTTCGTATGTCATCGTTTTGTGGATAGAGACTTGGAAAAAATCGTCCTTCCTCATGTGTGTTCTGATATTTCATTTCCTGAGAAAGTTGGAATTGATGTCATCGATAGATATGAGAATGTCGGCGTCAGTAACACTGGCGACAGCTTCGTGACAGAAGTGGGCAATTTCACTGGTGATGTCATCGATATGGAGGCTTTCGCTCAGGCTCATGTGTGTAAGTTGATGGACGTGAATTTCGTCGCGGTGAAATATATAACCGACATCATCGGTCAGAATTCAAGAGAGGTATGGTTGGATAAGCTTCGTGACGCTCGCGAGGCAATAAAAGAATTTTTTGCATGAACTTATTAGATTGGCTTCCGATAACAAAGAAAGAGACCGACTTACGCAAATGGGACGAAGTCGATGTCGTGATAATCACTGGCGACGCATACGTCGACCATCCTGCTTTCGGCGCTGCTGTGATAGGCCGCGTCCTTGAACATCACGGCTACAAGGTGGCACTGATTCCGCAGCCTAACTGGCGCGACGACCTCCGCGACTTCAAGAAATTCGGCAGGCCACGTCTTTTCTTCGGCATCTCCGCCGGCGCTATGGATTCGATGGTGAACCATTACACTGCTAACAAGCGCCTGCGCTCAAACGACGCCTACACCCCAGGCGGCGAGGCGGGCTTCCGTCCTGATTACGCGACGATAACATATTCCAACATACTGAAAAAATTATATCCAGATGTTCCAGTCGTGATCGGCGGCATCGAGGCTTCTCTGCGAAGAGTGACGCATTACGACTACTGGGCTGACGAGCTGAAACCTACTATCATGCTCGACTCGAAAGCCGACCTCGGCGTCTATGGCATGGGCGAACTTGCTATCGTGGAAATAGCCAAGGCTTTAGATGAAGGCAAGAAGATAAATGAGATAACGAATATTCCTCAGACATTTTTCCTTAATGAAAATTCACAATTTATCGAGTCCGAATGGAATGACTTGCGCCTTGTCTCTCATGAGGAATGTCTGAAAGATAAGAAAGCGTATGCTTCTAACTTCAAAAACGTTGAGATAGAATCTAATAAGAAAAAAGCTAATCGTCTGCTTCAAGATGTAGGCGATTACACCTTATATATTAATCCTCCTTATCCTACGATGACGGAGGCTCAAATCGACGCTTCTTTCGATTTGCCTTACACTCGTCTTCCGCATCCTAAGTACGCAAAACGTGGCGTTATTCCGGCTTACGAGATGATTCGTCATTCGGTTAACATTCATCGTGGTTGTTTCGGTGGCTGTGCCTTCTGTACTATTTCGGCGCATCAGGGTAAGTTTGTCGCTTCAAGAAGCAAGGCTTCTATCATGAAGGAAGTGAAGCAAGTTACTGAGATGGAAGACTTCAAAGGTTATATCTCCGACCTCGGCGGTCCTTCTGCTAATATGTATTGCATGAAGGGAAAAGACGAGAGTCTTTGTGAGAAATGTATTCGTCCGACTTGCATACAGCCTAACGTTTGTAAGAACTTAGATACCAATCATCATCCGCTGATTGAACTCTATAAGGAAGTGGATAAACTGCCTAAGGTGAAAAAAGCGACTATTGGTTCTGGTATTCGTTATGACTTGTTTTTGACAAATGAAGACCCTTCGGGAAAATTAGGCTACGATGAATATTTCGAGCAGCTGATGAAACGTCATGTGAGCGGTCGTTTGAAAGTCGCTCCTGAACATTCTAGCGACGAGGTTTTGAAATTGATGCGTAAGCCGTCGTTCAATCTCTTCATTAAATTGAAAAAGAAATTCGATAAGGTCAATGAGAAATATCGTCTCAACCAACAGCTGATACCTTATTTTATATCGAGTCACCCTGCATGTACTTTAACCGATATGGCGGAACTTGCTGTAAAGACAAAGGAACTTGGTTATAAGTTGGAACAGGTTCAAGATTTCACTCCAACACCGATGACATTGGCTACGGAGATTTATTATTCAGGCTATGATCCATATAGCTTGAAGCCTGTTTTCGTGGCGAAGACAAAACAAGAGAAATTAGACCAACAGAGATTCTTCTTCTGGTACAAGCCAGAGAACCGTCAGTATGTGAAAAACGCCCTGCGTAAAATAGGCAAGGCGTTATGGATTGATAAACTATTTAGATGAAGTTTATATAAGTCAATAAGTCAATAGGTCAATAAGTCAATAAGTCTTGCTCATAGTCTTATAGACTTATTGACTCATAGACTTATTCTAAGACCAATCTGAATCCAGTGTTGTAGTCGCGGTAGTGGATACCTTGTTTGTAGCGAGCTGTTGTTCTTGCTTGTTGAGCGTTGTTGTTCCAGCTGCCGCCGCGGAAGACTTTAAGACCTTCGTTATAAGCTTCGCCTACTGGATTTGTTGCAGCTGCGCTTGTGTAGTCGTAATACCAGTCTTGGCACATTTCCCAGACGTTGCCGCTCATATCGTAGAGACCTAAAGTATTAGGATTTTTCTTTCCGACTTCTGAACATTTGTCGCTGTTTTGGTCGATCCAAGCATATTCGAGGACATTGTCGCCGCCAGCGTATAATGAGTAATATGTATCTTTACCGCCTCTTGCTGCGTATTCCCATTGAGATTCTGTTGGAAGAGCGAAGTTTAATCCTGTGCATTCGTTCAATTTGCCGATGAAAGTCTCGACTTCATTGAAAGAAATTCTATAAGCAGGGTAGTTGTCGCCTTTGCCAAATCTGTCTTCCCATTGGTCAAATTCGTCTTTTTTGTCATTATGTTTGCCCATGACAGCTTTCCAAAGTGCTTGTGTCACTTCGTATTTGTTGATGTAAAATTCGCTTAATGTCACTTCGTGAACTGGATATTCCCAACTTGTGGCATTTTCGTCGTAGTTGTTGTATATGACGGAATCTTTTTGTGCACCCATGTAGAAAGTGCCAGCTTCGACTTTTACCATATTGGAAATCATGTCTTTGATGGCGTCTTGTTCATTCTTGTTCAAATTGCCACTCCAATTGATGTCAAAACCATTGACAGTTTCAGTTCCTGTATTGCCGTTGTTGCATGACTGTAATGCTAAAATGCAACATAAAATTACTAATAATTTTTTCATAATATTATGATAATAAGTGATTTAATTCTAAAATAAAAAGATGGCATGCTAAAATTACGACATCTTACATTTCGGTTGTAAAGATAATTATTTTTCTAATAGGTGTAACTTTAACAAAAAATAAAATATTGTCTAAAATTTGCCCTTTCATCATTTCTCTTTCATTATCTTTGCATATAAAATCATTAGAGATGAAGAAACTGTTTTATATCGACGCTTGCTTGAGAAATGGTTCCAATACCAAGAAGATAGCTGATGCGATTATTAGTAAATTATCTGAAAAATATGAAATAGAAACTGTCAGATTATCAGAATGTTCTTTTCCTGTTGTGAAAAATGATATTTTAAACGACAGGAATAATGGATATGTTCCGGAAGAATATGTGGCGATGGCAAAGAAACTCGCAGCTGCTGACAGACTTGTGCTTGCGTCTCCATTTTGGGATATGAGCTTTCCAAGTGCGTTAAAAGTATTTTTTGAAAATATGTCGCTCTTCAATGTGACTTTCGCAAGTACAGAGAAAGAATGTTATGGTTTATGCAAGGCGGAAAAAGTGCTTTATATCACAACGAGAGGTATGAATATCAGCACGGGAGACGACTTGGAGCAAGCAACGCCTTACATCAAAGCGTTGAGCAAACTCTGGGGACTCGGCGAATTGCACGTCATTTCTGCACAAAACATGGATTACAGTACAGAAGAGCAAAAGGCTGAGAAAGTGCAAACAGCTATTGAAGAAGGATTGAGATTGTGTGAAGAATTTTGAGACATTATAGACTTTAATTTATGGAACGCGACATCGCTCTGAAAAAAATGATTCATTATTGCGACTATCAAGACCGTTGCAAGAAGGAGATTTTTACTAAACTCGACACTTTAGAACTTGATGATAATGACAGAGATTTCATCATTGATTTTCTTCAAGAAGAAGGATTTATCAACGATGAGCGTTATTGTCGTTCTTTCGTGAAAGGAAAACTGAATCTGAAAAAATGGGGCGTCAATAAAATCAAACTTTCTTTGATAACAAAAGGCATCGACAGAGAAATTATTGATGAAGTCCTTTCGGAAATAGATAAGGATTCTTATAAAGAAGAACTTGTCAATCTTTTGAAAAATAAAAAGATAAACGAAGATGACCCTTACAAGCGTAAGGCGAAGCTGATACGATATGCCGTCGGAAAAGGATATTCGATAGGCGATGTGATGGAAGCTTTGAGTGATTAGTTAGGAGTTAGGAGTTGTTTGGATATTGATAAATAACTTAGCAACTTAGTAACTCAGTAGCTTAGCAACTCAAAAATTACTTGTGTTTTTGAGGAATAATCTATAAATTCGCAAAGATTTTACTAATTAAAACTTTGTATTATGTTAAACAAGTTATTCGGTTTTGATTCAAAAAAACACAATGTTCGTACTGAGATCGTTGCTGGTATAACGACTTTTCTCACAATGTCGTATATTCTTGCGGTGAACCCAGCTATATTCTCTAATCTTGAAGGAATTACAGGTGGTTCTGTATTTACGGCGACAGCTCTTGCTTCATTGATAGGTACTTTGGCCATGGCATTCTTAGCGAAATTGCCTTTTGGTCTTGCTCCTGGAATGGGACTCAATGCTTTTTTTGTTTTCACAGTATGTTTAGGTATGGGGTATTCCTGGCAGTTCGCATTGACTGCTGTCTTTATCGAAGGTATCTTGTTTATCATTATGACGTTAACGAATATCAGAGAGGCTATCGTCAATGCCATTCCTAAAAATTTGCGTTATGCCATCGGAGGTGGTGTAGGTCTCTTCATAGCTTTCATCGGTATGCAGAATGCTGGTATCATCATAAAAGATGATACAACACTCGTTGCTCTTGGCGACATCACTTCAGGTACTGCTCTTCTAGCAATAATAGGTCTCGTCATCACGGGCACTCTTTATGCCTTGAATGTCAAAGGTGCGATGCTTATCGGTATTCTTGCAACGACGGTAATAGGCATTCCGATGGGAATTACAGAGTTTAAAGGTGTCGTTTCTATGCCTGAATCTGTAGGACCTATCTTCTTTAAGTTTGAGTGGGAAAATATATTTACCATAGATATGTTTGTCGTGGTATTCACTTTCCTCTTCATCGACTTGTTCAATACACTTGGAACACTCGTTGGCGTCTGTATAAAAGCCAAGATGGTTGATGAAAATGGCAACATACCAAGGTTGAAACAAGCATTAATGGCTGATGCTGTCGCAACAACAGTAGGTGCTATGCTCGGCACATCAACGACAACGACATATGTTGAAAGTGCTTCTGGCGTTGTACAAGGTGGACGTACAGGTCTCACTGCCTTCTCCATAGCGATGTGTTTCGTTGTCGCTTTGTTTTTCTCACCATTGTTCCTCTCAGTGCCTGGCGCAGCAACAGCACCAGTGCTTATCCTCGTCGGTATGCTTATGATGGAACCTGTAAGAAACATCGACTTCGACGATGCAACAGAAGCAATACCAAGTTTCATATGTCTCATCATGATGCCACTTGCATATTCAATACCAGCAGGTATCATGCTCGGAATGATTTCATACGTTGCCATTAATTTATGCTGCGGCAAATTCAAGAAACTCACTCCAGTGATGTACATACTTGCAGTGCTGTTTGTTTTGAAGTACATCTTTATATAAAATCTCAGAAATTCAAAATCTCAGAACCTCAGAAAACTTTGAAGTTCTGAGGTTTTTATTTTCTAACAAAAAATCTTTTGTCTTTAGCCTTTAGCCTTTAGCCAATTTTCTTATCTTTGCAAATCAATAATTTTTATTTCATTATGGTAACAATAGAAAACTGCAAAGAGTTAAGTAAGAGGATTGAATCCTTGAGGAGGTATCTTTGACATCGACGGTAAGTTGATGCAGATTAAAGAATTAGACGAACAGACCAATGCCGACGGTTTCTGGGACGACCCTAAAAATGGCAAGATTATCATGCGTAAGATGCGCGACGTTAAAAGTTGGGTGACAGCTTATGACGACATCGTGAAAGCTAATGAAGACCTCGGCGTGTTGTTCGATTTCGCTAAAGAAGGCGAAGCTGAAGAGGAAGAAGTAGATAAACAATATGAAGAGACAGTGCGTCTCGTTGAAGAACTCGAGTTCAGAAACATGCTTCACGAAGAAGCTGACCAGATGAGCTGCGTGCTTAAAATCAACTCGGGCGCTGGCGGTACAGAATCGCAAGACTGGGCACAGATGCTTATGCGTATGTATCTCCGTTATGCAGAATCTCACGGTTACAAAGTAAGAATAAGCAACTTAATCGATGGTGACGAAGCTGGTATCAAGACAGTCACTATGGAAATCGACGGTGACTATGCTTACGGTTATCTTAAAGGTGAAAATGGCGTGCATCGTCTCGTCCGCGTATCTCCTTACAACGCACAAGGTAAACGTATGACATCATTCAGCTCTGTCTTCGTGACACCTCTCGTCGACGATTCTATTGAAGTCGTCATCGACCCTTCAAAGATTTCTTGGGATACATTCCGTAGCGGTGGAGCTGGCGGACAAAACGTTAACAAAGTTGAGTCTGGCGTGCGTCTCCGTTATCAATATAAAGACCCTTACACAGGTGAAGAAGAAGAAATCCTCATCGAAAACACCGAGAGCCGCGACCAACCTAAGAACAGAGAAAATGCTATGCGTCTCTTGAAATCTCAACTCTATGATAAAGAACTTCAACATCGTATGGAAGAGAAAAACAAGATCGAGGCTGGCAAGAAAAAAATCGAATGGGGTTCACAAATCAGAAGCTATGTCTTCGACGACCGCCGTGTGAAAGACCACAGAACAAACTTCCAGTCAAGCAACGTACAAGGCGTGATGGATGGTAAGATTGATGAATTCATCAAAGCATATCTGATGGAATTCGGACAACAAAGTTAATTAAAGTTTAGGGTGTAGAGTTTAGAGTGTAGAGTAGTTGAATGTTTGTATAAATTCAAAGATTCTACACTTTATTCTATAAACTCTAAACTCTACACTATAAACTCTACACTCTACACTCTAAACTATAAACTCTACACTCTACACTAAAATGATAACATTCTCAATAGCAATAGTCATTCTCGTCTTGGGATATTTCATCTACGGAAGATATATCAGCCGTATGTTCGGCGTTGACGAGAAACGTGCCACTCCAGCAGTGACGAAAAACGACGGCGTCGATTATATAGTGATGCCGACGTGGAAAATCTTCATGATACAGTTCCTCAACATCGCGGGACTTGGTCCTATCTTCGGAGCTATCATGGGCGCGAAGTTCGGAACATCATCGTACCTGTGGATTGTATTCGGAACTATATTCGCAGGTGCCGTCCATGATTATCTCTCAGGAATGGTGTCGCTGCGTAATGACGGCGCAAGTCTTCCTCAGATTGTTGGCAAATATCTCGGAAAGAGAACAGAGAAAGTGATGATAATATTCACATTGTTATTGATGGTACTCGTTGTCGCTGTCTTCGTTTTACAGCCAGCACAACTCATTGCTGGTATGACACCAACGAATCTCAATGTTTATTTCTGGGTCGTGGTGATATTCGCTTATTATCTCATCGCTACTATCCTGCCAATAGATAAAGTCATTGGAAACGTATATCCTCTCTTCGGCGGAGCCTTGATGTTCATGGCGATAGGAATCCTTGTCGTTCTTTTCATCAAACAGCCTGCGTTGCCAGAGATGTGGAATGGATTCGGAACTAAATATGAAGCTGGTCCTATATTCCCAATGATGTTCATCTCTATAGCATGTGGAGCTATCAGCGGATTCCATGCCACGCAGTCGCCTCTCATGGCGCGTTGTCTTAAAACAGAACGCCACGGACGTCCTGTATTCTACGGAGCTATGGTCGTGGAAGGCATCGTCGCTTTGATATGGGCAGCCGCCGCAACAGCGTTCTTCCAAGAACACGGAACTGACTTCACGGCGGCTCAAGTCGTTGACTTCATCTGTAAGGACTGGCTCGGAATATTAGGTGGAATATTAGCAATTCTTGGTGTCATAGCGGCTCCAATTACTTCAGGCGACACCGCCATGCGCTCAGCACGACTCATACTCGCCGATATGTTGCACATGGAACAAAAAAGCATCTCAAAAAGATTGCTCCTATGCGCTCCATTGTTTGTAGCTTCATTAGGATTGCTAATTTTCAGTATTTTAAATGCCAACGGATTTACAATAATATGGCGTTATTTCTCATGGTGCAACCAGACATTGTCAGTGTTCACACTCTGGGCAATAACGGTTTATCTCGTCCTTGAAAAGAAGAACTATTTCGTTACTATGATACCAGCATTATTCATGACATGTGTCGTCACGACATATATCTGCATCGCTCCGGAAGGATTCAAAATTGATGAGACAATATCTTATGCAATAGGTGGTGTAGTGACATTGGTAGCAATGTTTATTTTCGCAAAATGGAAGAATGGTTTAAAGTTTAAGGCTTAAAGTTCAATGTTCAGAGTTCAAAATTATGCATTATGAATTATGAATTATGCATTAACGACAATGTCAAGGATTTTATAAAAAAGCATCTGAACGACGATGTCAACAAATTAGCTTTGTCAAAATTTCCGGAAGAAATTGACAAGCAGTTTGTCATACGACAGATTCAGGCGCGACAGGTTCTGAGTAAGAAACTGCCTTCATGGGCGGAGAATGACGAGCTTATCTTTCCGAAGAAACTGTCGCTGGAACAATGTTCTTCTGAACTCACTGCGAAATATAAAGCCTCACTATCAACGAAATGTCAGGAGAAGGTTGGTGAAAATTCGTGTGATTTGGAGGACAAAAAAAGAATCTTAGTAGACCTCACTGGCGGCATGGGTGTCGACACGGCTTTTCTTTCCGATAATTTTGACAAGACGTATTACGTGGAGATGCAAGAAGAACTATGTGATATCGCTAGACATAACTTCAAGATTCTTAATAAAAATATTGAAGTCATTAACGATAACGCTGAGCATTTTCTGATGACATGCGGTGAAGTCGACTGCATTTATCTCGACCCCGCGCGTCGTGATGAATATGGTCGCAAGATGGTCTCGCTTCATGACTGCTCTCCTGATGTGGCTGAACTGCAAGATATTCTATTCGTGAAAGCGAAGACTGTCATGGTGAAACTTTCTCCTATGCTCGATATTGATATCGTCAAGAAAGAGTTGAAAAACATCAAGGAAATACATGTCGTTGCTGTGAAAAACGAGTGCAAGGAAATACTTTTAGAAATTCAGAAACTCAGCAACTCAGCAACTCAACAACTCAGAATATTAGCAACCGACTTACGCGAAGACTGGGACTTATCTTTCTCTGAAGACGAGGAACAGAATGCTGAATGGACTTTGGCTGATAAGGTCGGGAAATATCTCTACGAACCTGGCGTAGCTTGTATGAAAGCTGGATGCTTCAAGCTTTTGTCTCAAAGATTTAATATTGATAAACTGCATAGAAACAGTCATCTCTACACTTCCGATGTGTTGCTACCAGATTTCCCTGGAAGAATCTTTGAGGTTATAGATACATTTCCTTTCGATAAGAAAACAAAGAAAGAAATCTCTTCGAGATGTCAACAGATTTCATCCGAAGATTTCTCAGCAACTCAGCAACTCGGCAACTCAGCAACTTTAAAAAAAGCAAGTGTTGCAGTCCGTAACTTCCCTTTGTCTGCTGAAGAATTAAGAAAGAATCTAGGACTGCAAGACGGTAACGATTTCTACATCTTCGGCACTACGATGAAGGGGGAGAAGAAAATCGTTGTTCTGACAAGGAAAGTTTGAACTCTTTTGATTTTAATATCGAGTGATGTGTCGTGATAAACTATGAATGACTCTGTTTGTTTTGAAGTCGTTTTTCAATGAAATTTACTCTGAAAAAGTATTCTAAAATATTTATTTTCTTTTTTCTTTGTTTTTTTATTATTTTTCTTTCTTAAGAAAAGGATAAAAATCGTACTTTTGCATGCTCTAAAAAATATCAGGTAAAAAATGAAGAGAAGGATAATTTCATTAGCTTTCATGTTGATTTTTATGACGTTTTTTGCGTTGGATTTGAATGCGCAGCAGAGACGAGATGGTTTCTTTACACCGTATAATGCTGAAACAAGAAACGGTTCTTTAGAAGAGGGATTGACATTTAGTGGTTTCTTGGGTGGAATAGGTGAAGGTTTCGGTCAACAAGAGGGTTTGGATTTTGAAAGCTTTAATGCCAAAGAGAACACAGTTCCTGTAGGAAACGGCATGTTACTAATGGCAACGACAAGTGCGTTGTATTTGATTACAAAAAGAAGAAAGGAAAATAAATAATGAAAAAACTTTTTGCAATTTTAATGGCATTGATGGCTTTGTGCTTTACACAATGCAAGCCAACTCCAGACGGAGGCGATGATGAAACAAGAAAAGTAAAGGTAAGTTGCGTTATACCTCTTAACAATGGTAGTCGTTCTGACTTTTCTAATCTGTTGACAAATGGTAAGGTGAATTGGGCTCAGGGTTCTGAATATGTTTATTTGGCAATACATGGTGAGACTCCACAGTTAGTGGAATTACAGGCTCATGCTAATGGTACTCCAGCTGTCTTGAGGTTTGAAGGTGAAGTAGCAGAAGGTCTTATCAAGTCTGGTGAGGAATACGATATATGGTATTTCGGCGATTCACGAGATGAAGGTGATGCGTATTATAGCTTGTCAGGTGATTATAAAAGCTTGTCTGGTAGCATCGCTCAACAAAGCGGATATCTTGGAGACTTAGGCGATTGTCATATTGCAACAACAAGGGTTGTCCCTACAATAACAGAAGAAAGTGGAGATGTCAAATTGAGCCTTACTGCAACCTTGAAAAACCAGATCGCAATAGCATTGTTGGACTTGACAAATGTTACCGAATTATATGGCGATGCTATAATAGGTACAGATTATAGCTTAGAATACAATGGCGATAGATATGAACTCAATGTTGTAGAAGATGAAAAAGCTAAAATCTCTATCGTTGCTGATCTTGGCGCTGATGATGATAAAAAATCGTATGTTGTATTGTTCCCAAATGATAAAGAAAATGCTGAGATAAGATATAATTCTGGTAGTAAAGTCTACGAATGCCTTATCTATGGCGACATAAAAGCAAACAATTTGTATTATCAAACAGCTACTGATGGTGTGACAATAGGCTCTTTGTCATGGTCTGAAGTGTCAAGCGGTGACGTGGAACACGATGGTCATGTACATCAC
This sequence comes from Bacteroidales bacterium, assembly GCA_045657145.1. Classification (GTDB taxonomy): domain Bacteria; phylum Bacteroidota; class Bacteroidia; order Bacteroidales; family F082; genus Limimorpha. Next base: position 944 of record JAZOSK010000074.1, on the reverse strand, counting down.
TATGTTGACTTAGGCTTGCCTTCAGGTACTTTGTGGGCTACTCGTAATGTGGGTGCGGATACCTTGTATCAATTTGGTGATTATTATTCATGGGGAGAAATTGCTGAAAAAGATAAATATACTTTAGCCAAATGTACGACAAATGATATCTCTAAAGATATAGCTGGTGATTCTCTTTATGATGTGGCAACTGCAATATGGGGCGCTGACTGGAGAATGCCAACTGATGTAGAACAAGAAGAATTGTATAATCACTGTAGAAGAGAACCAATGAAAATTCCTACACCAGGAGGAGAAAGTGTTAATGGATATCTGTTTACTGGACCTAATGGCAATCATATATTCTTGCCTGCAGCTGGTTATCGTGACCATGAAGAATATGAAGGTAATGTTGAAGATTATTATGGCTTGAATTATGTTGGCCACTATTGGAGTTCAACCCCTGCAGAAAATTGGAGTACGGGAGCTCATTTGCTTCACCTCGAAAAAGGTTATACTTCAAGTAATTATTCTGCTTATCGCTATTACGGCTGTTCTGTACGCCCAGTCTTAGTGAAAAAGGCAAATGAAATAGAACATTAAAACATCGAGAATTCTATAAATGAAAAAAGGACGTTGATATTTGTCAGCGTCCTTTTTTGTTTCTCGCAACAGACAGAAGATTTTGAACTCTGAACTCTGAACTCTGACACTGAACTCAGACACTGACTGCCAACTTTCAATTTTCAGTTTTCAATTTTCAACTACTAATTGCTGACTGCTAACTGCTGATAGCTAATCTGGGCGTTCCGGCTATCGCCGTTGGGCTTTCCGCTAATGTATAGACGCAAAATATTGCGTCTCTCCCAAAAGGATGCCGCTCCAATCCCTAACGCAGTCGGAGTTGAAAACTGAAAGTGGAAAATTGAAAATTAACTTTCAGTTTTCAGTTTTCAACTTTCAAT
>JAZOSK010000073.1:0-1048 GCA_045657145.1 Bacteroidales bacterium | reverse complement strand
TAATTATGGACAATATAATTTTAAAAATAGTAAAAGCAGAATATGTCGAAAATTATGTGTTAAGATTGACATTTAATAATGAAGAAGTCAGATTGATGGATTTTGCTCCGTTGATTGGAAAAGGTATTTGTCAAAAATTATGTGATTTAGACTATTTTAAATCTTTTGCTTTAGATCATTTTACAGTTGACTGGAATAATGAAATAGGATTCGATCCAATGTTTCTATACGAAAGAAGTATTTTGATTAGCTAGTATGAACAACAATACAATCGAATCTCATCCTTTGCAGCCGTTTCTTCCGGAGAACGCCAAGATTCTTATGCTCGGCAGTTTCCCTCCGAAGAAAGAGAAATGGTCGATGGAATTCTTTTATCCTAACTGGATAAACGATATGTGGAGAATTTGGGGACTCGTATTTTATAACGACAAACATTATTTTGAAATAAAAGGAGAGAAACGTTTCGATAAAGACAAAATAGTTTCCTTTTGTAAAGACGAAGGCTTCGCTTTATATGATACAGCTTCAGAAGTCATTCGTCTGAAAGACAATGCTTCTGATAAATTACTGGAAGTCGTGAAGCAGACTGATGTCAAAGCGTTGTTGGAATCCTTGCCTGAATGTGAAAATATTGTGACTACAGGACAAAAAGCGACAGATATAATCATTGATATTTTCCAGTGTGAAGAACCGAAAGTGGGAGAGAAGACGGAGATAATTTATAACGAAAGAACCATTAACTTCTGGCGAATGCCGTCGTCATCAAGGGCTTATCCTATGAAAGTGGAGGTGAAAGCGGAGTTTTATAGGAAGATTATATTAAAAAAGAGATAACATGAATTCATGTTATCTCGTAATATACTATTGATTTATAGTTGTTTTTGTAGTATTGATCAATTCCAATCATTGTCTTCGAGTTCGAAAATATCGTTTACATTTTTGTTGAAAACGGCAGCTATTTTCATCATTACCAGGCCTGATGGAATGTATTTTGCTAATTCAATTGCGTTTATAGTCTGACGACTTACACCAACTTTTTCCGCAAGTT
>JAZOSK010000072.1:0-2574 GCA_045657145.1 Bacteroidales bacterium | reverse complement strand
AGGTCCACCTCTTCCCATTCCGAACAGAGAAGTTAAGCCCCGCAGCGCCGATGATACTGCATTAAGTTGTGGGAAAGTAGGTCGTCGCCACCCCATAACGGAAGCCTCAGCATTAAGCTGGGGCTTTTCTGTTTTTATGCCTCCCCCCTCTCGCAGAGACGCAGAGAAACGCAGAGGGAATCTGCAGTTGACAGTTAACTTTCAACTTTCAACTTTCAGTTTTCAGTTTTCAATTGCTCATAGCTTGCAGAAAAAAAATAGACGCCATCTTTCAATGACGTCTATATCTTGGTGTCTCAGAGTCTAGGAGACTTAAAGAACTTTCTTGTATAATGCAATGATGTCTTCTAATGTGACTTCTCTTGGGTTGCCTGGTGTGCAGACATCGCTGATGGCTTGTTCGGCTAGTGCAGGAATATCTTCTTCCTTGATACCGATTTCTGTAAGGTGTTGTGGAATGCCGACTTCAATAGCGAGGTCGCGTACTGCGTTGCATGCTGCTGTAGCTGCTTCTTCTTTGCTCATACCTTCTTTATATGCATTCATCGCCTTAGCAATTTCAACATATTTGTCGAGGCATACTGGAGCATTAAATTCCATGATAGTTGGCAATAACATAGCGTTTGCAACTCCGTGAGGAATGTCGAACAAAGAACCCATTGGATGTGCCATACCGTGAACAACGCCAAGACCTACGTTTGAGAATGCCATACCTGCGATATATTGTGCTACAGCCATGCCATTACGTCCGACAGGATTGGTTGGTTCAAATACAGCAGTGCGTAAATATTTATTGATCATTCTGATTGCTTCAAGCTCGAACATATCTGACATTTCCCATGCGGCTTTTGTGATGTAGCCTTCGATAGCGTGTGTCAAAGCATCGAGGCCTGTTGCGGCTGTAGTTTCTTTTGGCAAAGAATACATCAACTCAGCGTCGACAATAGAACAGCAAGGAATGTCGTTAGGGTCAACGCAAACCATTTTCTTTTTCTTTTCTTCGTCGATGATAACGTAGTTGATTGTAGTTTCAGCTGCAGTGCCTGCTGTTGTTGGCAATGCGATGATTGGCACGCTCTTGTGTTTTGTTGGAGCAACGCCTTCGAGAGAAACGACGTCGGCGAATTCAGGATTGTTGATGATGATGCCGATGCCTTTTGCTGTGTCCATAGCAGAACCTCCGCCGATTGCGACCAAACAATCAGCGCCTGATTTCTTGAATGCTTCAACACCCATTTGAACGTTTGTTACAGTTGGATTAGGTTTTACTTCACTGTAAACTTCGTAAGGAATATTAGCTTCGTCGAGAACGTCGCTGACCATTTTAGCTACACCGAATTTGATGAGACCTTTGTCGGTTACAATCATTGCTTTTTTAAAACCTAAGCGAGCGATTACGTTAGGCAATTCTTTGCGAGCACCTGGACCGAAATATGATAATTCGTTGAGAATAAATCTATTTACCATTGTTAATTATTTTTAATGTTAATAATAAGTTTGAATAAGCAAATATAAGATTTCTTATTAAAGATACAAAGTTCATTTTACTAAAATGTAATAAAAACTTTTTGGCAAATAAATATTTTCAATTTCAATTGCGTCTTTGAAAAGAGGTGCCATTTCTTCATCGCGGAAACCTGCAATTCCGCAGCCGATTCTTGTTACCAAGAATTTTAATTCAGGATGAGATTTAGCGAAGTTGATGAATTCATCGACATAAGGCTTAATGACATCTACGCCACCATGCATCGTTGGGATACCATAACTTTGACCTTGCAATCCGACACCTTGTCCCCATATAGCTCCAAATTTGTTGTATGCAACACGAGCTGCGCCTCCGCCGTGCATGCCGTCAAGATTGCTTCCGAAGACAAATATTTCGTTTGGTTTTAAATTGTTGATAATATCAGCAGATATTCTTTTTTCTGTATTCATGTTATTATATTTTAAAATTCTAATCTGAAACCTTTACTTTTTAATTCTGCGTATTTATCGGCATTGAATCGATACATTATCGGAACACGTCGTGATGCGTCTTTAGCGCGTTCTTCAACTTCTGAAAGTATGCCTAATTTTGTTATTTTATTATAGAAATTACGTCTGTCGAATTTGACTTCTAAAATTGCTTCGTACAAGTTTTGTAGTTCCGACATCTTAAATACTTCCGGCAATAATTCAAACCCGATTGGTTCAAAACAGATTCTTTCTTTCAGAACTTTCAATGCCTTACGGAATATAAGTTCGTGGTCGAATGCCAATGAAGGGATTTCGTCTAATGAAAACCATTGAGCTTCCTCTGCATCATCGCCGCCTTTCACTTCTGATAACCTTACCAAAGCGTAATGCGCAACGGTGATGACTCTTTCTCTTGGGTCTCTTTTAACATCTGAAAATGTGTAGAATTGTTCGACTGTGACGTCTTTCAAACCAGTCTCTTCTTCTAATTCACGGCGAGCGCATTGTTCTGCTGTCTCGTCCATATTCATGAAACCTCCAGGGAACGCCCATTTGCCTTTGTAAGGGTCGATGCCGCGTTGAATCAATAATACTTTGATGTTTATTCCATCAAAACCG
>JAZOSK010000071.1:0-15306 GCA_045657145.1 Bacteroidales bacterium | reverse complement strand
ATCAAGCCATAAATCCTGAACCAAAATCCTGCATTCTTTCAAAGTGTTCCATTTTCTCTGTAATATAAAGACCTTATCGTCATAAATTTCAAAGTCACATATAACATAACTTGGTTCGCTGTAATGTCTTATCTTGTCTGCTCCCACTCCTACTGCGTCAAGCATATATGAAGTTTCCTTCATCTTGAAATTGATGTTTATCGTATCGCGATTCGGAATCACGCTTACTAAGGTATCTTCATAACCGATACAGGAGAACAACAGTCCGACTTTATTTTCCATCTTAGGCAACATCATAATGAAATCGCCATTATCGTCGGAACTCACGCCGAAGCTGGTGTTGATAATAGAAATGTTTACATTCTTTTCTGCCACATTACCTTTAATCACAGAATAATCGCTTTGCGCGAAAGATGTCATTCCGCAGAGAATAAGCGTGATTGTAAGTAGTAGTTTTTTCATAGCTTTATCTCCTATCATACGGCGATGCCGTACGTTATATATGTTTCGCCCTTTCAGGGCTTTTTTCTCTAGCAGAGACGCAGAGGAACGCGAAGACATTTTAATTGAAAATTGAAAACTGAAAATGGAAATTAATTTTCAATTTTCCGTTTTCCGTTTTCAACTCCTAATTCCTCATTCCTAACTCTCTCCGCAAAGTTTATAATTTTATTTCAAAAAAGCAAGTGTTTTATAAAATTTTCAGGGAGGGTAAATCATTGATTATCTATAATTTTACCAGTTGTATAATAAAAGCTATTGTTCTTTGCACAAGCTTGTATCTTCGACAAGCTTAGAAGGACTTTGGATATTTTTTCATCTTACCTAATTCGTACCTCATTCGTACCAACTTCGTATCAGGTTCGTATTGAAAATTTCATTACTTTTGCAGTGATTTGAGTGGCTAATGGCTAAAGTTTTTAAACTATAAACTAAAAAATGGGAAAATTCAAAATTGTTGGCGGTAATAAGTTGCATGGAAGCATAACACCGCAAGGAGCTAAGAATGAGGCAATGCAAGTTTTATGTGCATGTCTTCTTACCGAAGAAAAAGTTACAATCACCAACTTGCCAGATATTTCTGACATCAACAATCTAATCGACATACTTGGTGATATGGGCGTTTGCGTAAACAGAATATCTTCTGATGTAGTGGAGCTTCAAGCCAAAGACATTGATTTCTCATATTTTGAATCAGAAAAGTTTACTGAAAAAGCAACTCGCCTAAGAGGCAGCGTCATGATATTAGGTCCGATGCTCGCCCGTTTCGGCAAAGGTTACTTACCTAAACCTGGAGGCGATAAGATAGGACGCCGCCGTCTCGACACTCATATCATTGGTCTTCAAAAATTAGGAGCCACATTCGAAGATGGCAACAAATGCCAAGTTGCTACAGCTCCTTCCGACGGATTAAAAGGAACATATATGCTTCTTAACGAAGCTTCTGTAACAGGAACCGCCAACATCATTATGGCAGCCGTCATGGCACAAGGCGAGACAACAATATTCAACGCAGCCTGCGAGCCTTATATCGTACAATTGTGCCGAATGCTTGTCTCTATGGGAGCACAAATCAGCGGCATCGGTTCAAACTTATTAATCATTAATGGTGTAAGCAAATTAAACGGAACCACACATCGTCTGCTCGCCGACATGATTGAAGTAGGCAGCTTCATAGGAATGGCAGCCATGACAGGCTCTGAACTCACAATAAAAAATGCCGGAATCAAAGACCTAGGCTTGATTCCTGATGTTTTCAAAAGTTTAGGAATAAAGATGGAATTCAGAGGCGACGACATTTATATTCCAGCGCAAGAGCATTATGAGGTAGAAACATTTATGGATGGAAGCATCCTAACTGTAGCCGACGCTCCTTGGCCAGGATTCACTCCTGACTTGATAAGCATCGTTTTAGTCGTTGCCACACAGGCAAAAGGAACAGTCCTCATCCATCAGAAGATGTTTGAAAGCCGTCTCTTCTTCGTTGACAAGCTTATCGACATGGGCGCACAGATTATCTTATGCGACCCTCACAGAGCCACCGTCATCGGCCTTGACCGCACACAGCAATTGCACGCAGTCAAAATGGCATCGCCTGACATCAGAGCTGGCGTCGCTCTCCTCATCGCTGCATTGTCAGCAAAAGGCACAAGCATCATCGAAAATATAGAACAAATTGACAGAGGCTACCAAAACATAGATGGCAGACTCAGAGAACTAGGTGTTGAGATTGAGAGGATTGATTAATTAGGAGTGAGGAATTAGGAGTTAGGAGTTAAATTGAGAATTCATTTTACGGAGTATATGCAAAAAACTCACAGTTTAACATTCTGACATTTTGTCAATTTGTTAGTTTATGATTTCGTGGCAAATTATTTGATTGTGGCGGAACGAAATTCTATTTAGTTAATAAATAAAAAAATATATATCATGGAAGAAAAAATGGAAGAAGGCAAAGTTAACATCAATGAAAATGAAGATGTTAACAAAAACGAAGTTCATGAAGACTCAAAAGGCAAAAAATTCAGAAAGAACAAAAACGACAAACAGCTCGAAGAGTTGAATGAAAAGTACAACAAATTGAATGACGAATATCTACGTCTTTTTGCCGAATTTGACAATTATCGTAAACGTACTGCCAAAGAAAAAATAGAGTTATCAAAAACCGCTTCAGAAAGCATCATGGTAGATTTACTGCCAATCCTCGATGACTTTGAACGTGCTCTCCAAACAATGGAAAATAAGGAAACCGATGCCAATTACGAAGGCGTATTGTTGATTTACAATAAATTCAAACGTACTCTCGAACAAAAAGGTCTTGAAGAAATCAACGCTAAAGACGCTGTTTTCGATACAGACGAGCACGAAGCTCTGACAAATGTTCCTGTCGCTGACGAAAGTCAAAAAGGCAAAGTAATAGACGTAATTCAAAAAGGTTACAAACTTAACGGCAAAGTGATTCGCTACGCACGTGTAGTTGTTGGTGGTTGATTATAAAATAAAAAAACAATGGAGAAAAGAGATTACTACGAAGTGCTTGAGGTACCTAAGAACGCCACAGCCGATGAGATAAAAAAAGCCTATCGTAAGATGGCTATAAAATATCACCCTGACAAAAACCCAGACAACAAAGAAGCTGAGGAAAAATTCAAAGAAGCAGCCGAAGCTTACGAAGTGCTAAGCAACCCAGAGAAACGCTCTCGTTACGACCAATTCGGTCATGCTGGCATGCATGGTCAACAAGGCTTCAGCGGAATGGATGACATTTTCAGTCATTTCGGTGATATCTTCAGCGATTTATTCGGAGGTGGCGGATTCGGTTTCAGCGGCGGTTTCAGCGGCGGAAGACAAGCTCAAAGACATGTCAACAGAGGTAGCAACCTTCGTCTTCGCGTCAAGTTAAACCTCAGCGAAATCAATGAAGGCGTAAAGAAAAAAGTTAAAGTCAACAAATTCGTACCTTGCCAACATTGCGGAGGCAGCGGAGCACAAGACAACAGCTTCGAAACTTGTCCTACTTGTAACGGAAGAGGTCAAACCGTTAAAATTCAGAATTCTATTTTCGGACAGATGCAAACCGTTTCCACATGTCCTAACTGTGGCGGTGAAGGCAAGATTATCAAGAACAAATGTCCAGAATGCCAAGGCAACGGCATCGTCAAGAGTGAAGAAATCATAGAACTCAACATCCCTGCCGGCGTTGCTGACGGAATGCAACTGTCAGTGAGAGGCCAAGGCAACGCCGGTGCAAGAAACGGCATAGCTGGCGACCTCATCATTTTAATTGAAGAAGAAAAAGACAAAAATCTCGAAAGAGACGGCAACGACCTTATATACAACCTCTTCATCAGCTTCCCTCAAGCTGCTCTTGGAACAACAGTGGAGATACCTATCATAAACGGAACTACTGAAATTAAAGTCCCTGCAGGAACACAAAGCGGCGAAGTCATCAAATTGAGAGGAAAAGGATTACCAGAACTCAACAGCTACAGCAGAGGAGATTTACTCGTGAACGTAAACGTATGGACACCGAAAAATCTCAATAAAGAAGAAGAGAAAATCATGAAGACTCTGTTAGAAAGCGAAAACATGAATCCTGCTTCTGATAAAGATAAAAGTCCTTTCAAGAAATTCAAGAAATTCTTTAGTTAATGTAATAAAGTTTATAGTTAATAGTTTATAGTTAATAGTTTATAGTTAATAGTTTATAGTTAATAGTAGTTCTATAGTTTATAGTTGAGAGTTTTTGGTCCATATTTTACAATAAACTTTCAAACCAAACAACTTTCAACTTTTCAACTACTATAAACTATTAACTCTAAACTCTAAACTGAAAAAATCATGACTAACATCATTGAAATCAATAACGTCAGCAAGTCTTATGGCGATTATAAAGCATTGAACAACATCAGTATCAATGTGCCAAGACAAAGCATCTACGGTTTACTTGGTCCCAATGGCGCAGGCAAAACCACATTGATAAGAATGCTTAATCAGATAACTGCTCCTGACGAAGGCGAGATAATATTCAATGGCGAGAAGTTAAATCGCAATCATATCTCTGAAATAGGCTACCTCCCAGAAGAACGAGGCTTGTATAAATCAATGAAAGTTGGTGAGCAAGCTATATATCTCGCACAGCTTAAAGGCGTAAGCAAGAAAGATGCAGAGAAAAGACTAAAGCAATGGTTCCATAAATTTGGCATAACAGAATGGTGGAACAAAAAAGTAGAAGAATTAAGTAAGGGCATGCAACAGAAGATACAGTTCATCGTGACTGTAATACACAATCCACAACTACTCATCTTCGACGAACCATTCTCTGGATTCGACCCTATCAACGTCAATCTTCTTAAAAAAGAAATTCTTGAATTACGCGACAAAGGCGCAACCATAATATTTTCTACACATAACATGTCTTCAGTAGAAGAACTATGCGACAATATCATGCTTATTAATAAAGGTGAAAAAGTTCTCGAAGGAAGCGTTTATCAAGTCAAGCAAGATTTCAAGGAAAATAAGTTTGAAGTTATTCTGAGACGCAAAGGCACAGAAGCGATATGTCTTCCAGAAGACTTCACTATTGTTTCTGAAAAAGAAAACAAAAACGGAGAGATAACATTTATCATTAGTTCCGACAAAGAAGTCAATCCTAACATTTTGATAAATTACCTGACAGAAAAAGGCATTATCGTTTCTTATCGCGAATTATTACCATCTATAAACGATATTTTCATCAATAAAGTAAATGGCTTAGTGTAATTTAAGATTTAATTTTATGAATAAATTAGGTATTATAATAAAACGAGAGTACTTAACAAGAGTTAAGAACAAGAGTTTCTTGATAATCACTTTTTTAGGACCTATATTTTTTGTAGCATTAATGCTTGCCCCTGCCCTAATCGCATTAAATTCTGACAAGATGGAATCCAAAAAAGCAATCGCTGTTTTAGATGAGACAGGCTGGTTCTATCAAAAATTCGACAACACTGAAGCCAATACTTTTGTTTATCATGATGAAAATGAAAATATCGACAGCTTGAAGAAACTTGTTTTCGAAGACATCTACGATGCAATTTTATATATCCCAGGCACTTCGCTAAACGTACCAGTCAATGCTAAACTTTATAGTGACAAACAGATATCAATGACATTAAGCAGTTACATTGAAAACACTATGAAGAAAGAAGTCGAGCATAAGAAATTGCTTGCTTCAGGCATTGATCCCGACATCGTCAAATCAGCAAATACCAATATCAACATCTCCAATATACGTATGGATTCTGAAAACAATGAAGAGACAAGATATACAGAATTGGAATCCATCATTGGTTTTATACTTGCTTTTGTAATATACTTCTCAATATTCTTATTCAGCAGTCAGGTTTTAAGAAGTGTTATTGTTGAAAAAACAAACCGTATTGTAGAAGTCATTATCAGTTCTGTCAAGCCTTTTGAATTGATGATGGGAAAAATCATAGGCAATGCATTAGTTGGACTCACACAATTCACAGCATGGATAGTCTTGACATTAGCAATATATTTCGTTGCTAGCGGAATCATATTAGGACCAGAACTAATGTCTCCGACAGGCACTGTTATGACACAAGAAATCAGCAAATTATCAGAAACAACAGAAGCTCAAGACATTATGCTGGAAGCTGTTAATATGATACAAACAATCAACTTCAGTGCAATATTGTGGAGTTTCTTATTTTACTTCTTATTTGGATTTTTGTTATATGCTGCATTATTTGCAGCAATAGGAGGAATGGTTGACAATGAGACCGATAGTAACCAATTCATAACAATATTAACCATTCCATTGATTTTAGCGATAGTATGTTCACCAGCCATGATGGAAAACCCAGAAAGCAGTCTAACATTATGGTTATCAATGATACCGTTCACATCACCTATTGCCATGATGATTAGGATTCCATTTGGTGTACCATATATGCAGTTAGGAATTTCAATTATATTGCTAATAGTTACATTTGTATTGATGACATGGCTAGCAGCCAAGATTTATAGAACAGGAATCTTAATGTACGGAAAGAAGCCTACTTTCAAAGAGATTTGGAAATGGTTAAAATATTAAGATCCAAGACACTAAGGCACTGAGTTACTGAGATATCGGAGAAGATTATCATCTCTGTATCTCAGCATCTCAGCATCTTAACAACTTTTCAAAAAAACACTTGTAATTGAAACAAAAAAATCTTATTTTTGCACCCCAAAAAATAAATTTATCAATTTATCTTTGAAATTAATTAATCATAAAAAATAGATTTACAATGCAAAACAAAGGAGTTATCAAATTGTTAGCAGTTATTTTAGCTGTTTTCTCTTTGTATCAATTGTCTTTTTCATTTGTAACAAGACAAGTTGAGAAGAAAGCTGCTGAATATGCTACAAGCGCAGAGTCTGTAAAAATGGCAGAAACTCTTGCTAATGGTGATCAAAATGCTTACGATTACTTATTAGATTCAATTCAAGGTGCTAGAGAAACTTATTACTTAGACTCTATGAGCACAGTTAAAGTTTATCCTATTTTCGGACAAACTTATCGTCAAGCTAAAGAAATGGAAATCAACTTAGGTCTCGACCTTAAAGGCGGTATGAACGTCATGATGGAAGTATCTGTTCCAGACATCATCGAAGTTCTTTCAGGTCATAGCACAGACCCAATTTTCGTTCAAGCATTACAAATTGCTAACGAAGAACATCTCAATAGCCAAAGAGATTATGTCGACTTATTCGGCGATGCTTTCCAACAATTAGATCCTAATGCTAAATTAGCTCCTATCTTCTTGTTTGAATTCAAAGATAAAGGCATAACAGTTAATTCTACAAATGACGAAGTCTTAAACGTTATCAAAGAAGAAACAAACAGCGCTATTGATCGTTCATACCAAATCTTAAGAACACGTATCGACCGTTTCGGCGTTGCACAACCAAACATCCAAAAATTAGAAAACTCAGGCCGCATCCTCGTCGAGCTTCCTGGTATCAAAGATCCTAAACGTGTTCGTAAACTTTTACAAGGCACAGCACAACTCGAATTCTGGGAAACATACAATTTCACAGAACTTTATGAATACTTCGATGAAGCTAACAAACGTCTTGCTGAAATCAACAAAGCTAACGGTGAATTAACAAAATCAGATGTTAAGGAAGTTGAAGAAACTGTTGCTAAAGAAGAAAAAGAAGAACCAGCTCTCTTAGCAGACATGGAAGACAATGCTTCTTCAGAAGATGCTGCATTATCAGAAATGAGATCTAACTTCCCTATTTATAATCTTTTAACACCTTCATACTATCAAAACGAAGTTGGTCAAACATATCCAGCACAAACAGCACGCGTTGGTATGGCATTAGTAAAAGATACAGCTAACATCAACAGAATGCTCAAACAAGTTAAGAACGTTTTCCCACGTAACGTAAGATTTGCATGGAATGTTAAACCAAACGTTGACGCTAGCACTGGTGCAGAATACGTTGAACTCGTTGCATTAAAAACATCACGCGAAAACAAAGCCGCTCTCGGTGGTGAAGTTATCGTTGACGCACGTCAAGACTACGATCAAAATGGTCGCGTTGAAGTTACAATCCAAATGAACAGCGAAGGCGCAAAAGCATGGAAACGTTTAACAGGCGAAAACATTGGCAGACAAGTCGCTATCGTTCTCGATGACTACGTATATTCATATCCAGTTGTCAACGATGAAATCCCAAGCGGCCGTTCATCAATCTCTGGCGGAGACATGTCAGTTGAAGAAGCACAAGACTTGGCTAACATTTTGAAAGCTGGTAAATTACCTGCTCCTGCTAGAATACTTGAAGAAAACGTTGTTGGTCCATCATTGGGTCAAGAAGCTATCCAATCAGGTCTCTGGTCACTTATCATCGCTTTCATACTCGTTCTCGTTTATATGTTATTCTTCTACAACAAAGCTGGTTTCGCTTCAGATATCGCTTTGATTGTTAACATATTCTTCATGTTTGGTGTATTAGCATCATTCGGAACAGTATTGACATTGCCTGGTCTCGCTGGTATCGTGTTGACACTCGGTATGGCAGTTGACTCTAACGTCATCATCTTCGAACGTATTAAAGAAGAATTACGCGCAGGTAAAGGTTTAAGAACAGCTATCGCTGACGGTTACAAAGCAGCTTACTCAGCTATCCTCGACGGTAACATCACAACATTCTTGACAGCATTCGTATTGTTTGAATTCGGTACAGGTCCTGTTCAAGGCTTCGCAACAACATTGATGATTGGTATCGCAACATCATTATTCACATCAATATTCATTTCACGTTTAGTATTTGAAGGCTGGTTGAAGAAAGACAAAAACATCAACTTCTCAAATAATGCTACACGTAACTTCATGAAGAACACTTCATTCGACTTCATTAAGTTCGGTAAGACAGCTGCTATCATTGCTGGTATCTTTATCGCTATCAGCGTCGGTTCTTTAGCAGTTCGCGGTTTGAACCTCGGTATCGACTTCAAAGGTGGACGTAACTACGTCGTTCGTTTCGACAAAGACGTTACTGTTAATGAAGTACGTAGCGCTTTAGCAAACGTTAAAGAATTTGAAAACGTTCCTGAAGTTAAGACATATGGTCCAAGTCGTCAAGTTAAGATCACAACAGACTATAAAATCAACGACAATGCACAAGACGTTGACGCTGAAATCCAAGGTCTTATCTACAACGCACTCAAAGACTTGTATAACACAGAAATGACATACGAACAATTTACAACAGACTCAGACAAGAGCAACGTATTACTCGGTATCTTAAGCTCACAAAAAGTTGGTGCTACAGTTGCTGACGACGTAACACGCAAAGCTTTCATCGCTGTTATCATATCACTCGTTGTTATGTTCGTTTACATCGCTATCCGTTTCAAGAGATGGCAATATGGTTTGTCAAGCATCGTCTGTTTGGCTCACGACACATTGATTGTTATCGGTATGTACTCATTGTTCAACAATGTATTACCATTCACAATGGAAGTAAACCAATCATTCATCGCTGCTATTTTGACAATCATTGGTTACTCAATCAACAATACAGTGGTTATCTTCGACCGTGTTCGTGAAAACGTATCATTATTCCCTAAGAGAGGTTGGAGAGAACTCTTCAATAGCGCAAACAACAGCACATTATTACGTACAATCAATACATCAGGAACTACAATCGTTGTATTGTTAGCTATCTTCATCTTCGGTGGTGAAACAATCCGTGGTTTCGTATTCGCATTGTTAGTTGGTATGATTGCTGGTACATTCTCTTCATTGTTCATCGCTTCTCCTTTGGCATACAGATTATTCAAAGGCAAACAATACGATGCAGAATTAGAAGAAGCAGCTAATACAAAGAAAAAATAATGGCTAATGGCTAACGGCTAAAGTTTGAAGGAGTTCCTAAGAAATTAGGAACTCTTTTTTTTACAAATAAATGTATCTATAAAACATAAAAAAGATTCCTAATTCCTAACTCCTAATTCCTAATTATTTTTAAAAATCATATCGTTTTTTTTTATACTTTTGTAACAATATTTGCGTTACACCTTCTAAAAGGTTAATATATGATAAAGAAAATCATTTTCACATTTATAATTACAATTGTATTTAGCGCACAGCCGATTTTAGCTCAAAGAAAAGCTTGTAAATCAGCAGATATTGCTTTTGAACGCAAGCAATACAACACAGCCATCGAACGATATAAAAAAGCTTACAAAAAAAATAGCAAGAAAAAAAACCAAGACGATCGTGAATATATCACATATCAACTAGCAGAATGCTATAGACTTACTGAAGCAACTAAGTTAGCCGAATCACATTATAAACGTTTACTGAAAACCGAATATCCTAAAAAGTATCCTATAATATATCTTTATTATGCAGATGCTTTAAAAAGAAACAAGAAATATGAAGATGCAATAGCCAACTATACCATCTACAATGAATTAATGCCAGAAGATGCTAGAGGTGTCGCTGCATTAAACGATATAGCAAATATTCAAGCATGGCTAGAAGCACAGACAAGATATGAAGTAACACGCATCAAAAAAATAAATTCTAAATCTTCAGAATTTGGCGTAACATGGACTTCAAACAATTATAACGAAATCATATTCTCTTCTACAAAAGAAGGTGGACTTTCAAAAGAAAAAGACGCCATAACAGGACAACATTTTGCAGACTTCTATACATCTAGACAAAATAAACAAGGAGAGTGGGAAGAAGCAGTGTTGGCTGACGAAGAAGGCATAAATTCTACAGGCAGTGAAGGAATGGCATTCGTAAACAAGTCATTCTCAACAATGTATTTCACTCGCTGTCCAAATCATAAGAAAAGAGTATCAGGCTGTCAAATTATGAAAGCTACACGTGCAGGAAGTACATGGAATGAACCTGAAACAGTTGAAATAAAAACTGTTGACTCTTTAGATGCTATCGGACACCCTACCCTTTCAAGTAATGAACTGAAATTATTCTTCGCCACTGAAAGAAAAAATGGCTACGGTGGTAAAGACATCTGGGTATCTGAAAGAGAAAGCACAAGCGAAAAATTCGGACGCCCAAGAAATCTTGGAGATATAATAAACACAGAAGGTGACGAAATGTATCCATACATGAGAAATGACAGCACATTATATTTTGCGTCAAATGGTCATGGTGGAATGGGTGGATTAGATATTTTCGTGACAACATTAGACGCCCAAGGAGAATGGACTGAACCTATTAACCTAAGACATCCTTTCAATTCTATCGGTAACGATTATGGAATAACATTCCACCCTACAGAAGAAAGAGGATTCTTTATCAGCAACAGAGATGCTAAAAATGGCTTAGATGATGATATTTATTATTTCATTGAACCTCCTATCTTATTCACACTCAGTGGAACAATCAAAAATCAAAGTAGCTTACAATTCGTTGAAGGAGCAGAAGTGAAAGTCACAAGTTCAAGCGGCTCTAAATTTTCAACAAAAAGTAGTGAGACTGGAGCATTCATGTTCACCAACTCACAAATCAAAGCTGACGAGACATATATTTTGACAATCAACAAGAGAAACTACTTGACATTTACAGACACTATCAGCACTATAGGTCTTGAAACAAGTCAAGATTTTGTCAAAGATTATCAGATAAATACAATTCCAGACAATCCTGTTGTTTTGCCAGACATCCTATACGAATTGGCTAAATGGGAATTGCGTCCTCAGTTTGAAGACTCATTGAGAGGCCTTATTGAAATATTGCAAGTAAACCCTAACCTTACAATTGAATTAGGTTCTCATACTGACAACAGAGACAGTCATGAAAACAATGACATATTGTCACAAAAACGTGCACAGTCTGTTTGCGATTATTTAGTAATCAGAGGTATCGATCCTTACAGACTTAAAGCCAAAGGCTACGGAGAAAGAGTCCCTAGAACTTTACACAAAGAATATAAACATAATAATTTCACAATACCTTCAGGAACAAAACTCACAGAAGAATATATCAATAGCTTGCCAAAAGAAGCACAAGAATTTGCTCATCAATTAAATCGTAGAACAGAATTCAGAGTAATAAGCAAAGACTATGTGCCACGAGAAGACATCAGCGATGAGCAAATGGCTAATGTACAGATAAAGCCTGAAGATAATGTAACAAATATTATCGTTGACAAACAAGGCATTGTGTCGTTCAAAGCTATCATTAACGCTTATACAGAACGTGTGACATACAACAAGAACTTCGACTTTGGCGTCTCTCAAAAGAAAGCTATGTCTATGTTGAATGATGGTATCATCACCAAAGACGATTTCATTGGTGATGCTAATAAAGTCATTAAAGTTGGAGCTATAGCCGACAGAGCACAATTCATTATCAGAGAGATACACATTGCAGATCGTAGTGTACAGAATGTAAAAGTGACAGTTTATAATAATTTGAAAACAGATTGGCTGATGGGTCAAGGAATTCTTAAACAATTTGGAGAATTCAACTTTGACACAGACAGCATGAAACTCATATTTAATAAAGAAAAGTAATGTCAGTAGAAAAACGTTATCAACTTCGTGGTGTCTCTGCAGAGAAAGAGGACATTCACAATGCAATAAAGAATTTAGACAAGGGTTTATATCCTAATGCTTTTTGCAAAATCATTCCTGATATTTTAGGAAATGACAATGAATATTGTAACATCATGCATGCTGATGGCGCAGGAACAAAATCGTCATTAGCTTATCTTTATTGGAAAGAAACAGGCGACTTATCTGTATGGTCAGGCATAGCACAAGACGCTATCGTCATGAATACCGACGACCTTCTCTGCGTTGGCGCAACAGACAAGATGTTACTTTCATCAACTATTGGCCGTAACAAGAACCTCATTCCTGGTGAAGTAATCTCTGCTATCATCAACGGCACAGAAGAATTCCTTGCAAAATTACGTTCACTCGGCGTAGGTATCTATTTAACTGGCGGCGAAACAGCAGACGTCGGCGACCTCGTAAGAACAGTCATCGTTGACAGCACAGTGACAGCTCGCATGAGAAGAGATGAAGTCATTGAAAACAATATCCAGCCAGGCGATGTTATCGTAGGTTTCGCTTCATCAGGACAAGCAACATACGAAACAAGCTACAATGGCGGCATGGGCAGCAATGGTCTCACATCTGCACGTCACGATGTTTTAGGTCATTATTTAGCTGAAAAATACGCTGAAAGCTACGACCATTCTATTCCAGAAGACTTGATTTATTCAGGTCCTCACACATTGACAGAACCAACAGAGATAGAAGGCGTCGACGTAGGTAAACTCATCCTCTCTCCTACCCGTACATATCTCCCAATGATGGTTCCAATTTTAGACAACTTCAGAAAACAAATCAACGGTATCATACATTGCAGCGGCGGAGCTCAAACAAAAGTATTACATTTCACAGACAAATTACACATCGTGAAAGACAATATGTTCGCCCTTCCTCCTCTCTTCAGAATGATTCAAGAGTCATCAGGAACAGACTGGAAAGAAATGTATAAAGTGTTCAACATGGGACACCGTCTCGAAATTTACACCAATGAAAAAGCTGCTCAAGAAATGATTCAAATAGCAAAAGAATTCAATATCGAAGCTCAAATTGTTGGTCACGTTGAAGCATCAGACAAGAAACAACTCACAATCAAGAGCCAATTCGGTACTTTTGAATATTAATAAAAATTAACCTACCAAAGATGGAAATCATTGATAAGTTAGAAGATATTAAAACTAAATGGGAGACTCTAGGAGAGCAACTCAACGATCCTGAAATCATTGGCGATATGAAACGTTTCGTCAAGATCAACAAGGATTATAAGGAGTTAGAACCTATCGTAGTTGCTTTCAAGGAATACAAGAACCTCTTAGCAAACATCGAAGAAGCTCGCGAAATCTTAAAGAACGAGAAAGACGATGATATGCGTGAGATGGCACAAGAAGAACTGGAAGCTTCAGAACAAAGACGCGATGCCATTGAAGAAGAAATCCGTTTGATGCTCATCCCTAAAGACCCTACCGACGACAAAAACGCCGTGATGGAAATACGCGCTGGTAGCGGTGGTGACGAAGCTTCAATCTTCGCTGGCGACTTATACAGAATGTATATAAGATATTGTGAGACTAAAGGCTGGAAAATAGAACTCGTTGAAATGAACGAAGGCACAGCTGGCGGTTTCAAAGAAGTCGTTTTCAACGTAATAGGCGACGGCGCTTACGGTTTATTAAAATTCGAATCAGGAGTACATCGCGTGCAACGCGTGCCAAAGACAGAGACTCAAGGCAGAATCCATACATCAGCAGCGTCTGTTGTAGTGCTTCCTGAAGCTGAAGAATTCGACGTGGAACTCAATGAAAAAGACATCAGAAAAGAAACATTCTGCGCCTCAGGTCCTGGCGGACAGTCTGTTAACACGACATATTCTGCCGTTCGTCTTACACACATCCCAAGCGGCATCGTGGTTTCCTGTCAAGACGAGAAGTCACAGATTAAAAACCTCGCAACAGCAATGAAGGTTTTGAGAACTCGTCTCTACGAAAGAGAATACAACAAATACCTCGAAAGCATAGCTTCTCAAAGAAAGACAATGGTTTCTACTGGCGACCGTTCAGCCAAAATCAGAACATACAACTATCCACAAGGCCGCGTCACCGACCATCGCATCAACTTGACTATTTATAACTTGCAATCAATCATCGATGGCGACATCAATGAAATCATTGAGAAGTTGCAGATGGCAGAAAATGCAGAACGTCTTAAAGAGAATTAGGAATTAGGAGTTAGGAGTTAGGAGTTAGGAGTTAGGAATTAGGAGTTGTAGAGACGTATCAATGTTTCCTACAAAAAATAAACAAACATTGATGCGTCTAAAAAACAGATAAACAATTAAAACAAATACAGTTATGAACAAACAACAATTAGTAGAACAGATATTTGCAAAGAAGTCATTTCTTTGTGTTGGTTTAGACACCGACATCAACAAGATTCCACAACATCTTTTAGAATGTGAAGACCCTGTCTTTGAATTCAACAAACAAATCATCGACGCAACAGCTCAATATACAGTAGCTTACAAGCCTAACACAGCTTTCTACGAAGTATATGGTGCAAAAGGCTGGGAAACATTAGACAAGACAATAAAATATATCAAAGCTAACTATCCAGAGATTTTCGTCATCGCTGACGCTAAGAGAGGCGACATCGGCAACACATCAGCCAACTACGCAAGAGCATTCTTCGAGACAATGAGCAGCGAC
>JAZOSK010000070.1:0-2860 GCA_045657145.1 Bacteroidales bacterium | reverse complement strand
TACCTTTCAGACCAAATCGGTGTTCCACGCTTCAATCCAGACGCTCCAGAATTCATGGAAGCTGAAAAACAAATCCGTGAAAAGATCAACAGACTCATGGCTATCAACGGTAAACAAACAGTTGATTCAATCCACCGTCGCCTAGGTCTTATCATGTGGAACAAAGTCGGTATGGCTCGTAACGAACAAGGCTTGAAACAAGCTATCGAAGAAATCAAGGCATTACGTAAAGAGTTCTGGCAAGACGTTAAAGTTCCTGCTACATCAGGCGGTATGAACAACGAACTTGAAAAAGCTCTTAGAGTAGCTGACTTCTTGGAAATGGGCGAACTCATGGCACGCGACGCTCTCATGCGTAACGAATCATGCGGCGGTCACTTCCGTGAAGAATTCCAAACTCCTGACGGCGAAGCAATGCGTAACGACGCTGAATACAGCTTCGTAGCAGCTTACGAATACCAAGGTCCTGACGCAGAACCTGTATTGTACAAAGAACAACTTAAGTTCGAAAATGTCGAGGTTAAACAAAGAAACTATAAATAATTTTGCACTATGTTGAATTTAAAGTTAAAAATCTGGAGACAGAAAAATAATTTAGATAAAGGCCGCTTCGTTGAATATAACGTTGACAATATCCCTGAAGAAGCTTCATTCCTCGAGATGCTCGACATCTTGAACGAAAGACTCGTCTTGCAAGGTGAAGACCCTGTCACATTCGATCACGACTGCCGCGAAGGTATCTGCGGTGCTTGTGGCTTGTATATCAACGGTCACCCTCACGGAAAATATAAAAACACCACAACTTGCCAACTTCACATGCGTAAGTTCAAAAACGGTGAAACAATCACTATCGAACCATGGCGCTCTGAAGCTTTCCCTATCATCAAGGACTTGATGGTTGACCGCTCAGCTTTGGACAGACTCATCCAATCTGGTGGCTACGTATCAGTACGCACAGGTGGTGTGCCAGACGCAAACGCTCTCCCAATCAACAAACACGATGCTGACCTCTCTATGGACGCTGCTTCATGTATCGGTTGCGGTGCTTGCGTTGCAACATGTAAAAACGGTAGCGCTATGCTCTTCGTATCAGCTAAGTTCTCTCAACTCGCTTTGTTACCACAAGGTCAAGTTGAAACATACGAAAGAGTACAAAAAATGGTCGCAAGAATGGACGAACTCGGATTCGGTAACTGTTCAAACACATACGCATGTATGGCAGAATGTCCAAAAGGTATTTCTGTAACTAACATCGCTAGAATGAACAGACAATTCTTGGCAGCTAAGATAGCAGAACCATTGAAAAAATAATTTGATTATTTTGGGGACGTATGATTGAAACGGATTTGTTTTAGATAATACGTTTCCCCGTTCTATAAAAACGCTTCGATGAAATAATATTCGAAGCGTTTTTTTTTGATATGTTTTTAAATCAGCCGAACGTTGATTTCTTTCAAAGTTTTGTTTAAAAAACCTTTGTTATTAAAAAAAACTTTTGTACCTTTGAGGTTCAAAATCAAGTATATTTTTTTATGCATTATGCATTATAAATTAAGCATTTAAGTAAATTATTAACATATAAAAAATAAATATCATGGAATTACCATTTGCAGAATCATGGAAGATCAAGATGGTCGAACCTATCAAGAAAAGTACACGTGAAGAACGTGAACAATGGATGAAAGAAGCTCACTACAATTTGTTCAACTTGAAAGCTGACCAAGTTTACATCGACTGTTTAACAGACTCAGGTACTGGCGCTATGAGCGACCGTCAATGGGCTGCTATGATGATGGGCGACGAAAGCTACGCTGGTTCATCTTCATTCTTCCGTCTCAAAGAAGTTATCACACGCCTCACAGGCTTCGAATATGTTATCCCGACACACCAAGGCCGTGCTGCTGAAAACGTTCTCTTCAGCCACCTCGTAAAGAACGGCGACATCGTTCCAGGTAACTCACACTTCGACACAACAAAAGGTCACATTGAAAGCCGTAAAGCTTTCGCAGTTGACTGCACAATTGACGAAGCAAAAGATACACAATTAGAAGTTCCTTTCAAAGGTAATGTTGACGTTAAGAAACTTGAAAAATGTCTCGCAGAAAACGCAGAAAAAGTTCCTTTCGTAATCGTTACTATTACAAACAACACAGCTGGTGGTCAACCTGTATCAATGCAAAACCTCCGCGAAGTTAGAGAAGTTGCTAACAAATATGGCAAACGCGTTATCTTCGACTCAGCACGTTTCGTTGAAAATGCTTACTTCATCAAGACACGCGAAGCTGGTTATGCTGACAAGACTATCAAAGAAATCGTTAAGGAAATGTACCAATATGCAGACGGTATGACAATGTCAGCTAAGAAAGACGGTATCGTTAACATGGGTGGTTTCATCGCTACACATCACGAAGACTGGTTCGAAGGTGCAAAACGTTTCTGCATCCCATTCGAAGGTTACCTCACATACGGTGGTATGAACGGTCGTGATATGGACGCTCTCGCAGTAGGTCTCGACGAAAACACAGAACTCGACAACATCGAAACACGTGTTAAACAAGTTCAATACCTCGCAGCAAAATTAGACGAATACGGCATCCCTTACCAACGTCCAGTTGGTGGTCACGCTCTCTTCGTTGACGCTGACCGCGTTCTCACAAACGTTCCTAAAGAAGAATTCCCTGCACAAACACTCGCTATCGAGCTTTATCTTGAAGCTGGCGTTCGTGGTTGCGAAATCGGTTACATCCTCGCTGACCGTGACCCTGTCACACGCGAAAACCGTTTCGGTGGCTTAGACCTTCTCCGTCTCTGCATCGCTCGCCGCGTTTATACAAACAACCACATGGATGTTATCGCAGCA
>JAZOSK010000069.1:0-4665 GCA_045657145.1 Bacteroidales bacterium | reverse complement strand
GTTGAAGTTGATAAGTCTATAAGTCAATGTGTCTATTAGGTTAGGCTTTAAACCATGCAATTTACTAAACTTGGATTGGTGACGGCTGACAGCGGATGACTGACAGCTATTAAGGCTATCAAAAAACTCCATCGCTGCTTTTACTTCTTCGAAATTCGATTGTGGAAGATAGTTTTTATATAAGGAGTCAGCGAGACGAATCTGCGATTCGTAATAAGACGCAGAGTCGCAGAGACACAGAGACGCAGAGTCTTCACTTTGTGTCTTTGCGTCATTGAGTCTTTGCGTCTTTCCCTCGGTGACTCCTAACAAAAGGAACAATATAAAAACTACAATTATTCTCATAGTTGCAAAGATAAGAAAAAAGTCAACAAGACAACGAGACAACGAGACAACGAGACTACAAGTTTTTTTAGATACAAGAAATTCAAAACCTCAGAACCTCAGAATTTTTTTTAGATTCTGAAGTTTTGAGGTTCTAATAAATTTCTAGAATTCTAAAGTTCTATACCAATCCTGCGAATCCCATGAAAGCTAATGCGAGGATACCTGCTGTCACTAATGCGATAGGCACGCCTTTCATTCCTTTTGGAACGTCTGACAATGTGAGTTGCTCGCGTAATCCAGCGAAGACAACCAACGCCAATGTGAAACCGACGCCGTTAGCTAAAGCGTACATCGTGCCTTCTAAGAGACCGAAGTCTTTTTGTATCACGAGGATTGCCACACCGAGAACGCAGCAGTTAGTGGTGATGAGCGGTAAGAATACGCCTAATGCCGCATATAATGAAGGACTTATCTTTTTCAATATGATTTCTACCATCTGTACCAATGCAGCGATGACCAAGATAAATGCTATGGTCTGCAAGAATCCTAAGTTAAAAGGGTTTAACAGATAGTGCTGGATGAGCCATGTAACTATTGTCGCTAAAGTTATGACGAAGATAACGGCAGCACCCATACCTAATGAGGTGGATATTTTCTTGGATACGCCGAGGAAAGGGCAGATGCCAAGGAACTGTGTCAAAACGATATTGTTGACGAATATTGCCGAGATAAATATAAGTAAGTATTCCATATCTTAATATCTTTAATTGTCAATAACTTATTTTGATTTCTTTAAAAGTCTGTTCATGATGGCAATGAGATAACCCATAGCGATGAAGGCTCCTGGAGCGAGGACGAATACCAAGATAGCGTCGCCGCCGATGAACTTCCAGCCGAAGATAGAACCGCTACCTAATATTTCGCGGATTGAACCTAAGATGGTGAGTGCCATTGAATATCCTAAACCCATGCTGATGCCGTCGATGGCTGAAGCGCCGATGCCGTTCTTGCATGCGAATGCTTCTGCACGTCCGAGTACGATACAGTTAACGACGATGAGCGGGATGAAAAGACCGAGAGTCTCATAAATGCTTGGGAGATATGCCTGCATCAAAAGCTGTAACACAGTCACGAATGATGCGATGACGACGATATAACATGGGATGTGTACTTTGTTAGGGATGAAGTTCTTTAATAAAGATATGCACATGTTAGACAATATCAATACGAAAGTCGTTGCCAAGCCCATTGAGAGTCCGTTGATGGCGCTGGTTGTGGTCGCCAATGTTGGACAGCATCCGAGGAGAAGGACGAATACCGGATTTTCTTTGAAGAATCCTTTTGTTAAGTTGTTCCAGTTAGCCATAATTAAAATCCTCCTTTGTTGTTTTCAAATGTTAATAATGCGCGGTTTACTGCATCGCAGAATGCTCTTGAGCTGATTGTAGCTGCTGTGATGGCATCAACATCGCCACCGTCTTTCTTCACTTTGAAGTTGAAAGAATCAGCTCTCTTGTCGTTGAACTGGTCTTTGAATGCTGGTTCTGACATCTTGGAACCTAAGCCTGGAGTCTCAGCATGTTGCAATACGGAGATGTTTTTCAAGGTGCCGTCTGCCAAGATGCCTACCATAAGACTGATGTTGCCGCTGAATCCTTTGTTGGTAAATGTCTCGACAGCCGCTCCTATGAAGTTGTTGTTAGCGTCGTATGCGAGGTAGAATGGAATCTCTACGTCTTCGCCAGCAACAGCCGATTTTACTGTGACGTCTTTTAATGTCTCAAATTCAGGAAGTACGTTTTTGATAGCCTCTGTTTTCTTTGCAGTCTCCGCTGCGGCGATAGGGTCTTTGGTGGCATTATAAACTACGCCTAAAACTCCGCCTGATACTATGCATATCACGAATAAGGCTACAAACATATTTATTAATGTGTCTTTCTTTGCTGCCATAATCTTATTATTTTACGAGGTTACCGAAACGTGTTGGTTTACAAGCTTTGTTGATTAAAGGAACGAAAGCGTTCATAATCAAAATAGCGAATGACATACCTTCTGGATAAGCACCCCAGAGACGGATGATGATTGTCAAGGCTCCTACTCCAATAGAGAAGACAATCTTGCCTTTCATCGTCATCGGTGATGTTGCCATGTCTGTTGCCATGAAGAAGGCTCCGAGCATCAAACCGCCGCCGAAGATGTGTATCATTGGATGAACGAATTGAACTGGGTCGATAATCCAGCATATCGTTGAAACGATGGCTACAGTGGCGATGATGATGACAGGTGTCTGCCAGTCGATGACTTTTCTTATTATCAGGAAGAGACCGCCGATGATGATGGCAATGGAACCTATCTCACCTAATGAACCGCTGTAGATAAAGTTTTGGATTTTATCATAAACTATTAAGTCGTTGGCTGCTATTCCTTGTGACAATCCTTCTTTGACGTAGCCCAAGAGTGTTGGACCTGTTAATGCGTCTATAGCAGAACCTCCGAACAATGGCTGTGGTGTTGGCCATGTTGTCATTGCGACAGGGAAGGAGATGAGCATGAAGACGCGTCCTACCAATGCTGGGTTGAACGGGTTGTTGCCCAAACCGCCGAACGACATCTTGCCGATGCCTATGGCTACGATAGAGCCTACTATTATCATCCATGCTGGTATGTTGGATGGCAAGTTGAAAGCCAACAAGATACCTGTTATTATCGCTGAGCCGTCAGCGATGGTGCAAGGACCTTTGATGAGATATTTCTGAATAAGCCATTCGACTAAGACGCATGCCGCAACTGATATTAAAGTCACGCGGATAGCATTGAAGCCGAAATAATAAATTGAAAATAAGAAAGCTGGCATCAGTGCGATGATGACGCTGTACATTATTTTCTTTGTGCTTTCGCCTCCATGAACGTGAGGTGAGCCTGATATTGTGTAATTATTCATCTCTTAATTATTTCTGATTACGTGAACGGATTAATTGACCTGTCTTATTCTTGCCGTAACGGATGTAGTCTAACAATGGAATGTTAGCTGGACAAGTGAACTCGCATGAACCACATTCTATACAGTCCATGATGCGTTCTGTTTCTGTGTCTTCAAAGAAATTGTTCTTTGACAGGCGGCAGAGTAGGAATGGTTCCAAACCCATTGGACATGCGTTGATACATTTGCCGCAACGAAGACAGTTGCCGACTTTGCGAGGCTGCGCTTCTTTGTCGGTCATGAGTAAGATGCCTGATGTTCCCTTGATGACAGGGAAGTCGTTAACAGAAACAGACTTGCCCATCATAGGACCACCGTTGATGATGTTGGTGGTGTTTTCTGGGAGACCTCCAACGGCTTCGATGAGCTGTGTTGACGGTGTTCCTATTCTTACCATGAAGTTAGATGGGTCTTTTACTGACTTGCCAGTGACGGTTACCACTCTTGAGATGAGAGGCTTGTTCTTCTGTACGGCTTCATAAATCGCATAAGTGGATGCGACATTGACGACGACGCAGCCTGTCTCTATAGGCAATTTTCCTGATGGAACTTCTCTTCCTGTACAAGCCTTGATGAGCTGTTTTTCACCTCCTTGTGGATATTTTGTCTGTAATGGCTGAACCTCAATTCCGTGATAATATTCGTCGCCATTGATGATTTCGTCTAACAATTTCGCTGCTTCGATTTTGTTGATTTCTATGCCTATTATAGCTTTAGGGGCATCGACGGCTTTCATCAAAATCTTGACGCCTACCAAGAATTCATGTGGTTTCTCGAGAAGAAGTCGGTTGTCGCATGTGAGGTATGGCTCGCATTCCGCAGCGTTGATGATGACGAACTCAGCTTTTTTATCTTTTGGAATAGAGAGTTTTACGCTTGTCGGGAAGGTGGCGCCGCCCATGCCGACGATGCCGTGGTCTTTGACTCTGTTGATTATTTCTTCTCGTGATAATGTTATTTCACCTACTAATTTGTCGCTGGTGTCTATTCCTTCAAGCCATTCGTCGCCTTCAACATCGATGAAGACTGCTGGTTTGCGATAGCCGGTGTGGTCCATCACTTCGTCAACTTTGGTGACTTTACCGCTCACAGAAGAGTGTACGTTGGCTGAGATGAAACCTTTCGCGGTTCCGATGAGCTGTCCCACTTTCACCTCGTCGCCTTTTTTGACGATGGCTTCTGCCGGTGCGCCGAGACATTGTCCCAACGGAATTATCACTTGTTTTGGAATAGGAAATGTTATTATGGGTTTGTCTGACGAAAGTTTATTTTCTTCAGGATGAACACCGCCTTTAGGGAATGTTTTCTTTGGATTCATACGCTTATTCTTTACTTTCGTTATTAACTTCTTCTTTTAC
>JAZOSK010000068.1:0-20715 GCA_045657145.1 Bacteroidales bacterium | reverse complement strand
CCAACCAGGCGCTATCTCAACAATCCAAAAATCAGGTACTCCATTCGCTCCTGGTAAAGCTGTTAACGCTGGTGGCGTTGCTACATCAGGCCTCGAAATCTGCCAAAACGCTGCTCACATCAGCTGGACTGCAGAAGAAGTAGACGCTAAATTACAAAAGATTATGAATGACATCTATGACCTCTGCATCGAATACGGTAAACAAGAAGATGGTACAATCGACTACGTTAAAGGTGCAAACATCGCTGGCTTCATGAGAGTTGCTAAAGCTATGTTAGCTCAAGGTATCGTTTGATAATTCAAAACATAAAAAAACTTAAAACCTCAGAACCTCAAGTTCTGAGGTTTTTTCGTTTTTATAAGACAACAAGACTACATGTCAACAAGACAAAAAATTTTTTTATTTGAAACTTACTAAAACTTGTGGTCTTGTAGTCTCTTTGTCTTGTAGTCTTTTTTCTTATCTTTGCATATAAATTTTCAAGTCGATGGAATTCCTTTATCCTAATATGCTTTACGCGCTCTTCGCACTCATAATACCGCTTGTCATTCATTTGTTTAACTTCAGAAGACATAAGACGGTTTACTTTAGCAATACTTCCATACTTAAGACAATAGAACAGGAAAATTCTAAGACGAAAAAACTGAAACATTTCTTTGTGTTGATGGCAAGAATGCTTTTTGTGGCAGCTCTCGTAATAGCTTTCGCTTATCCTTATAAGAAAGATAATAATGCCGTAAATAATAATGTAGATAATCTAATCGCTATATATATCGATAATTCAATGAGTATGCAGACCCTTTCTGCAGAAAAGACGCTGTTTGAAGATTCTAGAGCCTCGGCATTTAAACTTATTGAAAATCTTAATCAAGCACAAAAATATATTCTTCTTTCCAACGATAGAGACCCAAAAAATGAATATCCAATGAATAAAGATGAGATGCTTCTGCGACTTAACGAGATGAAAGTAGAAGCAGCTTCGACTTCGTTTAATGATATTTATAATAGCTTGGCATTTATAAAAAGGAAATATGATTTTAAATCAGCAACGCTTTTCACTTATTCTGACTTTCAGAAAAATATGATGAACTTCAATGAGTTGAAAAATGACAGCACGATACAAGTCGTTGCTTTTCCTATGAAGTCTGATTTTCAAAATAATATCTATATCGATTCTGTTTGGCTTCAGTCGCCAGTGCTGCAAAAAAATATGACTAATGAACTTAACGCCAGAATAGTTAATGAAACATCGAATAATATTAAAGGCATTCCTGTTAATTTTTCTTTAGATGATAATATTGTCGCTTACACAACTTGTGATGTTGACGCTAATTCTTTCACAGATGTCAATATGCAGTTTGTCGTTAATAATGACGGTGACAGAAAGGCGAAAGTCTCAATTCAGGATTCTCCTATATCATTTGACGACGAATATAATCTCGTTTTAAAAGTACGTCCTTCAATAAATGTTATCGAAATTAAGCCAACAGTCAATGGTCAGCAGTCAATGGTCAGCAGTTATTTGGAACTACTTTTCGAAGGCGATGCTCTCGTTAATTATCAGTCAATGAGTTCTTTCTCCATTGACCAGCAGATGATAAATAATGCTCAGATGCTTGTTGTGAATGAAAAGGCGAATCTTAATGAGACGATGCAACAATTGTTGTTGGATTTCGCTTCGCAAGGAGGAACGCTTTTGCTTCTAAATGATGAAAATACGGATAATTCTTATATTTATAATAATATTGGAGTTGAACCAAGGCATTTAGATGAAAATAAAAATAGAATTGAATATATTGCGAAACGTAATTCTTTTTTTGATGATATTTTTGTGAAATTACCAGATAATGCTGATTTGCCTGAGATTTATAAGCATATTCGTTTTGATGTCAGTAAGAATATTTTGAATATAATTTCTTTGCAGAACGGCAATCCGCTTCTTATGATGAGCAGTTATGAAAAGGGCAGGGTTTTCGTAATGTCAACGAATTTTGATGAGGAATATTCCGACTTGGCAAATCATGCTTTGTTTGTTCCGTTTATATATAAAATGGCATTGATAGGAGGTGATGTTCTGGATTTGTATTATACTTTGGGAATAGATAAGACATTGGATATTAGTGATGTCTTATTGGGTGTTGATGATAGGATAAGTCTTAAAAGCGAGAATGGAATGTATGAGATGTTTCCGCTTGTTGAGAAAAGAAATAATGTGAATTATTTGTATTTCTTTGAAGATCTGTCTTCTTCCGGATTTTATGATATTTATAAAAATGAAGATTATATCACTACAGTGGCATGGAATGATAGTCGCGAGGAATCTGAGATGTCGTTCTTTGGAAAAGACGAATTGTACAAATCGCTGAAAGATAATAATCTTAATGTTTTGGCAATGATAGATCTTGAGGAAGACAATCGTAAAGCATCAGAAGATGTGATGAAAATTATAGTAAAGGATATTGCAGTTTGGAAGATCTTTGTCGTCATAGCATTATTGGCATTGTTGATAGAAACTTTAATTTTACGTTTCTGGAAATGATTTATAATGTTGTTTTGCTATCGGTGCTTAGCCGTCGGCATTTCTGTAATTATTGTTGAAAGATTTCGGGAAAAACGTAAATGATAAAAACATTTTTTTACTACCTTTGTAGGTAGTTTTTTATACAAATATCCACTTAATTTTTAGGGTAAAGAGAGCTTGTTTTTTATGGAAGAAAATAAAGACTTAGAATTAGAAGGACAAAACGCAGTAGAAGAATCAGGTGTTCGTGTTCAGCAAAGCGATGGAGGTTTTAGAGTGATTCCTCTTAAGGGCTTGATTGATAATTGGTTTATTGATTATGCTTCTAGTGTTATTCTTGACCGTGCAGTTCCTGAAATAAATGATGGTTTTAAGCCTGTACAGCGTCGCATCTTGCATTCTATGAAAGAGTTGGAAGACGGACGTTATAATAAGGTCGCTAATATTGTGGGTAATACCATGAAATATCACCCTCATGGTGATGCTTCTATAGGTGACGCTTTGGTAAATCTAGGTCAAAAGGATTTGCTTATTGATACTCAAGGTAACTGGGGTAATATCTTGACTGGTGACCCTGCAGCTGCTCCTCGTTACATAGAGGCTCGTCTTTCAAAATTCGCTCTCGATGTTGTATATAATCCAAAGACTACAGAATGGAAGTTCTCATACGACGGACGTAACAAAGAACCAGTTACTCTTCCTGTTAAGTTCCCTTTGCTTTTAGCTCAAGGTGCAATGGGTATCGCCGTCGGTCTTAAGTGTGAAATACTTCCTCATAACTTCAACGAATTGATAGATGCTTCTATAGCTTATCTTCGTGATGAAGAGTTCGTGTTGTATCCAGACTTTAGAACTGGAGGTATGATTGATGTGCGTGGATATAACGACGGCGAGCGTGGCTGTAAGGTTCAAGTCAGAGCAAAAATAACGCAACTTGATAAAAAGACGCTTGTGATTACCGAGATTCCTTACGGAACAACAACGGGAACTTTAATCGAATCTATAACAAAAGCAGGGGAGAAGGGACAGATTAAAATACGTCGCGTCGATGACAATACTTCTCGTAATGCTGAAATAGTGATACATCTCGCAAGCGGCGTGTCGCCAGACCAGACAATTGACGCTCTTTATGCTTTTACTCAATGTCAGGTGTCGCTCAATAGCTTGTGTACCTGCGTTATCCGCAATGAGCATCCTGAGTTTACAACGATATCTGCTATCTTGAAAGAAAGCACTGACAGAACTCTCGACTTGTTGAGCTGGGAATTGAAAATAAAACTCGATGAACTTGAAAGAGACTGGCACTTGATTTCGTTGGAAAAGATTTTCTTCGAGAAACGTATTTATAAAATATTGGAAAAAGACGCCGACTCTTGGGATGAACAAGTGACAGAAATCGAAAGAGCTTTCGACCCATATCGTCAGATGTTGAAAGCTGAAATAACTCGCGACGACGTCTTGAGATTGTGTGAGAAACCTGTTAGAAAGATTTCAAAATTCGATATCAAGAAAGCTGAAGAACAAATCCTTGATATTGAAAGTCAAATAGAAAAAGTAAAATACGACCTCGACCATATCGTTGACTATACCATCAATTTCTATACTGAAATTAAGAGAAAACATGGTAAAGGTCGCGAGCGTAGAACAGAAATACGCAACTTCGACAATATATCAGCTGTCGCCGTTGCCGCTAATAACGAAAAACTCTACGTCAACAAGGAAGAGAGCTTCATTTGTACCTCTGCAGGTCTTAAGAAAGAACAAAACAAAGATGCATATACTTTTGTGTCAGACTGTTCCGACTTGGACGATATCATCGTATTCCGCGAAAACGGAACATTTATGGTCACTAAGTTGCAACCTAAATGCTTCGTGGGACCAGAAAAGATTATACATGCTGACGTATTCCACAAGAATGATGACAGAACTGTCTATAATATGGTGTATCGTTCAGGAAAATCTGGCTCTCCATATTATGTGAAACGTTTCTCTGTCAAAGGTATAACACACGACAAGGACTACGATTTGACCAAAGGCGAGCCAGGTTCAAAAGTCGTTTATTTCTCCGCAAATCCTAATGGCGAGGCTGAAGTCATCAAGGTTATGCTTCGTCCTCAACCTAAGTTGAAGAAGACTTCATTCGAGTATAACTTCGCAGATTTGGCTATTAAAGGCCGTGCAAGTCAAGGAAATAGACTTACTATGCATCCGATAAATAAGATTGTCAAACGTGATGGAGGCGTGTCAACATTGGCAGCTCGAGAGATTTGGTATGACGATACAGTGAAACGTCTCAATGCTGACAAACGCGGTACTTTATTGGGTGAATTCTCTGGCGACGATAAGATATTACAGATATTCTCGAACGGCGAATTCCGCCTCAGTGGCTATGATTTGTCGACACACTTCGATGATGATATGACACAAATCATGAAATTCGAGCCTAATGCTGTTTTCTCTGTTATTTACATCGAAGGCGAGACAAAGTTGATGTATATCAAACGCTTCATGATAGAAGAAGATACTCCTCTTAACAGACGAATTTCTTTCATAGGCGAAAACGAAAATGCCGAATATCTCGTCATGAATATGGATAAGTTGCCACGACTGATGCTCTCGTTTAATGATAGCGCTTCTGGTAAACAATATGAAGATGAAGAGCTTAACGTCGCG
Source organism: Bacteroidales bacterium (assembly GCA_045657145.1). Classification (GTDB taxonomy): domain Bacteria; phylum Bacteroidota; class Bacteroidia; order Bacteroidales; family F082; genus Limimorpha. The sequence goes on along the minus strand of JAZOSK010000068.1, from coordinate 15,520 downwards.
GAATATATAGGAGTGAAGAGCTATAAAGCAAAAGGAAAACGTCTTTCTACTCGCGATGTGGCTACTTATACTTTCCTCGAACCGTATGAGCCACAAGAAGAAGAGACAGTAGAAGAAGAGGTAGTAGAAATAGCAGAAGATAATGCAGAAGAATTGGAAAATACAAATCTAGAAATGAACACTTCTTCCAATGAGTCTGATGATAATTTCTTCTCTGAAGACGATGGCGTGCAATTGACACTATTTGAGTGATTTATGAAGATTAAGACAAATAAACAAGCATATAAAAAATCAATACTTAGGGACGTGATGAATCGCGTCCCTATGCAATTTGTAATGTTGCTGTCTGTGCTTTTGATGCTTGCTTCTTGTTCTACTCATAAGAATTTAGCTTATGATTTCGTAAATAAAGCCAAAGGCGCTTCTGTGGCGTTTTATGTCCCTGATGAATTAAAAAAGACTAATTTAAGAAACGATTGTAATCCTACAAGTATCGACTTGGTTTTGTTGGACGAAGATCAATTGCAAGATACGATAAACTCTAGAATCAAGATTTTAAATAAGATAGAAGATGAAATATTCCTAGATGTGATGCTCGCTTCTTTTGAAGATGCTTTGAAAGATTACGATTTGAAATTGCAATATTGGGAAAACGAAAATACTACACCAGACTCCTTGCATTGGGTCGTCGATTTGTCACATATTGAAATACAAGAGCTTGTAAATTATTTGCTGACTGATTGTGGCGTTGAAGGCAATTGTGAATTTATTCCATCGACTACAGTCAATGTCGCCTCTTGGTTTGAACTTATCAATAACGATAATGAATCTAATGTTCTTTTCACGGAACAAAATTATGATGAGTATATAAATGATTGTTATTACACATTAGATTCGTTGAATAATCTTATTATAAATGTTGATTTGCATCATATAAATATTGACGGCTTTTACGATTTTGCAGTAATGTTGGGAAAACTTTATGCTGGTTATTCCTTCGATTACTTTATGAATGAGTATGTTAAGAAAGAAATGCGTAAGAAAGGTTTGGAATACTCTGATGATATATATATGCGCTACGACCCCTACGAATCGTATATTTATTATACTGGAAAAGACAGACTTATCGAACTCTAAAACTCCCAACTCCTAACTCCTAACTCCTAACTCCTAACTCCTAACTATCAATACTCTTCTTATTACTCAACTCTTTTATCTTAGCTTTCATCTCTGAAGCCTTTACGTCGTAGACTTTACCTCCTTTGATGATTCTGATGCTTCCTGTCTCTTCAGAAACTACAAGTGCGATGCAGTCGCTGTTTTCTGTTATTCCAATGCCAGCTCTGTGACGAAGTCCGTAACTGCCAGGAAGATTGATGTTTTGAGTGATAGGAAGGATGCAACGCGCAGCTTCGATTTTGTTATTTGCAATGACCATCGCGCCATCGTGTAACGGACTGTTTTTGAAGAATATGTTTTCAAGTAATGGCTTGCTGATGACGGCATCAATCACGACGCCTGTGTCGATGATTTCGTTTAAGTTGTTCTCCTGAGTCAATAAAATCAAGGCACCGACCTTGTCCTGTGACATCGAGGCGCAAGCTTCGCAGATGGCGTCGAGGTCGAGGCTTTTTTCTTCTTTATATCTGAAACCGAGGTTTGCGATAAGATTTTTAAATGCTAAAGAAATTTTGGTGTTGCCGATGCCTAAAAGGAATCGTCTTACTTCAGGCTGGAAGATGATAATCAATGCGATGAAACCGACATTGACGAAAGCTCCGAGGATGTAACTGAGCAGCTCCATGTTAAGAGCAGTCACTATTTTCAAACCCAAAATAATGGCAACTATACCAAAGAAAATCTTGATGGCAGTGGTGCCTTTTACCAAACAATATAAACCATAAAATAATAATCCGACTAGAAATATATCCAAAATATCCCAGATACGGACCTGTATGAATGCATTTATAAGAAGCTCAGTCATGATAAAATGTATTTGCAACAAAGATAAGAAAAAGACTAAAGACGAAAGGCGAAAGAATAAAGATTTTTTTAGTTTTAGTTTATAGTTCATAGTTCCGAGGTGCCTGAGCCTGTCGAAGGCAAGGTTCGGCGCTTCGACAAGCTCAGCGATCGGTCATCCAATAGCCAACAGCTCAAAGTTCTTTAACAAGTTTCACTGCTTCCACGGCTTCTTTAACATCGTGAACTCTCAAAATATCTGCGCCATTTATTAAAGCAATTGTGTTTAATACAGTAGTTCCGTTGAGTGCTTCTTGTGATGTTATTTTCAATGTTTTATAAATCATTGATTTTCGCGAAATGCCAATCAAGACAGGAAGATTGTTAACTCTATATTCGTTAATATTATTTAACAATTCGAAGTTAGATTTCATGCTTTTATTGAAACCTATTCCTGGGTCAAGTATGACTTGTTGTTCTTCGTATTGTGATAAAAACTCAATCTGTCTTTCAAAAAAAGATTTTACAATCTCGCAAGGATTCTCTTTGATATGATTTGTATGCAGCGATTCTATGCTGCCACCACAATGCATCATGATATAAGGTATATGGTTTTCGCCTATATAAGGAAGCATCTCTTCGTCGAATATTCCGCCTGAAATATCGTTGATGATGTCGGCTCCGTTTTCTAATGCGTTCTTTGCTACCTCTTTACGAAACGTATCGATTGAGATTATTGTCTCAGGAAATCTTTTTTTTATCTCAGTTAAATAGGGGAGAAGACGGCGATTTTCCTCTTCAGCGGAAATTATTTCCATTCCAGGACGTGAAGAAAATGCTCCGATGTCGATGATGTCGGCTCCTTCTGTTAACATTTTTTCACAATGTCTTAAAACATCGTCGGTGTTGTTGTGAGAACCACCGTCGTAAAAAGAGTCAGGAGTGAGGTTTAAAATGCCCATCACCAATGGTCTGTCCCATGAAAAAAAATGCTCGCCAATCTTCAGTTTCATAGTAAAAAATGTTTATCTTTACATTCTTAAAATATTGATTGTTTTATTGATAAACTAAAAACAATTTTCCTTGCAAAAATAAAAAAATATTACGATGAAAGATACACAAAATCAATTTAAAAAGGTCGTTGAACAATGTACTGAGATTTTTACTAAAAAGATGATGGATTATGGCGTTGCATGGCGTATCATGAGAACCACATCTGTCACTGACCAGATTTTTATCAAAGCGAATCGTATCAGAAGTTTGCAAACAAAAGCAGAGCGTTTGGTTAATGAAGGAATTGAGCCAGAATTTATCGGTATTATCAATTATTCAGCAATGGCTATCATTCAGTTGCGCTTGGGCGTTGTTGATAAACCAGACCTTGAACCTGAAAAAGCAGCAGAACTTTATTCTGGCGTACTTCAAGAAGCATACGATTTGATGCAATGCAAAAACCACGATTACGACGAAGCTTGGAGAAGCATGCGCGTCAGTTCAATGACAGATTTGATTTTGATGAAACTTTTGAGAATTAAAGAGATAGAAGACCATGATGGTAAAACGATTATCTCTGAAGGCTTAGATGCAAACTATTTCGACATCATCAATTATGCTGTCTTCTGTATGATTTTATTATCTGAACAAGCTGAACAATAATTATGAAAAAAGACTACACAAAATCAGGATTTCTTTCATTTGCAATCACGATTTGGGCATTGATATGCGCTGTCTTGGTTGGTTTCTTTCCTAATTTTTCATGGCTGTTGTTGGCTGCAATAGTGTTCCCGATTTTTGCAGCATTGCTTTTCAATAGTTTTTACAATAAATCTGGATTGACCTTGTGCCGTGTGTTGGTCGGCGCATTGTTTGTATTTAGCAGCTTTACCAAAGGCGTTGACCCTCTCGGAACGAAGTACAAGATGCTTGATTATTTCATCGCTTATGACATACAATGGCTTAACGATTTGGCGTTGCCTCTAGCGATAATAATGATAATGGCAGAGTTTATTGTCGGTATCTGTTTGATGCTTAATCTTTTGCCGCGCCTCGCTACGCTCGGCGCTTCGCTGCTGATGCTGTTCTTCACGATTACAACCTTCTTCGACGCGATATATAATCTCGTCCCAGATTGCGGATGCTTCGGAACGGCAATCAAGATGAGCAACTGGCAGACTTTCTTCAAAAATCTGATAATCATTTCAATATTAATTCCTCTGATATTTAATAACAAAACTCTTGTAAATAAAAGAGTTACGATATTAGGACAGACTCTGTTTACAATCATTTTCATGGGAATGTTCATCGGCTTTGAAATCTATAACGTACGCCATCTTCCTGTGATTGATTTTATGGAATGGAAAGTCGGTAAGGATATGAAACCTGCTGAAACAGAAGAACCTGCTGAAATTTATCTCACATTTAAAAATACAGAGACAGGAGAGGAACAGGAATATCTTTCTCCTAATTATCCATGGAACGACTCGATTTGGATGTCGCAATGGGAATTCGTTTCTCAAAGACAAGAAGGTGGAAATCAGTCGCTTGGATTCTCTATCTTAAACGAAGACGGCGATGATTACACAGACGTTCTTTATGATACAGAAAAATTGTTTGTGTTCGTGGCTCCTTATCTCGATGAGATTACAGAAAAGGATATCAAAGAGTGTCAACGTATTTATGACTTCGCTAATGAAAACGGATTCAATTATTTATGGGTTACCTCCGTCAATCCGGAATATGTTCACGAATTGCAAGAAAACTATTATATGTTCGACGAAGTCTATTATGGCGACGAACTCGAACTGAAGACTATGGTCCGTTCAAATCCAGGTTTGATGCTTATGGATAATGGCGTTATCTTGGATAAGTGGAGTAAGATAGATTTCCCTTGCGAAAAAGAAATAAACTTATTAGTTAGGAGTTAGGAATTAGGAGTTAGGAGTTGGGAATTTTTTTGATAATGACTGTTGTCTGTTGACTTATAATTATGACATCTTATATCATCAGGAAAATATTATACGGATTGGCAGTGCTCTGGGGTGTCGTGACTCTGGTGTTCTTCCTTTTTAATATCGTTCCTGGTGACCCTGTGAGAATGATGCTCGGGCAACGTGCCGATGAAGCTGACGTTCAGGCGATAAGAGAAGAACTCGGACTGAACCAAAGCGTTTTTAAACAATACACGGATTATCTTAATGATTTGTCGCCGATTTCTTTTTATGAAAATGAAAATGGTGAAAGAAAATACGACAACTTCAAATCATATTGCGTGCTTGCGAAAATAGGTGATGTTGATGTCGTCTTAAAGACACCTTATTTAAGATATTCCTATCAGAGCAAGAGGTCGGTGGAAACTATTTTATCGGAAGCCTTTCCTAACACCTTGATATTGGCTTTTGTGGCGATTACATTCGCTTTAGTGTTAGGTGTTTTTATCGGAGTATTAGCGGCTGTCGTCAATACGGATTTTGTAAATAAATTGACGTTATTTATCACAACCATAGGAATGTCGCTGCCTTCTTTTTTTGCAGCGATTTTGGTTGCCTGGCTTTTCGGTTATGTCTGGGAGTCGTTTACCGGTTTAAGCATGACTGGCAATCTTTATTCTGTTGATGATTACGGCAATGGAGCATATTTAGATTTGAAGAATCTTATTTTGCCAGCGTTTACTTTGGGATTACGTCCATTGGCAGTTGTGGTAGAATTGACCAGAACATCTTTATTAGAAGCCATGTCGATGGATTATATCAGAACAGCGAGAGCCAAAGGATTGAAGCAGTGGCGTGTCGTGACGGTGCATGCTTTAAGAAATGCGATGACGCCTGTTGTGACAGCTATCTCTGGATGGTTTGCCTCATTGCTAGCAGGTGCGGTCTTCGTGGAATATGTCTTCGACTGGAAGGGAATCGGCGTCATCATTGTCGACGCCCTCGACACATTCGACTTCCCTGTGATAATGGGAGCAGTTCTCTTAATAGGATTTATGTTAATAATTATTAACATCGTTGTAGATATTATATACGGAATCCTTGACCCGAGAGTGAGAGTTTATTGAGAAATTTAAAGTTGAAAACTGAAAACTGAAAATTCGTTTTTCCAAGATTTTTTTTGTTTCATTATCTTAATTATTTCCGATATTTTTTCATAAATTTGCAATTATTGATTTAAAGAAAAATAACTGTTAAAATTTACTGAATATGAGAAGAAAGATAGTTGCAGGAAACTGGAAAATGAACCTTGACTTCCAAGAAGCTCAAGACCTTGTAGAAAATATTGCTAACCTCTGCGAAGACCAACAACCTGATTGCGATATAGTTATTTGTCCACCTTATTTATATTTAGAAATGGTGACAGACATGGCAGACGACACACAGTTGTTCTATGTCGGCGCACAGAACGTTAATGAAAACGAATCAGGAGCTTTTACTGGTGAAGTTTCTGCAAAGATGCTTGATTCTCTCGGAACAAATTTCTGCATCGTTGGTCACAGCGAAAGAAGAAAATATTTCAACGAAGACAATGCAGTTCTCGCTGCTAAAATCAAGAAGCTGCTCGAATACCAAATCGTTCCTATCTATTGCGTAGGCGAAGTCCTCGAAGAAAGAGAAAACAACACTCACTTCGACGTGATTAAACAACAAGTCGTTGAAGGTCTTTTCCACCTCGACGTAGCTGATATGGAAAACATAGTCATCGCTTACGAACCAGTTTGGGCTATCGGTACAGGCAAGACAGCTACACCAGCACAAGCTGAGGAAGTTCACAAGTTTATCCGTACTCTCGTAGCAGAGAAATATGGCGAAGACATCGCTGCTCAATTGCGTATCCTCTACGGTGGCAGCTGCAACGCTAAAAACGCTGCTGAATTGTTCGCACAAGAAGATATCGACGGTGGTCTCATCGGTGGCGCATCTCTTAAAGCAGAAGATTTCGTAAGTATCGCTGTTCAAGCTTCTAAATAATCGACTATGAATTATTACGCCTGTTCGTTTACAAATCCAGATAACGAGAACTTAAAAGATATGTTCATGGAACTGCTCGGAGAAATAGGCTTCGACAGTTTCATGGATACAGATGATGGCTTTGACGCTTATTGTCAGGAACCGCTTCTTAACGAAGAAGAGCTTAACGACATAATGCAGATGGAACAATTTGCAAATGTCAAGTTGATAAAAAAAGAACTCATACCTGACCAAGATTGGAACGCGACTTGGGAAGCTTCTTACGAACCTGTCATTATCAACGAATTCTGCAGAATCAGAGCTCCATTCCATAAAGTTGAAGGCTCTTATAAATACGACCTCATCATCGAACCAAAAATGTCTTTCGGAACAGCTCATCACGAGACAACATCACAGATTATAGAGCTTATGCTTCAGTCGGATTTCACAGGACAGAATCTTTTGGATATGGGTTCTGGTACAGGTGTGCTTGCGATTTTAGCAAAGAAACTAGGTTCTGCAACGACAGTTGCTATCGATAACGACGAATGGGCTTATAGAAACGCTCTGGATAATATCCGCCTTAATGATGAAAACGAAATCATAGTCGAACTTGGTGATGCTAGTTCATTAAATGACAGACAATTTGATGTTATTTTGGCGAATATCAACAGAAATATTCTCCTCAGAGATATGAAGGAATATGTGAAATGTCTTGTCGATGGAGGCAAGATTTTCTTCAGCGGTTTCTATGAAGAAGACTTGGTTCTCATTAAAAAAGAAGCAGAACGTCTTGGTTTGACATATTCAAATCATGTGACGAAAAACAACTGGACTGCAGCTGTCTTTGTTAAATGATTTGTGGATAAAATTAATGTGAAAAAAGTATTTTTCTGAAAATAAATATGTAACTTTACAAACTGAAAAAATACGTAGAATATGAAATTTATACTTTCAAGTTTAAAATTATTAAAAGCAGTTCAATCGCTTGCTGGTGTTATCAATTCAAATAACACATTGCCAATTTTAGATGACTTCTTGTTCAATATTTCTGATAGTGAATTAAGAATTACTGCTTCAGATTTGGAAACAACAATGATTGTGACAATTCAACCTGACTTGGTTGAAGGCGCAGGAGAAGTTACAATTCCAGCTCGTTTGCTTATAGATATTTTGAAAAATTTCCCAGATATTCCAGTTTCTTTCAATATTGACGAAACAACATTGGCTATTGAAATCACAACAGGAGAGGGACGTTATAAAATGGTCGGTCATAAGAGCGACGAGTTCCCACAAGTGCCAGTCTTGGAAGAGGCTTCAAAATGGGAAATCCCAGCCGACGTACTCGCTTGCGGATTTGAAAAGACTGTATTCGCAACAGGTAACGATGAGATTCGTCCAGTGATGACAGGTGTTTTCATGGAAATGACAAACAATGGTCTTAACTTCGTTGCAACAGACGCTCATAAACTCGTTCGTTACAGAAGATTAGATATCAAGACAGATGTGTTAGCATCATTCATAGTTCCTAAAAAACCTATCAACCAGTTGAAAACCGCTTTGTCAGGAAAAGCTGATGAGACAGTCGTTGTTGAATTCAACAAGACAAATGCATCTTTCACAATGTCAGGATTCAAATTGGTTTGCCGTCTCATCGATGGTAAATATCCTAACTACGAAGCTGTTATTCCAAAAGCAAATCCTAACAAACTGACTATCGACCGTCAGTTGCTTCTTTCTGCTATTCGTCGTGTGGCTATCTTCTCAAGCAAGGCAACACATCAAATCCGTTTCAAGATTGCTGGTCAAGAACTCGTTTTGACAGCAGAAGACCTTGATTACTACAACGAAGCAAAAGAACGTCTTTCATGTAATTATGAAGGCAATGATATGGAAATAGGTTTCAATTCACGTTTCTTCCAAGAAATGTTAGGAAACCTAAGCCAGACAGAAGTATTGTTGGAAATGTCAGCACCAAACAGAGCTGGTCTCATTATCCCAGTCGACAACCAAAACGCTGATGAAGACATCTTGATGCTTTTAATGCCAGTGATGTTGAATTAAGACAATAAGTCTATAAGTCAATAAGACAATAAGTTATAAGAGCTGCTTTGAATTAAAGGCAGCTCTTTTTTTTTGAACCGTTGACTGTTGACCGTTGACTATTGAAAGCCCTGAAAGGGCGAGACAAATATAGGATAAGTCAACGCCTTATTAAACAAAAAAAGTCGCTCAGAATCTGAACGACTTTTTTTATAATTCTAAAATTCTAGAGTTCTAAAGTTTAAATTTTTGGACCTGCAGCAACCAAGGCTTTTCCTGCTTCGTTATGTGTGAATTTTTCGAAGTTTTTGATGAAGAGTCCTGCTAATTCCTTAGCTTTTTCATTCCATTCTTCAGGAGTTGCGTATGTGTCGCGTGGGTCCAAGATGCCTGTATTTACATCGTGCAATGCTGTTGGCACTTTGAAGTCGAAATAAGGAATGTTTTTGGTTTCTGCTTTTTCAATAGAACCATCTAAGATAGCATCGATGATGGCGCGAGTGTCTTTGATAGAGATGCGTTTGCCAGTTCCGTTCCAGCCTGTGTTTACCAAGTAAGCAGTAGCGCCTGTCTTTTCCATTTTCTTGACTAACTCTTCAGCGTATTTTGTTGGATGCAATGAAAGGAATGCCTCACCGAAACAAGCTGAGAATGTTGGAGTAGGTTCTGTGATGCCGCGTTCTGTACCAGCTAACTTTGCTGTGAAACCTGATAAGAAATAGTATTTCATTTGTTCAGGTGTCAAGATTGAAACAGGAGGCAATACTCCGAAAGCGTCGGCTGACAAGAAGATGACTTTCTTTGCAGCAGGAGCTTTTGACACAGGTTTTACGATATTTTCGATGTGATAGATAGGGTAGGAGACGCGAGTATTTTCAGTGACGCTCTTGTCTTTGAAGTCGATTTTGCCGTTTTCGTCGACGGTGACATTTTCCAACAAGGCGTTTCTCTTGATAGCGTGATAGATGTCTGGTTCGCTTTCTTTGTCGAGGTTGATAACTTTTGCATAGCAACCACCTTCGAAGTTGAAGATGCCTTCGTCGTCCCAGCCGTGTTCGTCGTCGCCAATCAAGGCTCTGTGTGGGTCTGTCGATAAAGTTGTCTTGCCTGTTCCAGAGAGACCGAAGAAGATTGCGGTTTCGCCTTTTTCGTTGGTGTTGGCAGAGCAGTGCATTGAGGCGATGCCTTTCAATGGCAATAAGTAGTTCATGATAGAGAACATACCTTTTTTCATTTCACCACCATACCATGTATTTAAAATTATCTGTGCTTTCTCTGTCAAATTGAAAGCAACAGCAGTCTCAGAGTTAAGTCCTAATTCTTTGTAATTTGTGACTTTTCCTTTTGAAGCTGTGTAGACTACAAAGTCTGGTTCGCCGAAGTTGGCAAGTTCTTCTTCAGAAGGACGTACAAACATATTCTTAACGAAATGAGCTTGCCATGCTACTTCCATGATGAAACGAATCTTGAGACGTGTGTTTTCGTTAGCGCCAGCGAAAGCGTCCATGACATAAAGTCTCTTTCTGCCATTCAATTCATTGAGCGCAATTTGCTTTAACTCTGTCCATACTTCTGGAGAGATTGGTTTGTTGTCGTTTTTGTATTCTGCTGAAGTCCACCATACAGTGTCGCGGCTTACGTCGTCCATGACGAAATATTTGTCCTTAGGAGAACGACCAGTGTAAATGCCAGTCATTACGTTAACAGCGCCGAGTTCTGTGTTGACGCCTTTGTCGTAACCTGTCAATGATGGTTCCATTTCTGCTTCATATAATTCTTCGTAAGATGGATTATATATGATTTCATCTACGTCTTTTATTCCGTAAGATGCTAGAGATGTTCTGATTTCTTCAATATTTTTAGCCATAATTTTTATTGTTAAACGGTTTACAAAGGTAGTAATTATAAATGTGAAAAATGCTAAATTAAATAAAAATAAATATTTAATCTTTCTGAAAAATGTCGTAAATTTGTACGAAATTTTTTTTGAACCAGAATGCTGACAAGATTGCTTTTTTATCTTATTCTTTACCCATTATCAGTATTACCTTTATTTATTTTATATTTAATTGCTATTCCTTTATACGTCATTTTACGTTATGTGTTGTCATATAGAAAAACAATTATTGACAATAATTTGTTGAGGTCGTTCCCTGATTTTGATTTTAAATCAATAAGAAAGATTAGAAATCAATTTTATTGGCATCTTGTGCACTTAGGCGTTGAGATGGTTAAAATGATTTCCATGTCTAGAAAAAATGTGATGCGACGTTATTATTGTTCCAATCCAGAAGTTGTTAATAAATTTTATGATGAAGGAAAAAGCGTTGTTTTGATGTCGAGTCATTACAATAACTGGGAATGGATGGTTTTGAGTCTTGACATGCAGTTTAAGCATCACGGAATAGGAGTGGGGGCGCATAATACGAATAAGGCGTTCGAGAAACTTATAAACCGCGCTAGAACTCGTTACGGAACAGAAGTCGTGTTTCATGACAATGTACGAGAAGTGATGGCCTACCACGAAACGAATCATATTCCAGCAGCATATATGCTTCTATCAGACCAAAATCCAAGTATTCCTAAACGTTGTTATGTGACTAATTTCCTGAATCAGAAAACGGGATTCCTCAGAGGTTCAGAAGGTTTTGCCAGAAAATATGACTTGCCAGTATTATATTATAAGGTGATAAAAGAAAAGTTAGGACGTTATCGCATTGATGTTGAAGTGATATGTGAGACTCCGTCGGAACTTCCTGACGGCGCAATCATGCAACGTTACACCGAACTTTTAGAAGATACAATAAAATCAAATCCTCCTTACTGGCTCTGGAGCCACCGCCGATGGAAACATGATTTCAGTGATGCCCCAATGGGAAACCAATGAAAATGGAAAATTGAAAACTGAAAATGTAAAAATAACTTTCAATTTTCAACTTTCAATTTTCAATTTTCAACTTTCAATTTAAAATATCTCCACCAAGCATTCATCCAAATCCTTACTGATTTGTTCTTTATCTAAATGTTGTCCGATGAAGACAATCTTCGCCATTCTGTCGCCGTATTTCTCGTCCCAGTCATTCATGATTGTAGGGTCGTTACGCATAAGTTCTTCTAATTCGTCTTGTGGCGCAGTGGCAAACCAAAGTCCTGCTTCTGTCAATTTCTTCTGAACGCCAGCTTGTTCAAATAAATATGTCATGTCAGGATTGTCGCTGAAATAACATATTCCTTTCGCTCTGATGACGTTCTCTGGCCATCTTGAAGTCACAAATCTGTCGAATTTATTTGTGTCGAACGACTGACGTCTGTAATATACAAAAGTGCTGATGCCGTATTCATCGCCGTGACTGTGTCCGTGATGATGGTGATGATGACAAGGACAATTTTCATCGTGACATTCCTCACCATCGTGATGATGATGTTCATGATGATGTTCATGATGATGTTCATGATGATGTTCATGTTCTTCAATATGACGAATCCATCCTGCAGCAGCAGCGATTTTATAATATTCGAATTTATTAGTGTTGATGATTTTTTCTAAGTCAATGTTGGTGTAATCGCATTCTATTATCTCTACGCCAGGTTGTAAGTTGTTGATAATAGCTTTGATTTTATTCAAGTCTTCGCGACTCACTTCAGAAGCTTTGTTGAGAAGCACTATGTTACAGAATTCAATTTGTTGAATTACGAGGTTCGCGATGTCTTCTTCCTCGATTACGTTTTTGTCTAATTTATTGCCGCATTCGAATTCGCTTTTCATTCTCAAAGCATCGACAACAGTTACGATACAGTCTAATTTTGGAAGTCCGTGGATGCTGTATTTCTCGTCCATATTAGGAATAGAGGCTATGGTACGAGCGATTGGTTCTGGTTCGCAGATGCCGCTGGCTTCAATGACGATATAATCGAATTTGCCTGACTTGACGATGTCGCTGAGCTGTTCCACCAAGTCGAATTGAAGAGAGCAGCAGATGCAGCCGTTTTGCAGAGCTACGAGGCTGTCGTCTTTTTGGTCAACGACGCCGCCTTTTTGGATGAGAGCAGCGTCAATGTTTATTTCACCGATATCATTGACGATAACAGCGAATTTGATACCTTTTTTATTTGTTAGTATATTATTAACTAATGTTGTTTTTCCGCTTCCGAGATAACCGGTAAGGAGTAGGATTGGTGTTTCGTTCATGTGATATGCTTATTTAAAAATAGAGACGCAATATAAACTGCGTCTCTATATGAAAGTTTTATTTTAGAAATATTTCTTATTTCTTTCTGTCAGCTTTGATAGCAGCTTGAGCTGCAGCTAATCTAGCGACTGGAACGCGGAATGGAGAACATGAAACGTAGTTGAGACCTGTGTTGTAGAAGAATTCTACTGATGCTGGGTCGCCACCGTGTTCACCGCAAACACCGCATTTCAAGTTATTTCTTGTTGAACGGCCACGTTCTACGCCTAACTTAACTAATTGACCAACGCCTTCTTGATCTAATGTGTTGAATGGGTCAGCTGGGATGATCTTTTCTTCTAAGTATGTGCCAACGATAGCGTTAACGTCGTCACGTGAGAAGCCGAATGTCATCTGTGTTAAGTCGTTTGTACCGAATGAGAAGAATTGAGCTACTTCTGCGATTTGGTCAGCAACTAATGTAGCGCGTGGGATTTCAATCATTGTACCATAGAGGTAGTCGATTGTTACACCGTATTGTGCTTCAACTTCAGCTTTAACTCTTTCAGCGATAGCTTTTTGATGTTTCAACTCTTTAACGTTGACTGTAAGAGGAACCATGATTTCTAAGTGTGGGTCATTACCTTCTTTCATCAATTGAGCTGTTGCTTCGAATAAAGCGCGGAATTGTGTTTCTGTGATTTCTGGATAAACGATACCGAGACGTACACCGCGTAAGCCCATCATTGGGTTAACTTCGTGTAAAGCTTCGATGCGTTTTTGTAATTCTTTGAGATCCATGCCGCGGCTTTCAGCGAGTTCTCTTTGTTTGTCTTCTGTATGAGGTACGAATTCGTGTAATGGAGGGTCCATAAGACGGAATGTCAATGGTTTGCCGTCCATAACTTTCAAAGTACCTTTAGCTGTTTCGCGGATGTATGGTTCGAGTTCTGCTAAAGCTGCAACGCGTTCTTCTGTTGAGTTAGCAAGAATCATGTTACGTAATTTAGCGAGAGGTTCTTCGCTGTTTTCGCCGTAGAACATGTGTTCGATACGGAAGAGACCAATACCTTCAGCGCCGAAGTCGATAGCTTTTTGAGCGTCTTTTGGAGTATCAGCATTTGTGCGAACACCCATCTTACGATATTTGTCAACTAAAGCCATGAATTCTTGGAACACTTTGTTTTCTGTAGCGTCGATCATAGCAACTGGTTCTGCGTAGATCCAACCTTTTGTTCCGTTCAAGCTGATAACATCACCTTCTTTGAAAACTTTGTCACCGATAGCGACTTCGTTTTCGTTTGTTTTGCTGATGCGAACATCGTCACAACCAACAACGCAGCATTTACCCCAACCACGAGCAACCAAAGCAGCGTGTGATGTCATACCACCTTTTGATGTGAGGATACCGTTAGCAGCGCGCATACCTTCAACGTCTTCTGGGTTTGTTTCTTCACGAACTAAGATACAAGCGATACCTTGTTCTTGATATTCGATAGCTTTTTCGCATGATAAAGCGATTCTACCAACTGCGCCACCAGGACCTGCTGGTAAACCTTTAGCGATAACTGTGTGAGTTTTTTCGTCGTTAGCATCGAGGATTGGGTGTAACAATTCGTCGATTTGGTTAACGTTGAGTCTCATAACAGCTGTAGGTTCGTCGATGCGACCTTCTTTAAGCATGTCGATAGCCATGTTAACAGCTGCAAGACCTGTACGTTTACCTGTACGGCATTGTAACATATATAATTTACCATCTTGGATAGTAAACTCGATGTCGAGCATATCTTTATAGAAGTCTTCAAGAATTGTACGAATATCGCAAAGTTCTTTGTAAGTCTCAGGCATGAGTTCTTGCATAGAAGCCATATTCTTATTCTTTTCGTTCTTTGTATCGTCGTTCAATGGGTTTGGAGTTCTGATACCAGCAACAACGTCTTCACCTTGAGCGTTGATTAACCATTCGCCGTAGAACTTGTTGTCGCCTGTAGCAGGGTCGCGTGTGAAAGCAACACCAGTTGCTGAACCTTCGCCCATGTTACCGAATACCATTGTTTGAACGTTAACAGCTGTACCCCAATCTTCTGGAATACCTTCGATTCTTCTGTATGAAACAGCTTTTTTACCGTTCCAGCTCTTGAAAACAGCTTTGATACCACCTTCTAATTGAAGTTGTGCATCGTCTGGGAATTCTGTTCCGAGAACGTTTTTGATAGTAGCTTTGAAGCTTTCAGCGAGTGCTTGAAGTTCTTCAGCTGTGATTTCTGTATCTGATTTATAACCTCTTTCTTCTTTGAAGTTATCTAACATTTCGTCCAAAATCTTACGGATACCTTTGCCTTCAGCTGGTTCTCTGTCTTCTGCTTTTTCCATAACAACGTCAGCATACATCATGATGAGACGACG
>JAZOSK010000067.1:0-1102 GCA_045657145.1 Bacteroidales bacterium | reverse complement strand
CACTATCATCGCCGTTACTACCCTCTCTGGTGGCGACATCACTCACGCTATTCCTGACAACACTGGTTATATCACCGAAGGTCAGTTGTTCCTCCGTCGCGACTCTGACGTAGGTAAAGTTATCGTCGACCCATTCCGTTCACTCTCTCGTTTGAAACAATTGGTTGCTGGTAAGAAAACTCGTGAAGACCACGCTCAAGTAATGAATGCTGCCGTACGTCTCTATGCCGATGCGGCTAACGCTAAAACTAAGTTGGAGAACGGTTTCGACCTTACTAACTATGACGAACGTGCGCTCGACTTCGCTAAAGACTACTCAGAACAATTGCTTGCTATCGACGTAAACATCGATACAACTCAAATGCTCGATGTAGCATGGACTCTCTTCGGTACACACTTCAAACCAGAAGAGGTGAACATCAAACAAGAATTGGTAGAAAAATACTGGAAAAAATAATTTTTTAGAAGACAGAATGACAAAAAGACATAATCTTTAATTCCTAAACATATGCCTCGCTACGCCGATAGCGTATCTTGGCAAATAAAAGACATATTTCTAAGTTACATTTATTAAATATGTCATTAATGTTGAGATTTTTACGAAGTAAAAAGCAAAACCATTATGTAAAGAGAAAATATGTTCTTATGTCATTATGTCTAAAAAACAAAAAAATAAACGAGGCTGAGCCGAGTAGGATTAACTCCTCACTCCTCACTCCTCACTCCTCATTAATTATATGGCAATTTCATTTCAATATAACAAAACATCGCTTCAGGGGCTCGAAAAGAACCTCAAGATGCGTGTGCGTGCGTTGCCTACTATCAAAAACAAAGAGAGTGCATTGCGTCTCGAAGTGAAGCGTGCAAAAGACGAAATCAATCGTCTCGAGGAGGAACTCGAAAACCGCATTGCTTCCTACGACAAAATGTTGGCTCTTTGGGGCGAATTTGATACCTCATTGCTCACTGTCGAAAACGTGGAAATGGATATCAAAAAAATCGCAGGCGTCCGCATCCCTATCCTTAAAGAAGTGATTTACCAAACTAAGCCTTTCAGCGTTTTCAGCGCACCTAAATGGTATGCCGACGGACTCTCTGAACT
>JAZOSK010000066.1:0-1807 GCA_045657145.1 Bacteroidales bacterium | reverse complement strand
CGCCAACGCCTGAAATCGCGCTTTCATCATCGAGCCTATACTTCGCGTCAAAAATATATGTAAGCTTAAACGCCTTTTCCGAACCAAACTCTCTAACAAGACGCATCACAATATCGGGCTTCTGCTCTCCTCCCGTTGGTGCGACAGTTTGCTCAATTCCGCTCTTGCCTGAAAATACAGTAGCCGCATTGTACAAAACTTCCAAGCGAACTCGTTTATCTTTACTTTCTATAACAACACACGACTGCTTACCCTTCTTAGGATCCTCACCGAACCAATTACCCATTTCTGTTCGATTAGTATGCTTAATTTCCTTCTTATCCACACCCAACGCCGCGGCGACCTGATTCTTCACCTCAATAAAACACCACAACTCATAAAGGTCGGCTATATTCTTAGTCTCCAGCCCATAAAGCCCATCTTGCAAATCGTACAAAGCGTTCAATATCCCATAAATGCGCATCATCGCAGCATATCCGCTCGCCCGCTGCAAAACTAAAGAAACCTGACGCAACCCCTCAAAACGTCCAACACCTCTGAAAAAAGGATTATTCTTTATTTGTCGCAATTCATTGGAAGTAGCTTCCACCTCTTCTGAAAGTTTCTTCAATTTCTTTTTCTTCGTGTCTACTGATTCGCTATCCTCTCCAACTCTTGAAGCCTCATAATGAACCCGCTTGGCTAAACGATCGTGTTTTTCACTTATAGTATGAACAACATATTTAAAAAAACGATTCTCCGGCGTATCTTTAGTCTGAACGCCTCTCCCGTCACGATAAAGATGCGAAGGAACGTCTCTAAAACGAATCACGTCATTCTCCAAAGAAGGAGTCAGAACTTTTAATTGATCAGCCCTTTTATATTCATTGACCGTTTTATGTCTTAAACGAGGACGCGACAAAACGAGCCTGCAAGCCTTAACAAATTCAACGCGATGCTTCTCAAATAGATTCCACCAAATCATATCAGATGTTTCGCCATCCTCATCTTGAGAAAACGAATGATACGTCTTCTTTAAGAAGTCGTACGACAACATCCGATATTCATCTTCAATATCCTCGACTATCCCCTTCCAATCCTTATGATAATCTAACTTAGAAGATAAAACATGAAAGGTAATCTTAAACTCTCGCCTTTGACTGCCGCAAAAATATTGAAATTTAAAATCACTTTTTCCTACATCGTTATGAAATTGCAAAATCCCACTTAGTCTATCACTCTCTGAATGAAAATACTCATCAAAGTTGGCAAACCTTGAATCTTGTTTCGGATTCGAACAATGATCTGCCATTTTTAAGTTAACATTGTATACTGTATTGTCGAAGAAAAATGGCGCACCCTTTTCAACCTCTTCATGACCTGCCCCCGAAATAATTGCCGCGTCAATTTCTTCCTCACCAGTATCCTGCTGAATCTTTATTGATTCTATATCACTAGACCAAGAATAATGAGAATATAATTCACCGCCCTTAATAGTTAAATTATTATGCTCTGATTTCTTGAGAACATTAGCCAATTTTCGGCAATGAAACTCAAGAATAAAATCGTTATGTTTAACAACTAAGCGCGCCACTTTTATTTTACTCCATCAGCGCATCCAAAAACTCGTATAGCCCGACTGAACTTGTTCTTTCATATCGTTAAGCTTGCCGCGGCAGATATTGCACTTAGATTCATCATAACCATCGACCTTCGCAAGTTCAGCAGAGATAAGCTCCGAGAGCTCTCCTAACCACTTCTCAGTCACATGCTGACTATCGCCTTCAATACGAGAGAGAATCTTCATACTGGTAGCCTCATCCAAAGC
>JAZOSK010000065.1:0-6535 GCA_045657145.1 Bacteroidales bacterium | reverse complement strand
GCCACACTACACAATCTGTCAACGCTCTGACTTCAACAGGCATTACGTTAGGAGTGGCGAACAAAAAAGCTGGAGCCATCAATATAGGAGCTTTTAAGTTATCGACGACGACTTCACGATTTTCCTCGCTCGTCATCAGAGATTCAGCCTCGCCTTCAACAAGAATCATCAAAGAGCGGCATGGGTCGCCGGCGTTGAACATTATTTTACCGGCAGAATATGATTGCCGGCGACAAGGCTGACTTAATAATTTCTGAATCGAAGCATCGTCACATCCGGCAAAGAGTTTTATGCGTTTTATTTCTTCCATAATGCAAAAATAATGAAAATATAGTTATCTTTGCAATAGCTTCTCGTCAAATGAGAATATAATGTAATGTTAACAAAATCAAAATAAAAGCAATGAAGAAGTTGTTCTTAACAATATGTATGTTATTGTCTTTTAACGCTTTTTCTCAAGAGAAAAATTTCCGTCCGGTTCAGATAAATTTCGGTTTTCCATTGAGTACGATAAATGTTAAAAAAGCGAAGGAATATACGAATGCTTTTTCAATAAATTTGTTGGTGGGAATTTCTAAGAATGAGAGAAGTCTCGCTTTGGCTGGAATCAGTAATGTCATAGCTAATAATGCGACTGGTTTGCAAATAGCTTCTGTTTCTAACTATATTGGAAATGCTGGATATGGAATAGCAATTGCAGGTGTGACAAACATAAACAAAGATTCTTACAATGGTATCCAAGTCAGTGGCGTTTATAACTATTCAGGTTCAGGAAATGGAATCGCTGTCGCTGGCGTGGCTAATATGAGCAAAGGCGCTTATAATGGTATCCAAGTCAGTGGCGTTTATAACTATTCAGGTTTAGGAAATGGAATCGCAGTCGCTGGTGTGGCTAATACGAGTAAAGGTTCTTATATAGGATTGCAACTCTCTGGCGTGACTAATATCGCTGGTGAAGTAAAAGGTCTGCAATTTGCTGGAGTTGCTAATATTGCCAAGAAAGTCAAAGGCGTGCAGTTCGCTACAATACTTAATGTCGCAGAAGAAAGTGATTTTCCTATAGCTTTAATCAATATCATCAAGAACGGTAAGATGGGAGTCGCTCTCTCTTACGATATTTTAAATAACACAGTTCTTTCTTTTAGGTCTGGAGGCAAATACTCTTATGGTATCTTGGGCATTGGTTATAACGGCAAAGTCAAAGACGGAAGCAAGGTCGTAGCAGAAGCTGGTTATGGTATCCATATTCCTGTTACAGATTGGTTTGAAATCAATAATGAATTCAAAGCTACATCAATGAGATTTTCTAATGATAAGACATGTTCCAATGCCTCTTATCTTCTCGCTCCATCATTCACATTCTTGAATCATTTTAACGTCTTTGGCGGTGCAAGTTTCAATTATTTATATTCCAATTATGTTAAATCCGATGACTTATTGCCAAGCAAATGTCTTTGGGAAAAGGATAACAGCGATAACAAACAAAGAATGTTTATCGGTTATCAAATCGGCTTGCAGTATGTTTTTTAAAAGTATTTGAAATTGCTCACAACCCATTGCTCAAAGCTCATAGCAAATAAATAAAATCATGAAAAAAATCTCTACCTTATTATCAATATGCTTCTTGGCATTATCATCTTTCGCTCAAAAAGTTGAACCGACTTGGGAGTCGTTGCAGCAACGTGGCTATCCTCAATGGTTCTCAGATGCAAAATTGGGAATCTTCATCCACTGGGGGGTGTATTCTGTTCCGGCTTTCGCTACCAACGAAGGCTACGCAGAATGGTATTACAGCGGATTGATGAACAACGATAGCACTCGTGTCAACTTCCAAAAGAGAAACTACGGCGAGGACTTCGTATATCGTGACTTCGATAAGATGTTCAAGGCTGAATTATGGAACCCAGCAGACTGGGCAGACTTGTTCAAGAAGAGCGGCGCGAAATATGTGCTTCTCGTGACAAAACATCACGACGGCTACTGCCTCTGGGACAGCGAATATTCTCCAGAATGGAACAGCGTAGTAGGCGGACCCAAACGTGACATCGTCGGTGAACTCACTGACGCGGTCCGCGCTAAAGACTTGAAAATGGGATTCTATTACTCACTTCCAGAATGGACAAACCCAATGCACAGATGGTACATCGACCCAGATGATTCTATTGCCAACTATGTAGATAATCACATGATTCCTCAGTTCAAGGAATTAGTTACAAAATATCGTCCTTCAATCATTTTCTCTGACGGCGAATGGCGTAACTCCGCTGAGCAATGGCACGCTGCCGAACTTATCGCTTGGTATTATAACACAGTAGGCGAGGAGGCTATCGTCAACGACCGCTGGGGCCACGGCGCGCAATATGGTTTCCGCACTCCAGAATACAGTGCGGGTATCACGCAGACCGACAGACCATGGGCAGAGTGCCGCGGCATAGGTCGCTCCTTCGGACTTAACCGCACCGAGCCGCTGTCCAACTATCTCACCTCTAAAGAACTGATTCGTCACTTCGCGAAGACTGTCGCTGCAGGTGGCGGAATGACACTCAACGTAGGTCCTGCAGCCGACGGCATCATTCCTATGATTCAACAAGAAAGACTGCTCGATTTAGGAAAATGGCTCGAGATAAACGGCGAAGCGATATATGGAACACGTCCTTATACCAAGTTCTACGAAATGAAAGAAGTGACATTGAATAGAACAGATTCTTTGATAGATTTCAACTGGCATCGTAACTCTCCAGATAAGACGATAAGCTACGATAACTTCAGCGCGACCTGGACTGGAATATTCGTTCCTGAAAAAACTGATAAATACACTTTTGAAGTGGAAGTGGATGATAACGTGAGATTAACCATCGATGATAAGGTAATTATCGATTATAATCCTTCAAAGGCTAACGAACAACAAAGCGATGCCGACTTGGCAAAGAACTGGAACTCTACATCAGCAAAGATTAAGTTAAAAGCAGGCGAACCTTATTCAATAAAGGTTGAATATCAAGAGAAAAACATCGATGCTATGATGCGACTTTATGTCTCTTCCAAAGATATGCCGAAATCAATTTTAAAACCTCTTGATGGTTTCAAGGCAGAATATAAGTGCGAGCAGCCTTACGTCTGTTACACGACAAAAGGCGATGACTTGTACGCAATCGCGATAGATTATCCGCAAGATGAACTCGTCCTTGAGATTCCACAGCCAAATGAAAATACAATAGTTACTATGTTGGGTTGTGAAAAGATTTTACCATGGAAATATGAAAACGGCAAGATGATTATTGACACGACACCATTGAAATACAATGATTTGAAAAGCGATGCGGCGTGGGTGTTTAAAGTTAATAAGTCAATAAGTCAATAAGTTAATAAGTCAATGAAATATATAGCTACTTTGTTTTTGGTTTTGATGACAGCGACTCTTGCTGTCTGTGGTGTTTTGCTTTGGCGACGTCGTAAAGATACTGGCGATTATTCGCGTTACATTCAGGCGGTGTTCAGCTGTGTGTCGGCATTATTTGCTCTGACATTCGTATTCCGTACTTGGTCTGAGACGACGACTGCCGATAGCGCATTCTTTGAACCGGAACATACTTTTGTACCGATTCTTATTCAGATGCTTTTTTTCTTCTATCCGCTTGAAGTTATTAAACCTACAGTGAGTCGTGCGAAAGTGTATATGTTCTTATTTGCACCTTTGTTTATGTTGGTGTTTGTTGGAATGTTCGCTGGCATTGAATATACTCCTTTATATACTTACGCTGATATTTGGCAGCATATTGAAGAGTTTAACGTATGGTTCCGTATCATCACTCTCATAGCGATGTTGTTCTATTGCTTCTCTCTATTTTTTGTGCCATATGACAAAAAACGAAGCAGCGCCGATAGTAAGTTTATCAAGATGTATGCCTTGGGATTCTGCTTGATTGGATTACTGCATTTCTCCATACAGATTTCTCATGTCTATTGGCTTATTCTCTTGCATCAAATAGTGTGGATAGCGTTTTTTGTCGCTGTGGCTTACTATGAGTTAAAGGAGCGTCTTATTGTCCCTCAGACTGCGATGGATCCTGAAAAGATTGTCGTCGATACGACAGAAGATAAGCTTTGGATGCAAATCCTTACCTTGTTAGATGATGCTGAAAATTGGCGTAACCCAGAACTGAGTCTGATATCGCTTTCTGAACTTGTAGGAGTCAATCGTACATACGTGGGAGAAGCCTTCAAAAGAAATGTAGGAATGACCTTTGTTGAATACATCACCAAACGCCGCATTAGTTATGTTGCTGACTCCTTGAGAAAAAATCCCGAGGCAAATATAAAGGAATTGTTCAACCATGTCGGTTATAGACAACGATCCACAGCATGGAGAAATTTTCAAAAGATTATGGGAGTAACACCGGCAGAGTTTGTCGAAGGTCTTAAATAATAAAATCGCCTGTTTCATAACAAAACAGGCGATTTTGTTTTTATGCCTAATTTATTGCAGATTTATCTTGTTTTTGTAAAAATGCAACGCCTTTTTTGTAAAATTACAACGCTGATAATTTTTTGCTGTAGCTTCTTATTCATAATTTTGTGCGATATTTAATAAGGTGAAAAGGGGTGTGGATAACTATTTAAATTCCAAATAATGAAAAGAAAAATAATTGTACTGACATTTATGCTGAGTTTTCTTGGATTTATCTCCAAGGAGATGCAGGCGCAGACCGATGCTTACTTTTCAAACTGGAAAGAGTTTCGTTCGTCTGATGCTGTAGGCGCAGGTTTGGGCTTCGATGGATTCTCGGAACAGTTTGGGCAGGGCTTCAACTTCGCTCTTTTAGATGAGATTATAGGTGACGGCTTCCAATTTGACAACCTCAGTGATGATAATAACTACAGCAGCTTTGAGTTCTGCGACTTCGACATGGTAGCCGATGACGTTCCTCTCGGCAACGGACTGCTTCTCTTGGGATGCTTCGCTTTGATGTGGTTTTTTTTAAGACCACAAGACTACAAGACTACAAGACTACAAGCGTCTAATAATTAGGAGTTATGTAGAGAGGCGTCAATGATTCCTATGAAAATAAACACACATTGACACGTCTGATTAATTAGGAATTACGAGTTAGGAATCAAATTGACAATTAACAATTAGAGAAAAATAAATAAAAATAATTAAAAAAAGCCAACGGCCAATAGCCAATGGCCAAGGTTCAAAATAACAAACAATGAAAAAGACAGTTACAATTTTAATGGCATTGATGGTTTTATGTTTCACTCAATGCAAGCCTATTCCAGAAGGCGGAGACGAAAACAGTAGAAAAGTAAAAGTAAGTTGTACTATATCTATTGGCAAAGATAGCAGGTCTGACTTAACAAATATAATTGAAGGCGGCTCGATAAAATGGAGTACAGGAACAGAGAGAATCTATCTCGCTTTACCAAACGAGACAAATCCTCAGATTGTAGAGCTTACAGCTTTTTCTACATTGCAATCAAGCGAACTTGCCTTTGAAGGCGAGGTTGACGAAAACCTTCTCGAAGAAGGCGAAGAATATGAAGTATGGTACTTGGGTAACTCCAAAAATCTTGATGTTCCATACATTACAGAAAACAAAGACGAGGATATTATAACAAGCATAAGTGGTAGTATAGCAGAGCAAAGCGGCAGTATTGAAGATTTAGGCTTGTGCCATATAGCTAGAGTAAGTGTTACAGCCGTTAGAGAAGACGGAGAAATAATACTTCCATTGCGAGGCGTATTGAAGAGCCATATTGCTATAGCGTATTTGGATTTGGAAGGCGTGGAAGAACTGAGTGGCGCAGCGATAAAAGGTACGGAATACAACCTCCAATATGATGAAGACGCAAACAAATACGATTTCGTCGTTACAGAAAACGCTACAGCTACAATAAATGTAACCAACGGAACGTCAAAATCATTTGTAGTGTTATTGCCAAATGAAAACAATAATGTCATTTTAAAAAGCAGTAAGGGCGGCTATGAGTTTAAGAAAGGCGTAGAAAGTAATAAGTTCTACTACAGATATATATCTAACGTGGAAAAAGGTACTTTGCGTTGGGAAGAGATGGAAGAAGATGAAGAAGAACCAGACACACCGGATTCAACAGCTCCAAAAAACTTAGTCGCTACAGCAACAGGTCAAACAACAATCTCATTAAAATGGGACGCTGTTCAAAATGCTACAAGTTATAAGGTTTACAGCAATGACGATGTTGTTGCCTTTGGTTTGACAGAACCAACATACACAGTTGAAAATTTGACAGCAGGAACAAATTATTGCTACTATGTTACAGCAGTTACCGAAGCTGGCGAATCAGAACCTTCAGCAGAAGCATGTGCAACAACAGAAGTGCCATCAAATCCTCCAGGAACTTTTACAGTTAACGATGTGACCTTCACTATGATAGAAGTGGAAGGCAATGGAAATGATATCTCTGACTATTATATTGGCGAAACAGAGGTGACACAAGCATTATGGCAAGCTGTGATGGGCACAAACCCAAGCGAATTTAGCGGTAATCCTCAAAG
>JAZOSK010000064.1:0-27743 GCA_045657145.1 Bacteroidales bacterium | reverse complement strand
TTTGATATAAGATTTCACGTCATCGAGAAGACAAACATCGCCGGTCTTGTCGCCTTGAACTATCTCTGAAGGCAGTTTGTTGACAATCAGCAGATGATTATCTTCATACAATACTCTATCTTCTATAGGTTTTCTCATATTAATATTGCTCGTTTTCGTTAGGGAAGTTGAAGTCTTTCACGTCGTTGATATAAGCCTGTACGGAATTCTTGATGCCGTCGTAGAGGTTGTTATATCTTCTCAAGAAACGAGGAGAGAAATCGTTGCTGATGCCGAGCATATCGTGAAGCACGAGAACCTGACCGTCGGTGCCGGCGCCAGCGCCAATGCCGATAGTAGGTATTCTTAATGACTGTGTCACTTCTGTTGCGAGAGCTGCTGGAATCTTTTCCAAAACGATGCTGAAACAGCCTTTCTCTTGCAGGAGAAGAGCGTCTTCGCGGAGACGTTGTGCTTCTTCGTCTTCTTTAGCACGAACTATATAAGTGCCGAATTTGTTGATGCTTTGTGGCATAAGACCGAGGTGACCCATCACAGGGATACCGGCGCTGATGATGCGTTCAACGGATTCAGCTATCTCACGACCGCCTTCCATCTTGACAGCATTGGCACCTGATTCCTTCATGATACGGATAGCAGAACTGAGAGCCTCTTTTGAATTGCCTTGATATGTTCCGAAAGGCAAATCGACAACGACGAAAGAACGTTTCACGGCGCGACATACTGATGAAGCGTGATAAATCATCTCGTTCAAGGTGATAGGAAGAGTGGTTTTATAACCAGCCATCACATTGGATGCACTGTCACCAACCAAGATAATATCAATGTTTGATTCATCTAAAATCTTTGCCATAGAATAGTCATATGCTGTAAGCATGGCAATTTTCTCACCTCTGTTCTTCATATTTTGAAGCACGTGAGTCGTTACTAAAGATACGTTATGTGATAAATACATTTCTTTTGTTTTGATGCAACAAAAGTATATAAAAAAATAGTATCTTTGCCTATATTTAAAACTTATTTTTACAATGAGGATACTGGCGTTATTTTTAACTATAATTCTTTCTTTATTTACTTTAAATTCATGCGATAATAATGTTGACATCTTTGCGGATGGCAAGGAAGTTACTGCGGTTTATGGTTATCTCGACGTTGAAGCTGACACCAACTATATAAAGATAACTAAGTCGTTCACTGGCAATGCCGTTGATTTAGCCCCCGATTATTCAGCAAGCAATTACGATTATAAACTTGATGTTAAGCTTATCGGAAAATTTGCGACTAGTCCTAATATAGTCAAAACTGTGTTGTTAGACACGACTTCTGTTTTTAAGCCTTACGATCCAGATGGATTGTTCTACAGCGGTGTTAATCAGGTGCTTTATTATACTACCGAAAAATTATTGGAGAACCAGGAATATCAATTGGTTATAACTCGTAAAGATGGCGAGATTGTAAAGTCGAAGGTAAAGACGATATGTGGAGCCACAGTAAGAAAACCAATGAATAATATAAGCTTTGAGTCGCCAGTTACGAACAGAATAGAATGGCGTTCGAATACTTTTAACCAGCTGGCCGCTTATTACGAGGTGATTGGTTATTTCCACTACAAACAAATAGCTTCAAATAGTAACGATACTACATATCATAAGATGAAATGGAATTTTGGTTCTGGAACAGGCGAATCAATGTACAATAGTAGCACTTTGAATATGTTTGCTAATTATACTCCTACTTCATTCTATTCAAGACTTGCTGCAGATTCTAATATCGAAAAAACATCATCGACATATACACGTCGCTTCGTCGATTGTTTTGAAATTATAATAACATCAACAGGAGAGGAGTTGTACAATTATATATTGATACAAAACTCAAGCAGCGCAATTATGGATACTCCTGAATATACCAACATAGAAAATGGAGTCGGAATATTCTCGTCTCGCTCGGTATGTACCAAAAAAGTTGCAGTCAACGACCACACTATAAACACCCTGATTCGTGAATATCCAGAATGGGGATTTGAGAAAGTATATAATTAAGTGTAAGTTATAGGATGTTCATCCTATTCGCATCTTGTTTTAAGAAGACGAAAAACATAAGGCTAAACATAAGAAGACTTGACCCTCCGTAGCTGAGAAATGGCAGTGGGATTCCGATGACAGGCATCAATCCAATTGTCATTCCGATGTTTACCATCAGATGGAAAAATATTATCGACGCTATGGCGTAACCATAAATCCTGCTGAAAGGCGAGCGCTGTCGTTCTGCAAGTAATATCAGTCTTATCAATAAGGCCAGATAAAGCGACAGCAAAACAAAAGAACCAATGAAGCCAAATTCTTCTCCTATAGTGCAGAAAATGAAGTCGGTGTGTTGTTCTGGAACGAAATTATATTTTGTCATAGTACCTTGCATATAACCTTTACCAGAAAAACCTCCCGAGCCAATGGCAATCTTCGACTGGTGAAGGTTGTAACCAACACCACGTGTGTCTTTTTCAATGCCTAATATGATATTGATACGATTCCTTTGATGTTGTTTCAAGACTTGATAGAAAAAGAAATCGACGGAGAAGACGAACATGGCAGATACAGCAAAGACTGCTATCAGTTTCCAGATGTTTTTCTTTGATCTCTCTATGAAGAACATAAGTGCCGCGAATAAAACCGCCAGCCCTATCAAGACGTACCATTTTGAAAAATAAAGAGTTAAAAGGAATAACACTATCGCGGCTAGTCCTATGAGCAATATATTTCCCGACATTCCTTCGCGATAGAATACGAGTATGAAGACCAGAAAAACGAGGGAAGAACCAGTGTCGCCTTGCATCAAGACGAGCATCATAGGAAATAGCACCATCGCGTATGCTATCATCTGTGTTTTTAGTTTGCTGAAGTCGGTGTTGATATTTCCGAGATAATGCGCTAAAGCCAACGCTGTTCCGAATTTGGCGAACTCCGAAGGCTGGAAGGAGAACCCGCCGATTTGAATCCATGATTTAGAACCTGCAATCGTTGAGCCTGCTACAAGGACATAAAGCAATGTAAGTATTGATAATCCGTAGATTACATAAGCGAAAGCATTAAAGAACTTAGCATCGATGAGCATAATGACAAGGCCCATAAACATGCTTACGCCGAGGAAGAGAGCCTGTTTGCCATAATGTTGCGACATATCAAAAATGCTAGGGTGGTTTTCATTATAAGCTGCTGCGTAAATAGTTGATACGCCGATTATTACTAATATCAGATACATCAGCAACAAAGGCCAGTCTATTTTTCCTACTATATTATTTCGTGTTGTCATATTTTGCCTTCGGCAGACAACAGACTACGGTCAACAGACAACAGTCTTTCGCCTTTAGCCTTTTGTCATTAGCCATTTTTATTCAATAAATCTCTTTTCTTTTCTACTATCCTTTATATAACCTCGTAAATATTTCTCTATCATAAGACTTGCCATTGGAGCTGCCCATTGTGAGCCGAATCCAGCGTTTTCCACGACGACTGCGATGGCTATCTGAGGGTTATCGACAGGAGCGAATCCCATAAATAGGGAATGGTCGTCGCCATGTGGGTTTTCGGCAGTTCCAGTCTTTCCTGCCACCTGAATGCTGTCAATTGCAGAGAAACGCGCTGTTCCGCTTTCACCTTCAAAAACGCGGCACATTCCAATTTTGACATCTTTAAAATGTTTAGGATTTATATCAATAACTCTTTTTGTTGTCATATTGGAATCTATCGGAGTGCTATCGTTGAAAGATTTTATGAGATGCGGAGGATAATAATAACCCTCATTCCCGATGGCAGCAGCCATGTTCGCTAGCTGTACGGGCGTTACCAAAATCTCGCCTTGTCCTATACTCAACGATCTGATAGTAAGAGCATTCCATACGCCACGATACATTTTGTCGTATAAAGAACTCTTTGGTATATTACCAGAAGCTTCAGAAGGTATGTCGGTCTTAAATGCCGAACCAAGTCCAAAGCTCGTTACCAAATCATACCAATATTGATAAGCTTCTTTCGATGAAGAGAAACGAGAAGAAGCGAACATATCCCTGAATGTTTCCCAGAAATAAGGGTTGCAAGAGTTTTCTATTGCGTCGTAGAGCGACACAGGATTGCTATGTGAGTGAGTGCATCGAATTGGCTGGCTTTCCTTGCCATAGCAAGGATACGAGGAACTTGGAGTGACGACGCCGCTTTGTAATACTATCAATCCGTTGACCATTTTAAATGTAGAACCAGGAGGATAGATGCCGCTTGTAGCACGATTGACGAGAGGCTTCAAAGTGTCGTCGAGAAGCTTTGAATAATTTTCTCCACGCACTCTTCCTACGAGTTTGTTAGGGTCGTATGATGGACTCGTCACCATTGCAAGTATCTGTCCAGTAGATGGTTCTATGGCAACGATGGAGCCGGTCTTGTTTTTCATAAGTGTCTCTCCATACAACTGAAGCTCAGCGTCAATGCCAAGATAGATGTCTTTGCCAGCTACGGGGAGTGTGTCGAATTCGCCATCCATGAAGCGCTCTTTCTCACGATTATGGACGTCGACGACGATGATTTTCAGGCCTTTCTCGCCACGAAGTTCTTTCTCATAAAAAGACTCAATGCCAGACTTGCCAATGTAATCTCCAGATTTGTAATAAGAATCTTTTTCTAAGTCTCTCTTTCCTACTTCTCCGATATTTCCTAAAGTATGAGCCGCAATAGGATAAGGATAATTTCTGACAGAACGCGTCTGAAAATAAAAGCCAGGATATTGATGTAAATTCTCCGCAATTTTACCATATTCTTCCTTCGTTATTTGTGCCATGAAAACAGAAGGACTAAAAGAAGAATAACGTCTGGCTTTAGACATTCTCTCGTTAAAAAACTCACGAGAAATATTCATTGTAGAACAAAAACTAAGAGTGTCTAGTCTCTTGACCTGACGAGGGATAACCATCAGATCATATATGGCTTCGTTGTAAACCAGCAAATTGCCATTTCTATCATAAATTTTCCCACGGGCAGGATACTGTGTTATGTAACGAAGCGTATTGTTTTCAGAGGAACGTTTATACGACTGATCAACGACTTGTATCAGAAATAACTTTATCAAAAGAATCAAAACAACGATAGAAAATATCGCTATAATAACAAATCTCCTAGACGAATAATTGACTCTTTTTATAATCATAGAATTGATAATTTTACCGAAAATTCGAGATAACAAAAATATGAAAAAAACATTCATTTCTTATGACAAATGAAAAGAAAAAGTTTTATATTTGTAGATTGTAAAAATTATATCATGCGAGTACTTTCCAGTATTTTATTATTCTTATTGCTAGGACTTTCTTCTTGTTTGAATAAACAAGATAATGTTGTGATTTATAGAGAATTTCAAAATCAAGAATGGGAGCGTTTTGATTATTTGACTGGCAATTTTGATGTGAATAAAACTTCTCAGAAATATGATGTTGTAATGGAAGTTTTAGTTAATAAAAATTATCCAAATATTTATGAAGCGCATCAGAGCGATTGTCCTTTGTTGTTTAATCTGACAATCAAGTATCCAGAGGGTAATGGTAAAAGGTCTAAGGACTATAAATTTATGTTGAAAGACAATGATGGCAATTGGAAGGCAGATAACAAAGACGGCTATTATGTTTTCAAGTTGCCAATCATCAGTGAAATGACTTTTGGTGAAAAAGGCGTCTACGAATTCAAGATAGAGAATAAATATCCAAAAGACCCATTGTATGGGGTCAAGAGTGTAACCTTAAAATGTATCAATTCTAAGTAAACATTTTTATTATGAAAAGAATAATCACTTTATTATGCGGCATGTTAATAATTGTAGCTTCAATGTTAACATCATGCGTTTCACAAAAGAAGATATTGTATCTTCAAAATGAAACAATGCTAAACGACAGTACGTTCACCTCTATTGAATATGAAAATGAACGTCATTTTGATTATAAAGTTCAGCCAGGAGATATTCTCTACATAAAAATAGCGAGCCTTGATGAGAAATTTGCAGCGTATTTTAATACCATGAACGGAAATAGCATCAGCAGCAGTAGTGGCGCTGGTAATGCAAGTTTGTATCTGAATGGCTACAATGTTGATGCTGAAGGATATATAGAATTGCCAATCATAGGTAGAATCCAAGTTAAAGATGAAGTCATTGCTCAAATACAAGAGAAACTCCAGCAGTCAATGAACGAATATCTGAAAGAGACAGTCGTTTATGTTAAACTTGGAGTATTTAACTTAACAATATTGGGAGAAGTTGTAAATCCAGGTCAATATCAAGTATATCAATCAGATATAAATATTTTCCAAGCGATGGCATTGGCAGGTAACGCAACAGATTTTGCCAACAAATCAAATATCAAGATTATACACCAAACACCAAAAGGTTCTCAGATTGTCAGAATCAATATCAATGATGCTGATGTGTTGTCGTCACCACATTATTATTTGAAACCAAACGACATCATTTATGTAGAGCCATTAAAGAGCAAGCAATATGGTTTCACCACATTACCTTACGGAACCATTTTCTCTACATTGTCTTTTTTGCTAACAATCTTCACTTTGTTTTTCATAAATAAGTAATATATAAAATCAACAAATATGGATAATTTTGAATTAAACAGCAAACCTAGTTACCAAGAAGAGGATAGCATTGATATTAAAGGAATTATCATAAAAGTTATTAGTTATTGGTATCTTTTTGTCATTGGCGTCGTTGTAGCATTGGCTATTGGTTTTATATACAATAGATATACTCCTAAAGTGTATCAGGTGTCATCTTCTTTATATATCAAAGAGGATAAGATGACCATAGACCCAACGTCGATGATGACAGGTCTTACATTCAAGAGTCACAATAATATTGCTAATGAAATTGGCATCTTGCAATCTTTCAGCATGAAAGAAAGAACATTAAACGAACTCGATTTTTTCAATGTTTCTTATTTCAACACAGGAAGGGTTTCCACAACAGAGTTATATACATCAACTCCATTTAATGTAGAATTAGATTACGACACATTACAAACAGTCGGTATCAAGTATATGATACACTTTATTGACCAAAATCAATATTGTTTGAAGACAATGGAACAAAGATGTGCCGTATATGATTATATCAAGAATGTAAATGTTGGCTATAAGAGCATTCCAGAAACAAACAATGTTTATCGTTTAGGTGAATGGATAGACAATGGATACAACAAATTCCGTGTTGTGTTGAATAGCAATTATAATCCTGATGGATTTAAAGACTCAAAACTCAGTTTCGTAGTTAACAGCAAATTGTCGTTAGCAGGAGAGATGTCGGGA
Organism: Bacteroidales bacterium; assembly: GCA_045657145.1. GTDB lineage: Bacteria > Bacteroidota > Bacteroidia > Bacteroidales > F082 > Limimorpha. The sequence goes on along the minus strand of JAZOSK010000064.1, from coordinate 20,397 downwards.
CTTTCAATCAGCCAAATATCAAAAGAATCATCTATTATTAGATTAACATTACAAGGACATAATCCTCAAAAGATTACAGACTATCTCAATCAATTGCTGGAAGAATATCTTGAAAGAAACCTTGAACAAAAGAATCTTGTATCTGAAAATACAGTGTTGTTTATTGATGAGCAATTGATTGGCATTCAAGATTCGTTGCATAAAGCTGAGTTAGACATTCAGTCGTTCCAAGAAGGCAACGACTTCATGGATTTAAGCACACAATCACAAGCTGTGTTTACAAACCTCAAGCAAATAGAAAGCCGCAAAGCAGAGCTCGAATTGAGCATTAAATATTTCCAGAATCTTCAAGATTATATAAAACGTAACATTGATGATATCAACAAATTAGTTGTTCCAAGTGCGATGGGAATTCAAGACCCTATGCTTAATCGTCTCGTTTTGGAGTTGGTTGAATTATCATCAGAGAAGTCAAAGATTTTGGTTGTTGCTGAAAAGAAAAACCCTGCTATCATTTCAATTGATGAACAGATAACACAAACCAAGAAACAGTTGATAGAAAATATCGACAATATGATTAACAATACATATGTTACTGTTAATGAAATAAATAAGCAGATTAAGAGTTACGAAGAACAAATAAAACAGCTTCCAGTAACACAACGTCAGTATTTGGGTTATGAACGTAAGTTTGCTTTAAACGACGACTTATACAAATTCTTGATGCAAAAACGTGCTGAAGCTCAAATTGTTATGGCAAGTAATAGTCCAGACAATAGCATTATTGACCCTGCACGTATTTCAGCAATCAGAGTCATAGCACCTAAAACAAATAGCATTTACCTAATCTGTATCATTCTTGGTTGTGCTATTCCTGCTGCATTTATTTTCTTGAAAGAAATACTTAACACCAAAATTCTTGAAAAGAAAGATATTGAAAAAATAACAAAGTTGCCAATCATCGGACAGATTCCATATATAAGTCCTAAGGACAAGGATTCAAGCCAAACATTTGTTATAGATTCGCCTAAGTCGCCTGTTTCAGAGGCATTTAGGTCTATCAGAACTAATATAGAATACATAGTACAAGGTAAAGAGAAGTGTATATTCTCTGTCATTTCCGACTCTGTTGGTATCGGTAAGACATACATTTCCATCAATATGGCTTCTATCTATGCGATGTATGGCAAGAAAACAGTCTTGATTGGAATGGACCTTCGTAAACCTCGTATCTATCAAGAGTTTGGATTATCTAATAAATTAGGTGTCAGTTCATATCTCTCAGGTAAGGCTTCCTTAAATGAAATCATTCAACAATCAGGAAAACTTCCTACCTTAGATGTCATAACAGCAGGTCCTATTCCACCAAATCCTGCAGAATTGATAGCATCTGATCGTTGTGCAGAATTCTTCAATGAACTTAAGAAAATATACGACTATATCATCATCGACACACCTCCACTCTTGTGGGTAACTGATGCTTTATTACTTATGAAACATGTTGATACAGCAGTTTATGTTGTACGTCAAGATGTTACAAACAAAAAAGCATTTGAAGCAGTTATCAAAGACTTGGAAGAACGTAAATACAAAATAAGTTTGGTTGTCAATGGTATTAACTACCAAGGTATTTATGGCTATCGTTACAGCTATGGTTATGGCGGATATGGTTATGGCTACGGATATGGTTATGGCTATGGCTACGGATATGGTGGCTATTACGACGAAGAGCATACCGACAAAAAATCAAAACGTAGAAAATAATTGGTTATTTCATGACCGATAAAAAGGATAATAAGATATGGTTCGCAGTCTATGTCAAATCAAGAAGTGAAAAAAAAGTTTTTAAACTGCTTGAAGACATAGGCATCGAATCATTCCTTCCTTTAATAACAAGAGTGAAACAATGGAGCGACAGAAAGAAAAAAGTCGAAGAGCCATTGTTTCGCTCTTATTTATTTGTCAATATTACATTAAACGATTATTATAAAGTCTTAAACGCCAATGGCGTGGTAAAGTTCGTCACCTTTGAAAGGAAACCTGTTCCGGTTCCAGAAAATCAAATCGTCGCTATAAAAGAATATCTCAACGACACAGAACTTCATGTTATTGATTATGAAGACTTCAAAGAAGGAGAACTCGTAAGAATTAAATCGGGACAGATGAAAGACCTTATTGGAAGGTTTATCAAGATTAATGGCAAACACCGCATCATAATAGATATCGAAGCCGTAGGACAATCATTACCTATTAATATAGCTAGATCTAATGTGGAAAAACTCTAGAACTTTAAAATCCTAAAGTTCTAAAGTTCTAGAGTTCTAAAATTCTATAATTCTAATAAGCATTTCCTTTTTCCAACTCTTCTTTTGTCAATGACTTCTTATCCATCTGACGCCAGAAATATGCGATATAAGCAACGACAAAAGGAATTATCAACGATACTATCGCCATGGTTTTGAGCGTAAACTCGCTTGAGCAGCTATTCGACAATGTCAATGAAGATTGAATGTCAGTTGTCGATGGATAATAAGCTGTTCCGTTATATCCAGCAATCATAAATATCGCCATGACAGCTAAGACAGTTCCAGGACCTGCGAACCATATTCCTTTGTTAAAATGCTTCTTAACCAATGTCATAACGACACCTGCCACTAACAAGGCAGCTCCTAGCAAGAACATTATCAATACAACGGGCATCTGAATCAAGTTGTGGAAGTATTTACCTTTTTCCATTGTGACAATGCCATCTGCGTCGACAGCGAAGCCTTCTATTGTGATTAATTGAATGAGAACTAAGACAAGCATCAGAAGAAATCCGCAGAAACATATCAAAAGGCAACGACGTAAGTTAGCGCGTAAATCATTGTCATCGATATTGTTAATCATATATAACGCGCCGAGACATACGGCGAGGAACATCACCATGAGACCGAATTCCACGTTGAAATGATTAGCGACAGCTTCGAGACCATGCCAGTTGTTAGCCCAGCGGCTGATTACTGGTGCGCCAATGTCACCAACTGCGTTTTTATTTACCATGAATTCAGAACCTGTGAAAAACGTTCCAACGGCAGCTCCTATTAATAAAGGTGCGAGACAACCATTGATTGTCAAAAATATTCTGAAAGTATTTTTCCCTAAGATATTACCAGCCTTACTTTGGAACTCGTATGACACAGCTTGGAACACAAATGTTATCAGAATCAAAACCCATACCCAGTATGCGCCACCGAAGCTAGTGCTATAAAAGAGAGGAAACGATGCGAAGAATGCGCCGCCGAATGTCACGAGAGTGGTGAAAGTGAGTTCCCACTTACGGCCCGTGGAATTGACGATGAGCTGACGCTGATTTTCATTTTTTCCTGCTAAGAAAATCAAAGCATTACCACCTTGAACGAAAAGCAGGAACACCAATAATCCGCCTAAGAGCGCAATAAGAAACCACCAATATTGTTGTAAGAATTCGTATGTAATCATAATTGTTCCTCCTTATTATTCATCTATTTTAGGACCTTGTTTTATAGCTTTGAAAATGATTCGCGTCTCGATGGCGAGGAATAATGTGAATATCGCCACGAAGACGAAGAACGTGGTCTGTACTGCGCCCACGCTGACACTCGATACAGCAGCATTCACAGGAAGCATGCCTTCTATAGTCCATGGCTGGCGGCCAGCTTCAGCGACTATCCAACCAGCTTGTCCGCAAAGATAAACCAAAGGAATAGATAACAATGAAACCCATTGCAGCCATTTCATATTGACGAGTTTCCCTTTCCATTCCATCCATAGAACAAATATCATAAGAAGAAGCAAGAAACTGCCGAAGTACACCATGACGCGGAAAGACCAATAAATCAATGGCACGTTAGGCACGAGTTCTTCCTGACTTTCAATATAACCATAGCCGAAATATTCCACGTTTTCATCTAACACTTGACGAGCTTGAGCAGCGGCGTCAGGATTAGAGTCTCTCAACTCACGATATTCTGTGAAAGCAGCTAAAGCAGTCTTGCCACGTTGCATTTTTTCTTCTGCTGAGAGATACACTTTGCCATCGGGAGTTGTATAACCATCAAGGATATTGTTGATGCCAGGGACGTAACCGTCGATGTCGTGAGTAGCGAGTATTGAAAGCATTCCTGGGATTTCCACGCCAGGCACTATTGAGAAAGGAGCGCGTGTGCCGCCTTCTTCGAGACCTTCAGCAGCAGCGAGTTTCATAGGCTGATATTTTCCTACGTGAATGCCAGAGCTGTCGCCACTGAGCATAAGGACGAAAGTACCGACGATACCAACAATAGCTGACACTTTGATACTTGCGAGCGCGAATCTCGTCTCGCGTTTTTTGAGAAGATACCAACAGCTGACTCCGATAGCGAAGATTGCGCCTGTCATCCAGCCGCTGAATACAGCATGGAAGAACTTAGAGACAGCGACAGGGTTAAGGACGACAGCCCAGAAATCGACCATCTCGTGACGCACGGTGTCGGGGTTAAACTCCATTCCTACAGGATGTTGCATCCATGAGTTAGCGACGAGAATCCAGAGAGCGGATATTGCCGAGCCGATGGCTACGAACCATGTAGAAGCGAGATGTAGTTTCTTGCTAATCTTCTCCCAGCCGAAGAACATCACTGCGAAGAAGGTCGCCTCCATGAAGAAAGCGAAGATACCTTCGATGGCGAGCGGTGCGCCGAAGATGTCGCCCACAAACCAGGAGTAGTTACTCCAGTTGGTGCCGAATTCGAATTCTAAGATGATACCTGTGGCGATGCCGACGGCAAAGTTGATGGCGAAGAGTTTCATCCAGAACTTAGCTGTGTTTTTCCAGAACTCATCTTTTTTAATTACGTAAAGAGTCTCCATGACTGCCATGATGACAGCGAGTCCCAAGGTGAGTGGGACGAAAATCCAGTGATAAGCAGCGGTGAGAGCAAACTGAGCCCTCGACCAACCAACTAATGCAGTTTCTATCATATTTTTTAGTTTAGAGTTTAGAGTTTAGAGTTTAGAGTTTAGAGTGTAGGGTGTAGAGTTAGGGGACTTCTCTCTAAACTCTAAACACTACACTCTACACTAATTTTCAATATTTCGGAGCAGTGAGCTGTTCCCCAACGTATTCTATTTTCTGTTCATCGGTCTTGCCAGCCATAACAGGTTTGAAGAAGAAGACTCTCAGTATAGCGAAAAGAATAACGGCTTTAAGAATTATGAGGAACCACAAGGTTTTTCCCCATGTCATATTCTTAAAGCCGTCGGCATAAAAATTCCATATATTAAGAATCAACTTTTTCATAGCAAATATATAACAACAAAGATAGAAAAAATACGATGAAAAAGTTTAATAAAAATTTTAAATCTACGGAATTTTGTAATTCTGTAATTCTGCCCGGTTTCTATCGCCGCCAATGCGTTAGGGATTGGAGCGGCATCCTTTGCGAGCGGAGCGAGCAAAGATATAGCGGAAAGCCCGACGGCTTTGCCGGAACGCCCAGAAAAAGACTAAAGTCAAAGGGCTAAGGACTAAAGTTTTTTAATTCAAAGTTCAGAAGATAAAAGCCAAAAGCATTAATGTTCTGTGCCGTAATACTCGTTCCATTGTTTCAAGACTTCTTGCCAGTCTTCCACTTCGCCGTTGGCGATAGCTTCCGCCTGATTGAGAGTTTGCTCGTACTGTTGTTTCTCGGCATAACGCAGTTTCATTGCCTCTATCGTCGCCTCGTCGAGGATTTGTATTCTGCGGCGACGTACACATTCGTCGAGGTCGAGCGGACCGAAAGGCTGACCCGGAACATTGAAGTCGGAGATGTTGAAGTTGAAAACAGTGCGTAAAGTATGACGCACCATCTTTTGTCCGGAGCGGTTGCCTGCCACCTTACGGTTCAAGAGTTTACGAATAATATCAATCTCGCGTTGTGAAAATTTATTTCTGCCCATAATTTCAGTTAGGAGTTAGGAATTAGGAGTTAGGAATTATTTTGAATGCAAAGATAGTAAAAGTCTACAAGACTATAAGTTTTTTAAATTGAAAATTGAAAGTGGAAAATTGAAAGTTAACTGTCAGAGTCAGAGTCAAAGTTCAGTGTCAGAGTTCAGAGTCAGAGTCATACATTCACGACTTTCACCACGATGCCTTTTTGTTTTCCTTTTTTTATAGTATCTAAAGTTCCTCTGGAAGAAGGCGTTACGAAAGCTAGGACATAATCTGCGTTTTGAACTATCAGCGTGTTTCGCTGGAGTGGCGCTCCTCGACCATAACGCTCGTAGTCAGGGAGAAACTCCATCAGAGGTATTTTGTTGAGGGCGGCGTATTTTCTTGCAAGAGTGTCGGCACCTTTCGCTCCGCCCGACACAATCAGATCAATTTTCTTCGTTTTCTGAATCTTCGCGACCTCAGCGCAAAGAAGTTCATAGTTCTCAAACTCACGAGAACCAACAATAGCTAATCTCATAATATTATGTTTTAAAATTTATTTGCATTTGAAAGAACCGCTGCAAAGATGAGAAGAGCTTCGGCAAAATTATGGCAGATTACAAAAAAACTACTTCTGCCACTTTTTTGCAGAAAGAATTTATATATTTGCGCTATGGCAAAGAATTATTTCAAATCGTACATCTGGCTATTGGAAATACTCCAGAGTCGCGGGCCGCAGACCTTAAAGGAAATCAAGGACTTGTGGATGAGAAGCTCTATCAATGAAGAAGGCAAGGAACTTGCCACGCGCACATTCGCGAATCATATTGCATCGATTGCCGACATATTCGGAATCGACATCGTATGCGACAGAAAAACCAACAGATATTATATCGAGAATATAGACGATGTCGGAGGAAAAAGCATAAGAGAATGGATGTTAGACGCATTATGTCTCAACAGCTTGCTCAACGAGAGCGCATCATTACGCGACAGAGTCATCTTTGAAAACGTACCATCAAGTCGAAGATTCCTCGCTGATATCATTCAGGCGATACGCGACAATTACAAGCTTGAGATTCGTTACAAAAGTTACAGAAAAACCGAAGAAGAAACCTTTATCATTGAGCCATACTTCCTGAAAGAATTCAAACGACGCTGGTATCTCTACGGATATAAAGGCGATGTCGACGGACCACACATGATGGCATTAGACCGAATGATTGATGTCGACATCATACCCGAAGAATTCATTATGCCAGAGGAATTTTTGGCTGAAGATTATTTCAGAGGCATCTACGGCGCGAGAGTATATCCCAATATGAAAAGAGAGATGGTGAAGCTGAAAGTTTACGGAACTCAAGTTCAATATTTTCGTTCGCTGCCGTTGCACAGCAGTCAGAAAGAAGTTGAAAAAAATGATAAATACAGCATTTTCACATATTTCATCACACCCGACTACGACTTCAAACAAGACGTGCTTTCGTTCGGAGACAAAGTCGAGGTTTTAGAACCGAAGGAATTGAGGGAAGAGATGAAAGAGATAATTAAATCATTAAGTATTAGATATAAATAATTAAATACGCAATAAATATGAGAAGTTTAACAAAAAATCTTTTTAACGAATTAAAAAACGGTAAACTCCACACATTGTTAGAATATGTCCAAAATGATGATACATTGGATATGGAATTTCGGAATAATTCTATTACAATTTATTATCGAGGTGGAAATCTTCTTAGTGTAACAGAAAGCAAAAAAAACGATGATTCATACCAATACACATGGAAGGGCATAAATGAAGATTATCTCAAAGACTATAAGCAAAAGCATGAAGATGCAGAACAATTTGAAGAATACATTCCTGAAGCGAAACATATAATTGACAGATATATTTGTAAAATAAAGAATCATTTGGGAGAGAAAGAGATTCAACAACTCATAGTTAGAGAAAATAATTATTCACCAAACTCTCAAGATACCGATTATTTTATAGTTGACATGGAATACGAAGAAACCCAATGTAAAGGTCGATTTGATTTAATTGCCCTTCGTTGGGATTCCAATACACCTGATCGAAAAAGTAATAAGGTATCTTTGGCAGTTATTGAGGTTAAGCAAGGCTATAATTCTATAAGGACAAATAAAAAAACTCCTGGACTAAAATCACACCTATGTGATTTTAATAATTTCGACTGGACAGAAATAAAAGATGACTTTTTGCAAATTTTTAAACAAAAATGCGAATTAGGACTCATATTAGCAAACGAAAAGATAGAAGGCATAAACCAAGATTCTGAACTAAAACTAAATGATCATATTGACTTTATTTGTCTTCTCGCCAATTACAAGAAGGCAAGTAAAAATCTACATAACGAGTTGGAAGAAATGAAGAAAAAATCATGCAAGTTTATTCGGTCACATTATATGGGATATGGTCTATATGCTGATGAAATATTTACTCTTACATCTGAAGACATTTGATTATGACTACAAATTTCCTTGACGAAAAGAAAAAAGAACAAGCGGACAGACTGAAAAAATATCGGGCATCTCTTTTTGATAATGCTGAAGGTATTGGTTATTCTCGAAAAAATAACAAATGGTTTGACTACATTCTCAAATCACAATTCAACGATATAAACTTATATAAAGGTATTCGTCAGAATGCAATTGAATATTTTAAAAAGTATAATATCGCATGGTGGCAATCTGGTAAAGATACAACAAATTCTCCCACAGGCCATTTAGTGTCATCGCAGATTCATTGTCTGAACCATTTGTTTGCACTTCGGACAGACAAGGAAGCTGTAAAACTGATAATAGAAAAAGCAACTGGAATGCAGTTCGATGAGGTTTTACCATCTCTCATAGATAATGACGAACATTCATATATCTCATTTGAATTCGCATTAAACAATGACAAACTACTTGAAGAGAATGACAAAGGTTGGAAAAGAGGAACACTGTGTACTTCTATCGACGTAATGATTATGGCTCGAAAAGGAGAAAACAAATGGTTAATACCAATTGAATGGAAATATACAGAGACGTATTCAGAAACAGATTTGACAAACAAAAAGCGCATAGAACGTTATGCTCATCTTATAGAAAATTCAGCACGTTTAAAAATGCCTGACAATAATAGAATAGAACACTCCATATATTTCAGAGAACCATATTATGAACTGATGCGACAAACTTTGTTATGCGAACAATTAATAATTAAGGCAGGCTACGCTGATGATTTCTTCCATATCAATATCATTCCTTCAGAACATACAGAATTACGTAAAGCAGTAGAGACTGAGTTTATCCCGATGCTTAATGACGAAACCAAGTTCAAGATTATTGATCCGAAAGATCTTCTCGCTCCGATAAAAGAGAATAATTTATATCCTGAGTTAATTGATTATCTCGAAAAACGTTACTGGTAAAAATATGACTATCAAACATAACAACAAAAACATCTTCGTTTTTTCCGACACTCATGGCAAACATCGTGACGTGACAGTGCCGGAAGAGGCGGATATTGTCATCTGTGCCGGCGACGCCGTGGAAGACAACCTCAAAGGTGACGAATACGACGATTTCATAGATTGGTTTTCTAGTTTATCTGCTAAAAAGAAAATCTTCATACCTGGCAATCACGAACTTTCCTTTGCGATTGATAAATCCGAAAATATTGTAAAAGCGATGAAGGAAAAAGACATCTCCGTCATGCAGAATTCAATAGATGATTGCGACGGAGTGACTATATGTTCCATCGGCGGCGACGTATCAATTGCCGACGAGGACATCCCTACCGACATCGACATACTTGTAACGCATTATCCGCCTTATGGCATCTTAGACGAAGGATTAGGAAGTCCGGAAATACTGAATTTCATTATGAAATCAAAACCGACTTATCATCTTTTCGGACATATTCACGCCACTGCAGGACAAGAACTTCAATTCGGCGAAACGCTGTGCAGAAATATTGGAATTTGTAAATAAACCCTCATGGACAAACTAACGAAAGAACAACGACATCGTTGCATGGCAGCGATAAAAGGAAAGAACACCAAACCGGAGCTGTTGGTGAGGAAGTTCCTGTTCAGCCGTGGCTTTCGTTACAGACTAAATCACCCTCGACTTCCAGGGCATCCCGACATCGTTTTAAGAAAATACAAGACAGTCATCTTCGTAAACGGATGTTTCTGGCACGGCCACGAAGGATGCAAATATTACGTCATTCCTAAAAGCAATGTCGAATATTGGAAAACGAAGATTGACCGCAACAGGACAAGAGACGTAGAGACACAGATGAAACTCGCCTCTATGGGATGGCATTTCATCAACGTATGGGAATGCCAGCTGAAACCTAAAGTACGCCAACAGACTTTGGAGTTGTTGGTCAATACGCTCAACTACATATACCTTCAAGACCAGAAACTAAAGCCATACGAGATTCCAGAAGAAAATTATATAATGGCGGCGGAAAACGAGGAAGAGTATGGGGTCACCTGCTTATAACCTTCGCTTTCATTGCTGCGAACTCTTCTTCCGTAATCAACCCCTGAGTTTTCAAGGCAGCCAGTTCTTTAAGTTCTTCTATGTCGGACATAAAATTCTGCGATACATCCGGTTTGATATTCCCCACGACGAATTTTAATGTATCAAAAATACTCTGAGCCTTCATATAAGTCTCCTTATATCTCGAATCATTAGTTTTAACTCTTAATGCCAGACATTCGATATCATACATATCGATATTGCGATTGCGGAGAATAATGCGAACTTTTATTGAAGAAACCTCTTGAGCCATACTCATGGATATGGTATTAATGACTACATTTATACCTTCCGATGAGCTCTTACTAGTTGGTTGATTAGACATTGTAGTAATGCCATCGACCTGTATTTCAAAATCAACAATATCTTTATACTTAAATCTTATTTCGTTCCCCTTTGAATAACAATAGACTTCTTGCTTGGAGTCATCTATTGCGAAGTGATACAACGCTATCTTATCTTCCAATACTTTCGTTGCATTAAAATAACTTTGAGAAGCGGCAGCATCTCTCATAACCTTAACTTTCTTGTTCTGGATACTTGTAGCTATAATAAGAACCAGAACCAATGCAACCAAGCCCAAAATAAGTATCATCAATATTTCCATAATCTTAAAATTTTAACTTCACAAAGTTATAAAAATAAAAAAGAAAAGGAAATGTTTTATTCACAATTATTATTACTTTTGCATTGATAGCAAACAACATTAACGATAATAATTATGACCAACATAAAAAAACTCGAAGCCGAATTATGGGAGTCTGCCGATTTGCTCCGACAGGGCAGTAAACTTACTAGCAGCCAGTATTGTATGCCAGTACTCGCCTTGTTGTTCCTTCGCTATGCCTATAGCCGATTCAAGATGGTGGAAGCTGAAATCTTGCAAAACAGACCATCAAGAGGTGGAAGAGTGATGCCTGTTGAGCCTAGTGACTTTGCAGCCAAGAGTGCCTTGTATCTTCCTCGCGAAGCTCAATATGACTATTTGGTAAATCTTCCAGCTAATATTGCTGATGCTGGATTGAAGACCAAGGAGGGACAAGACATCAACTCTTTGGGCGAAGCGGTAAATTATGCCATGCAATTGGTAGAAAAACAGAGCGAACAGCTTACTGGTATTTTACCTAAAAGCTACACCATGTTTGCAGATGATTTATTGGCAGACTTGCTTCGTATCTTCAACAATAAAACTATCGACGAGGTAGGTGGTGATGTGATTGGTCGTATCTACGAATATTTCCTTTCCAAGTTTGCTAAGGCTGTAGCCAGTGACGATGGTGTGTTCTTTACCCCAAAATCGTTGGTTAAGATGTTGGTCAATGTGTTGGAACCCACATCGGGCATTATGCTCGACCCTGCTTGTGGTTCGGGTGGTATGTTCGTGCAGACGGGCGATTTTGTGAATCATGCAGGATTGAACGCCAATACTCAAATGACTTTCTACGGTCAGGAAAAGGTGGAATACAATGCCCAACTTTGTTTGATGAATATGGCGGTTCATGGATTGAACGGAAAGATTGTATCGGGCGACGAAGCCAATTCTTTCTATCACGATACCCACAACTTGGAAGGCAAGTGCGACTATGTGATGGCGAATCCTCCGTTCAATGTGGATAAAGTAAAATCCGAGTCGGCATGGGCAGCCGGTCGTTTGCCTTTCGGCTTGCCGGGTGTAAATGCCAAAAGCAAGGAGATTGGCAATGCCAACTACCTTTGGATTAGTTATTTCTATGCCTACTTGAACGACCACGGACGTGCAGGATTCGTTATGGCAAGTTCGGCTACGGATAGTGCAAACAAAGACCGTGACATCCGTGAAAAGTTGGTTCGCACAGGCGATGTAGATGTGATGGTAAGTGTAGGTAATAATTTCTTCTACACCCTTTCTCTTCCTTGTTCGTTGTGGTTCTTTGATAAGAATAAACGTGCAGAAAATAGAGATAAAGTACTCTTTATTGATGCACGCAATTACTATACGGTAGTTGACCGTACACTTAATGAATGGACCGAATGGCAGCTTCGCAATTTGCAAGCCATCGTACACCTATATCGTGGTGAAACGGAAAAATACCAAGCATTACTCAACGATTACAGACAAGTATTGGGCGATACTACGGTAGCATCTGCCCAAGCAGCACTTGACAAGCAGAAAACTGAAGCTAAGGAAACTATTGCCAATGCCTCACGCAAGGACAAGAAACGCATTGAGGCAGAAATGAAAGCCATAGAAGATGCGTTGGAAGATACTTTGGAAACCGCTCGTCAATACGAATGGCTAACCGAGAAATTTGGCGAAGGTGAATACAGAGATGTACTTGGCCTTTGTAAAATTGCCACCATTCAAGAGATAGAGGAAAAGAACTATTCACTCACTCCAGGTGCTTATGTAGGCGTAGCGGAAGTCGAAGATGATGGCGTGGATTTCCACGAACGCATGAACGAAATTCATGCAGAATTGAAACGCCTGAATGACGAAGCCAACGTGCTGATGGATGAGATATTGAAAAGTTGGGAGGAACTGAAATGAGTAAAGAAAGTCCATACGAAAAATTGTTGGCTTTACTGGATGAGTATCATCGTCTGGGCATTGCTGAGCAGATAGACTATCAGAAGTTCTATCTCTACTCTCTTATTACGCATTCCACTGCTATCGAGGGAAGTACCGTAACGGAAATAGAGAATCAGTTGCTTTTTGATGAAGGTATCTCTGCCAAAGGAAGAAGCATTCAGGAGCAAATGATGAATCTTGATTTGAAGAACGCTTATGATCATTCCATGCAGTTGGCTCGCCAGCATACCGACTTCTCCATAGAGATGCTAAAAGGCCTATCGGCATTGGTCATGAAGAATACCGGTAGCGAATACCATACCATGCAAGGAACATTTGACTCTTCCAAGGGCGACCTTCGCTTGTTGGGTGTTACCGCAGGGGTCGGTGGAAGCTCGTATATGAATTTCCAGAAAGTTCCTGCCAAATTAGAAGAATTCTGCAAACAACTGAACGAACGAAGAAAAGCATTGTTGCAGAACGATGATGTTATTGAAAAATATCTATTGAGTTTCGATGCCCATTTCCAGTTGGTAACCATCCATCCGTGGGTAGATGGCAATGGTCGTATGTCACGATTGGTGATGAACCATTTGCAATACGAGTTTGGTTTGATACCATCGAAAATCGTCAAAGAAGACAAAGCCGAATATATTCAGTCATTGGTAGATGCCCGTGAGCAAGAAACGTTGGTTCCTTATCGGGAATTTATGGTAGAAGAACATATTCGTAATTTGACCCGAGAAATCGAATTATTCAAGAAATCACAACTCGCTGACCCGATAAAACCGTCCTTTGACCCGATAAATTCATCTTCTGACCCGATAAAAGATAAACTTTATCAGGCCATAGTGAAGGACAATACTCTGAACTATGCAGCATATGCTGCTATGATTGGTGTATCCGAGGCGACCGTTAAACGTCGTTTGGGCGAATTAAAGAAGGCAGGTATCATTACACGTGTCGGTAGTAATAAGAATGGACATTGGGAGATTGTAGGAAAGGAGGATGAGGTATGAAAGAGTGGAAGAAAGTGAAGTTAGGGGAATGCATTACAACCAAAAAGGGATTTGCATTTAAGAGTGCTCTTTATACGCCAAAAGGAGTTCCTGTCGTTCGTGTCTCCGATTTTACATTAAACTCAATAACAGATAAAGACTTAGTATATTATCCTGTTTCGGAATATAATAATTACAAGGATTATGTTCTTACGGAAAAAGACATTTTAGTTCAAACGGTTGGGTCATGGCAATATAATCCAAACTCTGTGGTAGGCAAAGTGGTTAGAGTTCCTTATTATCACCAAGGTTCTTTACTTAATCAAAACATTGTAAAAATTATACCTATTGAATGTATTGATAAAGATTATTTATACTATAGAATAAAATGCGTTGATTTTTCTGGATATGTTATAGGAGAAGCAAGAGGAGCAGCCAACCAAGCAAGTATAACACTTGATACAATAAAAAGATTCGCATTTCATTTGCCACCAAAAGATGTACAAGAGCGCATCGGTGCAACTCTCTCTCGCTACGACTCTTTAATAGAAAACTATCAGAAGCAAATAAATCTATTAGAGGAATCTGCTCAACGTCTTTATAAGGAATGGTTCATTGACCTCCGTTTCCCAGGACACGAAAATACTAAGATTGTGGATGGTGTACCTGAGGGGTGGGAGAAGAAGAGATTAGGTGATATTGCAGATGTAATAATGGGGCAAAGTCCTAAATCAGAGTATTATAACAATGAAAACAAAGGCTTGCCATTTCATCAAGGTGTAGGTAGTTATGGAAATCGATTTGTTATTGATAACACATATTGTACCTCCTTTACTAGGATAGCAAAACCTAATAGCGTGCTTTTTAGTGTAAGAGCACCTGTCGGTCGTTTGAATATTACCAAAAACAAAATTATAATAGGTCGTGGTTTAGCTGCTATGACACATAATAAAGGATATCAAAGTTTTCTATTCTATTTATTGAAGGAACGATTCTTTAAAGATAACATAATAGGGAATGGGGCTATATTTGCTTCAATATCCAAAGACGAGTTGCTAAATTTAGATTTTATAATTCCTTCTGATGATTTAACAATTCAATTTAATGCAATTGCGAAAAATCTTGATGACGAAATAAAAACTTTGGATAATCAAATCCGTCACCTTACCGAAGCTCGCGACCGCTTGCTTCCTAAGTTGATGGGTGGAGAAATAGAAGTATAAACCAATTGGCAGTAATGAATATGAACGAAGAACAGAACTATATCAATTTCGATGAATATATAAAAGCCAGCGAGCCACACAAACGTGAGCGTGCTGAAGCTTGGCGTGTAGCCATTGGTTTGCAAGCGGTAGATGGTTTACAGGTTTCGGAGTATCTGAAACAGACCGCCCGTCAGCACATCGAAGGTGAAATTACAATAGACGAGGCTCGGGAACAGATAAAGCAATACTATATATCGAAGACACAACATGATGCCGATGATGAAGAAAAGTCCGAAGCTGATAGAGTTTCCAGTAATATTGCCAAACTCATAGGTTCGCCTTCGTTTACATTCAGTGGTGCCGGTGTCATGTCCATTCATCGTGCTATCTTTGAAGGGGTATTCAAACATGCCGGAACATTGCGTACATACGACATTACGAAGAAAGAATGGGTACTCCGAGGAGACACCGTTATGTACGGAAGATGGCAAGATTTGCGAATGGCTTTGGACTATGATATTGAGCAAGAAAAACAGTTCGATTATAGAGGGCTTTCAATGAGCGAAGTCGTAGAACACATTGCAAAATTCATATCGGGTATTTGGCAAAGTCATCCGTTCAGAGAAGGCAATACTCGAACTACTGCTCTTTTTGCCATTAAATATTTGAAGTCCATAGGATTTGAGTGTAACAACGATATGTTTGAGCAGCACTCGTGGTATTTCCGCAACGCATTAGTCAGAGCCAACTATAAAAATGTAGCAAAGGGTATCAATCAGGATTACAGCTTCTTGATCAAATTCTTCCGCAACTTACTGATGGGAGAAAACAATGAATTGAAGAACCGCTATATGCTGGTAAATCCACCTGAAGAATGGACAGACAGGACAAGTACCCCACAAGTACAGGATAAGAACGGGACAAGTACAGGACAAGTACAGGACAAGTTGAATACGGAGAATCCTAACATCATGGGTCTAATACAAGTAGTGGGCGAGCAAGAATTGTCTGTAAAGGAAATGATGAGTGGTATCAATCTTAAAGGACGCGACAATTTCTTGAATCTTTATTTAACTCCTGCCATGGCAGAAGGATATATCCGCCAATTATATCCTCAATCACCTCGTCATCCTCGTCAAAAGTATTTATTGACAATAAAGGGATTAGCACTATTTAACAAACTTAAAACAAAGTAATTATGTCAAAAGACTACAGCGAAGACCAACTGATACAGAAAAGTGCAGCCGATTTGTTGGAAAACGAATTGGGGTGGACCAGTGTGATGGCTTGGGATACCGAAATACTTGGTGAAACAGGAACCTTAGGCAGAAAGAGCTATCACGAAGTGTTGCTTGTGCGTCATTTCTGCAAGGCACTGAAGGCTCTGAATCCGTGGATGACGGAGAAACAGTTGACCGAAGCGGTAGAGCGAATGACAGAACGCATGAGCAGCCAAACGTTGATGCAAATCAACGAGGAGAAGTATCATTACATCAAAGATGGCATCCCCGTAACCCGAACCAAACCTAATGGTGAAACAGAAGAAGTGAAGGCTAAAGTAATAGACTTTGCTTCACCGGAGAAGAACGAGTTTATGTGTGTGCGTGAGTTATGGGTATATGGTTCATTGTATCGAAGAAGAGCCGACATCGTAGGTTTTGTAAATGGTATTCCCCTGCTCTTTATGGAACTGAAGAACCACGATGTAGAAGTGGTAGATGCGTTCAATAAAAACTATCGTGACTATTTAGATACCATACCGCAATTGTTTTATCATAATGCGTTCATCATGTTCAGTAATGGGCTTGAAGCTCGTGTTGGCACCATTGATTCGAAGTGGGAGTTCTTCCACGAATGGAAACGACTGAACGAAGCAGAAGCCGGAAGTATCGAACTTCCTACTATGTTGCGTGGTATTTGTAAGAAAGAGAACTTCCTTGATTTATTGGAAAACTTTATCCTTTACGATCATTCAGATGGTAGCACAGTTAAAATCTTATCGCGTAACCACCAGTATTTGGGAGTAAACCAAGCAGTAGAGAAATATCGTAACCGAGAATTGGAAAATGGAAAACTCGGTGTCTTTTGGCACACTCAAGGTAGCGGAAAGAGTTACTCCATGCTTTTCCTGGCTCAAAAGATACGTCGTAAGTTTGCCGGTTCGCCTACCATTGTAGTATTGACCGACCGAGAAGAGCTGAACAAGCAAATCAGCGATACGTTTGAGAACTGTGGAATGTTAGGAAAAGTAAAGGCATCGAAGTTCATTGCTCAAAGTGGAGATGACTTGATAACAAAACTAAAAGGAAATCCTTCTTTTATCTTCTCGCTGATACAGAAATTCAACAAGCCAGATGCAGAACCAATCTATCCCGACCACGACATTGTGGTCATTAGCGACGAAGCACATCGCACACAGAACGGTATCTTTGCCGATAACTTGATGCACTTGTTGCCTACGGCCAACCGAATAGGATTTACGGGTACTCCGTTGCTTTCTAACGACAATATCACAGCCCGTACCTTTGGTGGGTATGTCAGTATCTATGACTTTAAACGAGCTGTAGATGATAAGGCGACTGTTCCTTTGTATTACGAAAACCGTGGTGAACGATTGCAAGACTTGCAGAATCCGGAAATCAACGAAGAGATTGCTGCAGCTTTGGAACAAGCTGGTGATATGGATGCTTCGCAGTTGGCTAAATTAGAAAGGGAATTCGCCAAAGAAGTGCATTTGCTGACAGCCTCAAAACGTTTGCGTATTGTGGCGAAAGATTTCGTACGTCATTATAGCGACCTATGGACTTCGGGCAAGGCTATGATGGTAAGCTACAATAAAGTGACTTGCGTACGGATGTATGAATATGTGCAGGAATATTGGCAGAAGGAAATAGCTTCGTTGGAGAAACAGATTGCAAAATCAACTTCTCAACAAGAGGTACAGGAATTAAACCGCAAGCTCAAGTGGATGCAGGAAACGGAAATGGCAGTGGTGATTTCGCAAGAACAGAATGAAATACAGACTTTCCAGAAATGGGGATTAGATATTGCTCCACATCGAGCCAAGATGGAAAAGAGAGAACTTGACAAGGAGTTCAAGGATAAAGATAATAAACTGAGAGTGGTATTTGTGTGTGCCATGTGGCTCACTGGTTTCGATGTAAAGACACTTTCGTGCTTGTATATTGACAAGCCCATGAAAGCCCATACATTGATGCAGACCATTGCTCGAGCCAACCGCGTGGCAGAAGGCAAGACTAATGGATTAATCATTGACTATATTGGTATCGTCAAAGCACTTCGTCAGGCGTTAGCTGATTATACGGCCAATCCGGAAGGAGAAGGTGGAAATGATCCAACAATAGATAAAAAAGAACTTATCAAACATGTACACGAGGCGATAGCGGCTGCTACTTCGTTTTTAAAAGAACATGATTTTGAATTACAGAATCTGATAGAGGCAGATAATTTCTTTAAGTTATTCTTGTTGAAAGAAGCTGCCAATGCCATGTGTGAAACGGCAGAGATTAGAAAGACTTATTGCACCTACGCCACTACCTTGCTGAGACTGTGGAAATATTTAGACCGTGAAGACATTACGGCAGAAATGAAGCAGCATAAAGATGCAATAGAAGCTATCTACAAGGAATTACAGAAGAAGCGTAAACACGCAGACATTACCGATTTGAGCGTGGCCATCAATGAGATTGTAAACGAACATTTACAAATAAGCACTACTGAAGTAGCTGAACCTGATATGAACCGCCAATTCGATATCAGTGGTATCAATTTCGATTTACTTAGGCGTGAGTTTGCCAAGAGTAAAGAAAAAAACCTAATTATGAAAGATATTCAGGAGTTGTTGCAGGAACGTATTGCGCAGATGCTGGCGCAGAATCCTGCACGTATCAATTTCTACGAAAAATATCAAGAGATTATCCGAGAATATAACCAAGAACAGAATCGGGTAAACATTGAGCAAACCTTTGAAGAACTGATGCAGCTTTCGCAACAACTTACAGAAGAAGAAAAACGCTACGTCCGTGAAGGGTTTGAAAACGACGAACAGCTTTCCATGTATGATTTGCTGATGAAGGAAAATCTTTCAAAAGATGATATTAAAAAAATAAAGAAAGTAGCTATTGATCTATTGGCAAAAATCAAAGAATTATTAGAAACAATGGATCATCCATTTGATAAGCAAGAAACAAAAGCGACTATCATTATTGCTATTCGTGACACTTTATGGAGAGAATTACCTGAAAGCTATTCAGACGAGAGCATCAATTATTATAAGGACGTTGTTTATAATTATGTCAGCCAGCAATATGGAGGCATTGCTTAATGTGATAAAACCTCATCTTCAACAAAAAACTCGCGCAACCATCTCTGATTACGCGAGTTTTTGATTTGAATTTTATGATTGTTGTTTGACCTTTTCTTTTGAAGTCAACAGACTACGGACAACTGTCAATAGTCTGTGTCAGTGTCTGAGTTCAGTGTTCTCACTTGACCTCTTCAAAATCGACGTCAGTGACATCTTGATCGTTGCCAGGATTTTGTCCGGCGTTAGGGTCTTGTGGACCGCCTTGTGCTCCGGCGTTCTTGTACATCTCTTCTGATGCTTTTTGCCAGATAGCGTTCATCTCTGCCATTGCTGCGTCGATGCCAGCGATGTCTTGTGCTTGATGTGCTGTCTTCAACTTGCCAAGTGCGCCTTCGATTTCTGCTTTCTTGTCAGCTGGCAATTTGTCGCCGTATTCCTTCATCTGTTTTTCTGTTTGGAAAATCATTGAGTCGGCAGCGTTCAATTTGTCAACGCGTTCACGTTCTTTCTTGTCAGCGTCAGCGTTAGCTTCTGCTTCTGCCTTCATTCTCTTGATTTCTTCTTCGCTCAAACCTGATGATGCTTCGATTCTGATGCTTTGTGACTTGCCTGTAGCTTTGTCTTTTGCTGAAACGTTCAAGATACCGTTTGAGTCGATGTCGAATGTAACTTCGATTTGTGGAACGCCACGTGGTGCTGGAGGGATGTTATCCAAGTGGAACTTGCCAATAGTCTTGTTTTGATTTGCCATTGGACGTTCGCCTTGCAATACGTGGATTTCAACGCCTGGTTGGTTATCGACAGCTGTTGAGAATGTCTCTGACTTGCGTGTAGGGATTGTTGTG
>JAZOSK010000063.1:0-1998 GCA_045657145.1 Bacteroidales bacterium | reverse complement strand
GAAGGCTGTGATTTTCTGAGCTTCGTCGGAGAGAATGTATTGTATCAGGTCGAGGGTTGCCATAGCTTGTTCCTTGCTGCGGTCTGAGTAGTTTTGTTCTTTGTAGATAATCATCCATGTGAATGTTGAGATTGGATATGCACCTTTGGCAGCAGAGTTGGTTATTGAAGTGCGAGTGTCAGCTGGAATGTTGCCTGATGCTGCGGCTGAGATACTTGCAGAAGACGGCGCTACGAATTCTCCGTCTTGGTTTTGAATTTTAGCATAAGCTATCTTTTGTGCGAAAGCATATTCAGAACCTACATAGCCGATTGAGTTTCTGGTCTGTTTTATCACGCTCGCCACTCCAGGATTGCCTTTGGCTGCTTGACCTACAGGGAAGTTGACTGACTTTCCAGCTCCGAATTTTGATGCCCACATCTGGCTGACTTTAGTGAGATAATCTGTGAACACGAATGTAGTGCCTGAACCGTCAGAACGGAAGACTGGTATGATGGCTTCGTTAGGGAGTAACGCTTGTGGGTTCAAGGACTTGATGCGTTCGTCGTTCCACATTTTAATATTTCCTGCGAAAATATCAGCTATTATTTCACCTGTGAGTCTTAGCTCTTCAACGCCTTCGAGGTTGTAAGCTAATACTACTGCACCCATACATGTTGGGATATGAATTACAGGATTCATATCAGCCATTTCTTTTTCTGTCAAGAAAGCGTCGCTGCCTGCAAAGTCGACGATTTTGTCGCGTAAGTTACGGACACCGCCGCCGGAGCCGATGCCGCCGTATGCTACTGCATCGCCTTTTGTCTCTGCAAATTGTTCAAATACTGCATTATAAAATGGTAGTGGGAATGTTGCTCCTGCACCTGAAAGTTCTTGTGCCTTACGACTGTTGTCGTTTGTGTTGCTGCCGCATGATGCCAATACGATGGCAAATGTTAATGTGACGATTGATAATAAGATCTTTTTCATAATTTTAATTTTAAAATAATTTTGGTTGATAAATTTTATGTTAATATGTTTTTATAATCCGAAGTAACAGTTGATGAATGCTGCGTATGTGTTGTCGGCTTCATCTGCTTTAGGCATTGATATTCTGAAGTTTGGTGCAAGTTTCACGTATTTTCCTAGTTTGAATTGAGCACCGACAATTGCAGTTTGTTCGTCTTTAGCGATGTTCCATTCGTCGTTAGAATATAAGTCGTCGAAACGTGCATAAACTTCAGTGTTCTTCGCTACTTTCATCGAGGCAAATACAGAATATCCGTATCGGTCGTTGCCTTTTTTGTATGAGGCGTTCATCATGTGATTGTATTCTGCGCCAACAGTGAATCTGTCGTTTTTGTAACCAGCGAAAGCTGCCATATTAATAATGTCTTCCTTGTTTTCTTCTGCGCTGGCGTTCAGGCCTCCGTACAAACGAATCTGGAATCCTTTGGCAGGAGTGAGTGTTAGACCTAAACCATAATTCAATCCGTTGTCTTTCTGTATTTTCTTGTAACCTTCGCCATTGACAACGATAGCGTCAGCTGAAATCCAATCGGCGAATTTGTAAGCGACAGACAAACCTAAGTCAGCGCTGCTTCCAAACTTATATTGGTCTTGGAATGATTTCATGATGTAACGGTAGCCCCAGAATTTTTCTTGAAAGTTGAATTGTGTTGTTGAGATGAGACCTCCGTTT
Source organism: Bacteroidales bacterium (assembly GCA_045657145.1). GTDB lineage: Bacteria > Bacteroidota > Bacteroidia > Bacteroidales > F082 > Limimorpha. The sequence goes on along the minus strand of JAZOSK010000063.1, from coordinate 317 downwards.
AATGTCATATTGCCTTTCTTCCATGATAGCATTGCGTTCTTGATGTAGGCTATACGTTGCATGTCGGAGACGTCGCTAGACTTGCCGATGTCCATCACACTTTTAACGGTAAGTCCGTTGCCTAATTTGTATTCGTATCCTAAATATGTGCGTTCAAGTTCGAAGCCTCTGCTGTTGTCAGCGCCGAAATTGACGTTGAAGTTGCCGAATGTTTGTACGATTGCTTTACCTTTAGGTTCTTCAATTTTAACATCTTGTGCTTTTGCACTGATACCGATGCAGGCTAAAAGAGCTGCTGCAATTAAATTTTTTCTTTT
>JAZOSK010000062.1:0-38605 GCA_045657145.1 Bacteroidales bacterium | reverse complement strand
CCTTATATACTTTGGCATAATTAGGATTAAAATATAAGTCTTTCATAGTAATTATTTGTTATAAAATCCATTAATTATATTGCATAATTGCTTAATATCTGAATTGTCATATCTTGCATCGCAATGAATACTTAACATTCTATCTGAAAAATCTTTTGCTTCTGTAAAAGTTGTATCTTTTGGCATTTTCCATAATATTGCAGGATAAACAGAATTTTGAATCAAATAATTACGTAATTTTTCTCTTTCTTCTTTAGATTTAGCTAACACAACTAGAGAAAATGCTTGTGAACATTTTTTTTCCACACCTATAATTTGAATATTGTATGATAATATTTCTACAGCATAATTCCAGTTATTTAATTTGTTTTCTGTCCATTTTTTTATATCTAAATTCTCAGATATATTTTTACTTACATCATCTATGCCACTAAAGTTTAAATTGTCAATTTGCTCTTCGGTGTTTATATACTTTATTCTGAAGTTTTCCTTATCTCCTCCATTTACTAAATAGTTCTTTTTTAAAGACATTGCATCATAACGAAGTGAAGCCATATTTTCACATTCTTCTGTAGATGTAATACTTTGAGGTATCGGTAATTTTTTAGGAGACCATAATACGCCACCAGAAGCAATTGGTAAGATTTTTCTCAAAGATGCGACACACCAATCTGCATCACTATTAAGACACCAGTCTGTAATTAAACCATGTGTATGATCCTCTATAACGGGTACTGATATTCCTTTATTAGATCTAAAGTCGCGTAATCCAAAATAATCTGTTCTAAATAAAACATCACCATTTTTGTAAGGTAATTGTCTTACTACAATATTGTCATTATTAGACAATGGATGGTCATTGTAAAATATAACCTCTATACCTAAGTTTTTGATGAATTCAATAACTGTATAACAAAAATATGCAGGCATCCAAATTCTTTTCCATTTCTCTTGGGAAATTATAGCTTGTATTGCATGACGTCCGCATGAATACAAATTTGCATTTCCAATCTTATCGAATAAGATTGACGAACCTTTGAAATTATCATCACATTTATGAAAATCAGAACCGAATTCTATCATAACAATCCTTTCTCTTTCATTATAATATCTATTCTTTCTTGCATATTAAGATCATCAACATCCTCCATATCTTCACCACCTGTTCCAATACTATCTCTTTTTATGACGTTTATGATTGTTTTGAATAATATGATAATATCTGTCTTTAGGCTGCAATTATCGACATACCAAACGTCGTATTCAAATTTTTTACTTAGTTTACATAAATTACGACCATTTACTTGAGCCCAACCTGTAATACCTGGCCGAACTTCATGTCGTCTATTTTGAAAATCATCAAAAACCCACAAATATTCTGGTACCAATGGTCTTGGACCAATTAGTGACATATCACCTTTAAGAACATTTATCAGTTGAGGAAGTTCATCTATAGATGTTGAGCGAACGAATTTGCCGACTTTTGTCAGACGCTGAGCATCTGGAAGAAGTTTTCCGTTTTCATCACGCTCGTCTGTCATGGTTTTGTATTTTATAACCTTAAATATTTTACCATTTTTCCCAGGACGTTCTTGTGTGAAGAATGCGCCAGCACCTTTATTGGCAAAATGCAGCCATATTGTTATTATCAATAATATCGGCCAGATAATTAATAAGGCTATAAAAACGATTGTAAAATCAATTATGCGTTTGAAGAAGTTTTTGTACATAGATGTTTTTTTAGGTCAACGGACAACAGACAACAGAATTTGGGGGTGGGTTAATTAATGTTATTTACTCAAATAATACTCCTTATAATACTGCCATAATTTATTTTGTTCGTAGCGTTCAATTATGGAATTGCGACAATTTGATTTGATATAATTTAACAATTCTTTGTCGTTATATAAATTCTCAATACTTTCAATAATTGCTTGTGAAGAGTGTGATGGAATTAAAATTCCTGTTTTGCCATCAATGACAACTTCATTGCAACCTGGAATATTTGATGCTATAGAAGGAACTCCCATTGCGCTAGCTTCCATCAATGACAGACCGAATCCTTCTCTGTAGGAAGGAAATGCAAACAAATCAGTAATGGATAAAAATGGAACTATGTCTGGTTGCGGTCCCGTTGATATGATAAAATCACTATCGTCAATTATTTTTTTTGTGATGTCTGATACAGGATTACCAGTGTTTTCAAATTCTCCTATCAACAATAATTTGATATTGGCATATTTTGAATGTAAAGAATTTATTGCTTCAACGAGTTCATTAATTCCTTTGTCTTTGACGAGACGTCCTATGAAAGTAACAACAAAATCATTTTCGTCAATATTATATTGTTGTCTTAGACTTGATTTATCTTTGAAGTTCTCAGGATTAAATTTTATAGTATCAATCCCGCTTACACTACCATTCCATATAACGACAGGTGTTTTGTTTGTGATTTTATCTTCAATTAAAACGTCCTTAATTCCGTTGCTTACACATATTATTTCTGTTGCACATTTACAAGAAATACGTTCCATAAACATAAGAAGTTTTCTTTTAAAACCTCCGCATCCTTGGTATCTCAATCCATGACACATATAAATGCGGACGGGAACTTTGGTTATCCAAGCTGCTATCATTGACAGCAGACTTCCTTTAGGCGTATTGCCATGAACGATATATGGTCTTTCTTTAATGAAATAACATATAAAACATATCAAGCAATAGAGATCCTTAAACAAGGAAATCTCTCTTTCCATCGGTATGTGATGAACGTTGATGTCGTTTTTTTTACCAAATTCACGGAGTTTTTCCTTTTGTGAAGCAATAGCGGTGATATTAAAATTTTTTGACAATAACTGATATTGTCCTTTGAAAAAAACTAAAGAACCAGCTATTGTAGTAACGAAAAAGAGTTTTTTCATTTTGTGATAATGATTTGTTATCTATTCAAATTCTTCTTATGGAAATAATTGTAAATGAAAGTAGGAGTAAATGCTTTGGCAAAAGTAATGACAGCGATTTTGATAAATTTTACAAACGATAAATTCAATCTTTTATAAGCAAGCCAATGTGCATAAATTTCATTTTTCCTGTTCTTCCAATTACGTCTTGCAACAGCTTTTCTGTCGTCACGCATGGAATAAAGATGTTCTCCTAAATTGTAACCTTTATAGCCTGCAGCATACATCTTCACCCAAAGCTCGTAATCTTCTACTCTTAACAATCTCTTGTCTACTGTATATCCGCCAACTTTATCGTAAGCTTCTTTTCTTACCATACAAGGCGCATGGCAAAATGGAGTTCCTGTGTTGAAAACTTCTTTAGCTGCTTCTCCTTCTCTTGTGGTGCCTTTGCCGAATACTCCGTTTTCATCAAAATATAACATAGGAGTGCTGACGATAGCATATTCAGGATGCTCATCAAGGAATTTGACTTGTTTCTCAAAACGTGTTGGGTCGCATAAGTCATCACCATCCATACGGGCGATATATTCTCCTTTAGCAACAGCCAGACAATTATTAAGAGTCTGATTCAACCCCATATTATGAGGGTTTCTCAATAATACTATATTGTTATGATGTTTCTGATTTTCTAAAGCAAGTTCATAAGTGTTGTCTTTAGAACCATCTTCACAAAGAATGATTTCAAAGTCTTGATACGTTTGGGCATACAATGAATTCAATGCTTCTTGTAATGTGGAAGCACAGTTGTAGATACCCATTATGACTGATATTCTAGGCATATAATTAGCAAATATTAAGCATAAAAAACAAATTCCATAAAAAGTGTAAATCCAAGATGAGCGAGCATTACTAGGCTAAATGACTTATAACGTGTAGGTCCCCAGTTTTCATTCAGATAAGGATATATAAGCACTATAGGATAAAGGAACCAGCTGAGGTAAGCTATACGATTGGTAAAGTTTGCATACATACAAAGCATCCATGTTCCATTGAGTGTCATATAAAGATTCAATAGACATGTATATAATTTTGAGAGTTGCAATCTCTTTTTATACACAGCCCAATAACCTACAAGTATAGGCATTGCACTATAGATAACAAAGTCGATACGAAAACCAGTTTTACCACCCCAATCAGAATTTACATCACTAAGATAACTAGCACCACTATCACCGCTATCACTCAATATTTCTGCAAATAGTTCTTGGAAAAATGTTATGTGTGCCATTGCTATTAGTAAGCAGAAACACCAACCAGCAAAATATACTTTTGAGTTTTTATATAATAGTGTCAATGCAAATGCAACAACTGTCATTATCATACTATGATGGAATCCCCATGATACTAATATTAAAGGTATGCAAATCTTTAAATTTTTACGATAAGAAAGAGCCATTAGAAATATTGCTGCTGCTGCACCTGCTTTTATACCATTTGTGCCATAAGAGAATGTTGAGAGAGCAGCCAAGAAAACAAGAAATGCAGCGAGAGTATCTTGTGGGAACATCCTTCTACATGCTATATAAGTGCAAATAAAATATATAGCTGCAACACTGACAAAGAAAAATGTTGTCCCTAAATCCATAGAACCAACCCATGCGAAATAATTGTCAAATAGCAAATTTTCCGCTTCTTTATCGAATACAAAAGCATTACCTTTGTAAAATGCATAATAGAAAGTAATGTAATTAAACATATCAACAAAGACTGAACTTTCAGGACGGAAACCAATGAATAATACCATAAATATGACTAATAAGAATGTTCCGTCTTGTTTCCTCTTGTTTAAAGGATATGTTATGTTACCGTTTTTTTTGCTATATTTTGAATAAACGAATAGTGTTATTATGGTAACAATTATAAGATATATTGTATAATAATTCCGAGCTGCTATCATTTATCTTCTTTTTATAAACTTCGCTATTTTATTGATCCTTTCTGTACCGAATGTTCGCATCATCCAATTTTTGAGTTTGTGCATACGCCATTTCATTGTATTGTGGTCTAACCAGGAACAATCGTATAGATGTATGCTTACGGTGCGATTCGTTATAGTAACCTTATTACCTTTTGTATGGTCCATTGGACATAATACATCTGCAGGATAAATCCAAATGCCTGCTACTTCTTCTGCTTCGTCGTTGTTGTGAGACAAACCATGCTTGACAAGAATTTCACTTGTGTAACAAACGATAGTTTTTGTGTTTAAAGAACCATCTGGATTTAGGAATGAAAATTCTTTGTATGCATCAAGTAGTTCTTTATAAAGTTTATGTCCTGCATTTACGCCCAATCCAATACCAGGATTTACCGCCAATCCTTCTCCATCGGTATCGCAGATATTACGTAGATAAGCACCTGCTTCACGTCCCATAAAAGGACCTCTTGCTATTATCTTGTCAAATGATTTAAGCACTTTCACATCGGTGTCAAAATACAGACCGCCTTCGTGATAGAGAATATCGAAACGTGCATAATCGCTGACGAAAGCATATTTCTTTGCCTCGTATGCTTCATGTATATATGGGATTTTATGAACATCATAATTGGATTCGTTCCATTCCTTGATTTCATAATCTGGAAAGAATTTTTTCCAACTCTCAATACATTCAATAGCTGATTTTGGTAAAGGATTGCCACCAAACCAACAATAATGAATTATCTTAGGAATCATAATTTGTTTGTAATTTATTCTTTTATAAGATCGTATATCTTCTCAACCTCTTCCACATTGCCATAATCATGAGCTTTCAAATACTCAATGATATGTTCTTGCTTTTGCTTGTCAATTATAAATTCAGCAAGGCCTTTAGCGCATCCTTCGTTATCCATAGGAACGATTACGCCATCGACACCGTTTTGTATTTGACTGCTTGCAGTTGGATAGTTTGTTACAACCACAGGCTTATACAACATCTGTGCTTCTCGAACAGTAACACTCTTTCCTTCATAGCGTGAAGGCTGCACATAAATATCGCATGCTTTTATATATGGATATGGATTTGATTTCTTGCCAAGAATGATGACGTGTTTTTGCATTCCAGCTTCGGTAATCTTTTGACGAATTAGATTTTCATCAGCGCCGAAACCAATTATGTACCATTTGATGTCAATATTCTTGTCTTTAAGTAGTTCCAGAGTCCTTTTGCAAATATCTGGAACATTATCGTAATTCTTTGCTTCGCAGAACCTCCCTATTGAAAGCAGATTAATAACTGATTGCTGACCGCTGATTGCTGACCGCTGCTCTAAGTCTGTTGACCCAATCTCGTCTGCTCTGTGTCTGACAAAAGTTGATGAAAGAATATTTTCTATTTCAATGATTTTAGATGCGAGAGATGGGAACACTTGCAAGAAAGTTTTTGTGACATCAGGTGATATGCTTGCGATATAATCAAAGCTATCCCATATAGGTAATTCTAATTCAGCATTGACATCAATGCGAGTGTAGTCGGTATGAATCCAGCAGATTTTTTTCTTTGCGCGAACGTGGTCGCGGACAAAGTTATGAGGAGTGAGGAAAGAGATTGCAAGCTCGTATTCAACGGAAGTATTTATGTCAGGCACGACTTTGCTCACTTCCTCTCCGAGAAATCCCATTATCGCACTTCTGTCTATGGTTTGTTTTTTCTTCAGATAAGATTTCATTCTCATTTTGGCTTTCATTCGAGCGAGTAAAACTGAAAGATGACCTTTTTTCAGCACTTCTTTCATTGGACGCTCAAACATCTTATATGCAGGATTTTCAGGCAAAACATTGACATATTCAGGAATCAGTTTCATCAGTTCACCTTCGTGGCTATATACGAAAAGGTCGATATCAACTTTATTTGGGTCCAATGCCTGAAGCAGTCCGATGAGAGAAATCTCAGCACCACCGAGATGCATATAATGAATAGCTATGAGAATGCGAGGTTTCATAGATTATTATTGATATTTATATTTTATCAGATATTGAATCATCAATTAATTCATAGAACTTATTTATTTCTTCTATATTCCCTTTTTTTTCTGTTTTTAAGTATTCTACAATTGAATCTGCTAATTCTTTATTATCTATGATTTTTAGTATTCCATCAGCTACTGATTTGCTATCAATACCTACAACCAAACCATTTTTATTTTGCACCATCTGGTTATATACAGCATCAAATTCTGTAGTTACAACGGGTTTGTTTAACATTCTAGCTTCTGCTATGGCTAATCCGAAACCTTCAAATTCAGAAGTTTGAACGTAAATATTACAATCTTTTATATATGGATAAGGATTAGGTTTCACGCCTAACAATATAAATATATCTTGTAGATTATTACTTTGAATTTGTTTTTCAATTTCTGGTCGTAAATCTCCATCACCTAATACGTACCACCTAAAGTTGATACCTTTTTCTTTAAGTATTTTACATGCATCCACAGCTATATCGTATCTTTTCCCTTGTGCTATTCTGCCTATAGTTAATATTCTTATTCCATTAAAATTATCATTATAACTACCTTTTAACAATGACATATTATATATCATATTATAATTGTTTATGTCATATATGATAGTTGTTTTATCCTTATAACAAGGAAATGTATTTATGAAGATATCTTTTGCGGAATCTGATACGGTAACAATTTTATCGTATTTATCGTAATATTGTTTTTGAAATATTTTGTCTTCTTCTAATAAATGATAACTGGTATTGACCCATGCGAATTTTTTATCAGCATTTATTTTATCAGCAACATAAAATGTTGGAATTCCTTGTGCATAACTTATTGCTATATCGTACTTTTTAGGATTATTTTCTATAGATTTTGAAACACTCTGCCAAAATATTCTTGCAAGTTGAGAATGTTTGTGTTTGCCATTATTTTTACGGATGTTTAAAGAGTACTTGATTCTGGATATTAACATCCTGAAGTTTAATCTTTTTATAGAATATAATATTTCGTCTTTGAAAGACATTTTGGTGAATTGTGTATATTTTAATGGTTCTAACAAGTTGACTTCTTTTGGAAGGATATTTTCTAGTATTCCGCCATATCCGAATAATTGCAAATCAACGTTATATTTTGAATAATCAATTAGAGATAATAATGAGATTAAACTTTTTTCTGCTCCTGCACAATGCAATGAATCAATGACAAATAGTAAATCCTTTTTCATATAACTATGATTAATTATGGTTTTCAAATTCATTTAATTTCTCAAAATGTCTACTTGCTTCTGTTGAGATATTGTTTAAATCTATTATCTTATTTGTTATACCTTTTTCTATCATGTTTGGATCAGATAATTGGGATAGATTATCCATATCAATAAGTATGCTGTCTAGATTTATATCTTTCAGCATATTAGATGTCTTATTACTATATATCACAGGTACTATTCCCACATTACATAATAACCCCAATATATTGGCATGAAATCTTGCTGCTATAAATAATTTTAACTGTGAAATTATATTCAGAGCTTCATCTAAATTTCCATTATAGTCATATGTTTTTACTCTGTTTGATATGTTTGCAGGCAATTTGTTGATGATGTCTTTTATAACTTTTAAATCACCTTCATTTTTGCAGAATGATATCAACAAACAATCATATCCTTTAGAAATAACCATTTCAATGGAATTAATAGTATCATCAACATACTTGTCATAATATTTTGCTAATCCATCTTTGTGATGAACATCTATAATAGAATATCCAATAGTATTGTTTTTTGTATTCCCTTTATATTTACTAGTATCCATTTGGAATACTATATCAGGAGCGTATCTGACATTTTTTAAGTCCTTGAACAGATTATATGAATACAAATCTCTAAAACATACATCTGTACATAATTTATAAAACTCTTTATATTCATTAAGGAATCTTTCTGTTTTGTAAGGTCCAAAATTGGATCCCATTATAAATATTGGTTTATTGTTATTGTTAAAAGCATTTACCATTTTCATTCTATCTTTATATAATGATTTATGGTATGCTTCTTCTCTAAATATTGATCCTCCTATGAATACTAAAGCATCGTGTTTCTTTGCTATTGATTCATAATCTGTTAAATAATCTTTTATTTTAAGTTTTTGCAGTACTTTATTAAATAGAGTATATTTTCGTCTTTTTACATTTTTATATTTGGATACAAACTCATCATAATTATTGCCGACATGATTTATAGTTATTTCACTATTGGGATAGTGTTTTGACAAAATATCCAAAAATAAGTCATCTCCCAAATTAAAAGATAAGTATATATCTACAAATATTTTTTTCATATCTTATTTAATACGATGTTTAATTTTTCTTACCAGACTTAACATATAACTGTATGTGATACAGCAGTAAATTTTATTGTTTTTTATAAATGATATATAAGGTTTAGATAGTTTATTATTGGCTTTAAACGTAGTTTTGTATAGTTGTATATATTTATCTGAAAGAAGGTCTTTTATATTTGTGTATGTTTCTTTTAATTTTCTACTTCTTCTAACTTCTGAATCTATAATTGTTATTACAACCTCTTGGATTCTATCAGATATTATCTGCTCTACACAATCTTTTTCTATATCGTTACTTAATAGTATTAGTTCTATATGCTTACATACTTCTATGTAATTATGTAAATAACCTTTAGATATATTTGAAGATATACTATTGATATTTAATCTGTTATAATGGTATAAGAATTCATTTAAATATTTAAAACTTTTGCAATGAGATACATATTGTAGTACGAATATTAAATCTTCGCACATATATATATCTTTATTCATCCTTATATTATGCAGATCTATAATGTCTTTTTTGAATATTTTACTCCAAAGTACTCCGCCTGTACCTTTACAAATATTTGTTAAAACACTTTCTTTTTTTATACAATTAGTGTTATCTATAAAATCAGAATATTTGAATTGCCCGTAAGTGGAAATGTCTATATATCCGCAACAGACTAAGTCACTTTTTTCTATAAGAATGCTATTTAATAAAGATTCTACGTAATTTTCAGATATCGTATCATCTGAATCTACGAACATTACATATTCTCCACTTGCATTATCTAATCCTGCATTTCTGGCAGCTGATGGTCCGCTATTTTTTTGCTCTATATATACTATTCTATTGTCTTTATTTACAAATGAATTTATTACATCTTTTGTGTTATCTTTTGAACCATCATTGATGATGAGTATTTCAATATTAGAGTAGGTTTGATTGCATATACTTTCAATACATTTACCAATATATTTCTCACAATTATATGCCGGTACTATAACACTAACTTTAGGTTGCATACGTTCAATCGTTAACTACTTTATACAATTTGTCAATTTCCTTACTGGTATCAAAAGTGTGATTTCTTAAATTTGATTTTATTTCTTCTCTCAACTTGTCGTTATCAAGAATTTCCTTGATTTTTATATACAAATCGTTTTCGTTTATCTCTGATACTAAACCGCAACCTGTTTCTATAAGTTGTTCTTTTGCACCTGTAAAATTAGTTGCTACTATTGGATTTTCAAAACATCTAGCTTCAATTAAAGTTACACAATATCCTTCATATAATGATGGTTGTACATATATGTCACAATCTTTCATATAAGGATAAGGGTTGGTTTTGGCACCTAGTAATACATACGAATCTTCTAGATTATAAGATTTTATCAAGCGTTCGCATTCACTTTTATAATCACCACCATCTCCTATGCAATACCATCTTACGTTATATCCATCAGATTTAAGTCTTGCAAGTATTGGGATAGTCATACCTTGGTTTTTTTCTTGCGAAATTCTACCAACAGTTAATATTCTTATTCCATCAAATCCATCCGTGAAGTTTTCTCTTTCGGACATTTGTTTTACCAAATTTCGAGAAATAATGTTGTAAAAAACTTCAACCTTATCTTTTAAAGAAGGTATGTTTTTGATGAACTTTTCTTTAGCCTCCTCTCCTACGGTAAATATCTTGTCGAATTTGCTATATATTTCTTTTGCAAAACTATAATTGAAATTAATCTTGGTTATATCGAAATGAACCCACTGTATTTTCTTTTTAGCCTTTATTTTGTTGGATACAAAATAACTTATAAAATCCATTGGTCCAGCGTATGCTACAGCTAAATCATATTCTTGCTCTAGTTCTGGATAGTTTTTAAGTATGTGCTTGAATAAAAATATCCTATCTTTTTTAATTTTAGATAGCAAGTAAAAGTATGAATATTTAATAAACTTGCCAATTTTACCAGACTTTATTTGTTCTAATGCTGTTATGTGTAATGGTTTATTTAGAATGTTTTTTATGTCGCTATAATATTTAAGATATTTTATATTAACCCATTCTGGAATATCACTTAAGAATCCACCAAACTCTTCTAACATTAGTAAGGTTACATCATATTTTTCCTTATCAATTTCAGATAACATGGTAAGTAAGGCCTTTTCAGTACCTCCCACGTTCATATTAATGATTGTAAATAAGAGGGATGTTTTCATAAATTAGTATATTCTTCTTTGTTGTCTGGTTATTTATTTTTTTCTTAATATTTTTTGAAATATGAACTGATTTACTGATTCTCTTTGATGTTTGTCAAGTGTTATATAGGTTAAGCCACCTATCGTAATGACACTACATATACTTACAACAACTACTCTATAAAAACACGATTGCATATATGTATATGGAATTAAAGATATTAGTATAGATATAGCTGATATTAAAAACGCTCTAAGTATTTCTAGTACCAACAAACGTATTTTAATTTCTTTTATCTGACTTTTAAGTATACATGTATTTGTTATTAAAATAAATATAAACGACAATAAATCTGCTACATAAATATACTCAGCATCATATCCAAGTCTAAATAGTAATAAAGCTATTGGTAGAGGTATAAGAGCTAATGTTCCTGAGAGGAAACTATATAATTTAATATTCCCTGAAGCATCTATGCCAATGGTAATAATAGAATTAATCATACCAACACAACTAACTACAAGAGTAATACGAATAAATGGAATAACATATACGGGTACTTGACCTAACCAGAGTTGAATAACATAAGGTGCCTCCAAATAAAACGGTATCACTATCATAACAAAAAGTAATAGCGATAATTTTATGCAATTTCTCATCGTTTTCTGCATCTCATCAAATTTATTCATTGCGTAATTTTTAATGATGTTAGGACGAGATGCTGTTATAATATTAAATGCTAATCCTGTTATTACGCCATTGACAGTTGTTACTATTGCACTTGCTGCATTTGCAATAGCACCAAAGAAAATATTAATCAAAAAATTTCTACCTTGTCCTCTGAACGAAAAACACATACTAAAATATAATGTGAAACCAGAAAAAGATAACATTGGTTGAAGAATGTCTTTTTTCAATACAAGTCTGAACTTACTTTCCTCATAATGTCTTATACAATAAATGCGATATATCATTGCAACTATCACATCTACTGCTAGTGTCAAAAATGCATAGAGTATCAGTTTATCGAAATTACCAATTGTAAGTAAATATACTATTCCAAGTTTGAAAAACACATGCAGAAGTTCTATATATGCATAAATATCCATTTTTTCATGTGCAATGATTGTGGCGTTATATGGAACCTGTGTAACTCCTACCATTGTACCGAGAATACTAAGTTGCAATACCCAATGCGCAGCGTTCATACGGCCCTCTGGTATAACGAGTTTGTTGTTTAAGAACCATACTCCTATAGTCTCAACCAGAATAAGTATCAAAAGAGCTATTGCGATATGTATTATAAGTGCCGAAGAAAAAGTATCTCTTAAACGCTCTTTATCACCCTTCCCCATTTCGAAAGTAAGGAAACGAGACGTTGCTGCAGACATGCTATTATTCAAAAAAATGAACATTGAAACGATACCACCTACAAGTCCATAAACACCAAAATCTTCTACTCCTAATGTTTGTAGGACGATACGAGATGTGTAGAGACTTACCGCTGTACTCAGTAGCATCCTGATATACAGCATCACTGTATTCTTCGCTATTCGTTTATTATTTGAGGATATGTCGGACATTTTTGTAAAGTTAATAGTTTATAGTTAATAGTTTATAGTAGTGGGGAGGGATCAGTTGAGAGTGTATGCTTTGTTTGGTCAACGGACAACAGACAACAGACTTTGTCCACTTTTTTGCTAACTGCTGACCGCTCTTATAATCCCAATTCTTCTTTCAGTATTTCAAACACATATCCTGAACTTTGAAAGTATAGCCCTGTTGAAGGGTCTTTCAAGCTTTTAAATGTTCTTGATGTGTATACAACATCTAACGCTTTTAATGCTTCTATATCGTATTCATTCATCAGCAGGATTGTAATGTCTTTCACAATACCTTCAACTAAGTATTCAAATTCAGATGATGTAATGCTCATTCTTTTGAAGTGTTTTTATAGACTTTTCTGTGCAGAAAGCGTATTGAAAACTGATACCTTTTATATATTTAAGATTGTTTGCTAAATCCTCTAAAGTAATAATTTCATCTTTGAATTTTCTTAACTGCAGACCTACTCTGTCGTCAGCAATCGGTCCATAAACGATGTCGTAATCGTGCATGGCGTTTGAGTTTCTTTCATCTCTGTTTAATATAATGAATTCCGCCCACTCTTTGCTATATTCTTTAAAGATTTTAACCTTTAGGTTTGATGATGTTAAAAAAGATTCATCAAAATAATATTCATTTATTATTGGACTTCCGCCTGAGAAAGAACATCTGGTGTTTGCAATCTCTTTGGCTTGGTTTATATCTTCACTGAGATAGAATGCTTTCCCGAAATCTTTAAATGGCTTGGATAATGACAAGTCAATATTTGATATTATAGTATTTGTGCCGTGATATAATATCATTTTATCTTCCCTCCTTTATCGTTGATATATATGGTTAGATCTGATATTACACTGCTGAAAGATTGTGTGTGAATAAAATTGTAATTATTGTCAATTAATTCTATTCCGCCAAATCTTTTTATGTATATCCACGCTTGATTGTCCTGCAAATTATGCGCTTTGCCGAACTCATGTATCAATGCGATAATGTATTCTATCTTATTTTCGGTTTCTGATTTCATTTTTTTTAAGTTAATTTTTTTTGCTTTCAGCTGTCAGCATTTAGCTTTCAGTTTTTTTAGGTCAACAGTCAACAGACTTTGGGGCTGAAAGCTGACTGCTAATAGCTAATTTATATTTCTTTCAAAATTCGTTTCTTGATATCATTCCATGATTTTTCCTTTAGCATAAAAGGCATCGGTTCTTGTTCTGCATCGTCAAAATATGCTATGCTTTTCATTGCCATAAAACGTGATGCGTCCGGATACTTCTTTTCATAAAGATTAAATATTTCGTCTAAGGAAAAAATATCTAATAAAAATGCTAAATCTATGAAATCTTTCTTTGTTCCCCTGCCAATGAGTGCGGTTATCTTCATCGCTGCAATATCCTTAATATCCGCCAGTCTAAGATTATCTTCAACAAGCATCGGATTTATCCAAGGGTATTTGTAATTGACGATATCTATTTTTACTCCATTTAGCTGATAAACATGAATGTTCTTACTTTCTTTGAGAATTGTCAGCTTCCCAAAATCAGATAATGCATCCACTAATTCATATTGATCACAATCAATTTCTCCAAACAAATCAATGTCAATAGATTTGCGATGACCGATTTGCAATGCTAAGGATGTCTCACCAACTAATCTGGTTTTCGACAAAAGCGGAATATCCTGCAATTGTCTTAATAATCCCAATGTTGTTGGTTCAATTGTTTCGTAGTGTAACATCTGAAGTTTTCTCTTGGAGTTTTAGTCACAGCAGATATAAATGCCAATGCCTTTGGGTCTAAACTGCGGAATTGTAATGCAATAGATAAAATACGGGATATTCCGTAATAAGAAAGTATATAATTCCAATCTTCTATCATACCATATTCAAGAACACGCTGTACTATAAAAGATGCATGCTCTTCAATGTCAATGTTGTCTGGATTTATATCCCAAAAAAGATTGGAAGAAAAGTGATTCATTTTTTTTAAGTTTATTTTTTTTGCTTTCAGCTGTCAGCATTTAGCTTTCTGTTTTTTTAGGTCAACAGACTTTGGGGCTGATAGCTGACTGCTGACTGCTGATTTTCAGTTTTAAATTATTCCCCAATGTCCGCTTTTTTTGTTGCCGACATATTTTATTATTTGTTTGTCTTTCATCTCTTTCATATGTCTTTTAATTGTAATGATAGATAGTCCTAATTCCTGACTTATCGCATTTTGTGTAATATATGGATCGGAGATGATTAACTGCATTATAAGTTGCTGTTTTTTATTTATAGGCTCATTAGTATCATTTATAGGCTCATTGGTATCATTTATAGGTCTTTTGAACGTTACAGTAACGAATCCTCCATTGACTGACCATTCTGGTTCCTGTAAATTACATTCTTTGCATTTCTCAATTATACGTCCCACTCCAGATCCCCAGTTTTCAAGGAAAGTTGTTTTAAATAATACTTCTGCGATTATAGGGTTGTAAGGATAAGAAATGTGTGGCTCACGAATGCTCTCAACTGTAAGTTGTTGTGGAAGGCTTCCCGGATTTTCAATCTCAACTCTATCGTCGTAAATTGATATACCTATTGTAAGATTATATTTTTCATATTGCCTATGACATATTGCATTTATCAATGCTTCTCGGAGTGCTTCTGCTGGTATTTCCAACTGTTCTTTTCTTTCAAAACCTACTATTTTACCATTCTGAGAAAGATGTTTGAAAAAGAATGACATACCAGCATCGAGTAAGTCAAATATATTACCTTCGGCTCTGATATTATCAATAAACTCATTTTTGTTGTGCTTTCAACTCTATAATAAGGACGTCCATTGTAAGTGTATGGTTGATGACCCCAGATGAAAGGTTCAAAGTTTAAAACAATAATTTTATTTTTAGGGTTATCTGGAACATCAATATATTCAACGCAAATATCTAAAGATGGTTCAAAAGCTGATATGGCATTTGCTATTTCACGTTGGGTATTGTCGCTTACTTCTTGACCTACTATTTTTAATGATGTTGGAGTAATTCCGAAAATAAGAGTACCGCCGTCAGTATTCAAGAATGCGCATGCGGAATGCATTGCGTCTTTCAATTCTCCAGTACTTTTCTTCAGTTCTAAAGTACGGGACTCATTGTTTGAGATTAAAGATTTTAATTTTTCGATTGTCATAATTTTTGGTTTTATTTTTTTAGGTCAACAGTCAACAGACTTTGGGGCTGATAGCTGACAGCTGATAGCTAACCGCTAATTTTCAGTTTTCAACTTTCAATTAGCATGGTACATTTCATCATAATACTTCTGATAGTCGCCACTTGTGACGTTGTCCATCCATTCTTGGTTGTCGAGGTACCAACGCACTGTCTTCTCAATGCCTTCTTCAAACTGAAGCGATGGTTCCCAACCGAGTTCCTTCTGTAACTTCGTCGAGTCAATGGCATAACGCGCATCGTGACCTAGTCTGTCGGTGACGAAAGTAATGAGGTCCATGTCTGGGTAGATGGACTCTGAACTCTGACTCTGACTCTGACAGCTGACCGCTCTGCCGAGTGCCTTGTCAACAGTCTTAATAATCACCTTAATCAAGTCGATGTTTTTCCATTCGTTGAAGCCGCCGATGTTGTATGTCTCTGCAATCTTGCCTTTATGGAAAATCAGGTCAATCGCGCGTGCGTGGTCTTCAACGTATAGCCAGTCGCGGACGTTCTCGCCCTTACCATAGACAGGTAATGGTTTTCTGTGACGTATGTTGTTGATAAATAATGGTATCAATTTCTCTGGAAACTGATAAGGACCGTAGTTGTTGGAGCAGTTGGTCACTATCGTAGGCAGGCCGTATGTGTCGTGGTATGCCGTCACGAAGTGGTCGCTGCTTGGTTTTGAAGCGGAATATGGTGAGTGTGGGTTGTATTTTGTAGTCTCGTAGAAGAACTCGTCGCCGTAAGCTTTATGGCCTTCTGAAGAAGCGACGGTTTCAAACGGAGGTTTTATTCCTTCTGGGTGGTTCATTTCAAGAGCACCGTAGACTTCGTCGGTGGAGATGTGGTAGAATAGGCACTGAGCTGACTGCTGACTGCTGATAGCTGACCGCTGACTGCTGATAGCTATCTTATATGGTTCAGGCTGACTTTCCCAATAGAGTTTCGCTGCTTGGAGTAATGATAAGGTTCCCATTACGTTGGTCTTTGCAAATGTAAATGGGTCTTTGATGCTTCTGTCGACGTGACTTTCAGCAGCGAGGTGTATGATGCCATCAACATGCTCGTCCTGCATGAGCTGATAAACGGCTTCGAAGTCGCAGATGTCCATCTTCACGAACTTGTAATTTGGCTTGTCCTCGATGTCTTTGAGGTTAGCCAGATTACCAGCATAAGTGAGCTTGTCAAGGTTTATGATTTTATATTCTGGGTATTTATTTACGAAGAGGCGTACGACATGGCTTCCGATGAAACCAGCGCCGCCAGTGATTATGATAGTTCTTTTAGTCATGGTATTTAGTTTTTTAGTTTTAGGTCAACAGTCAACAGACAACGGACTTTGGGTATGCTTGCTGATAGCTGATAGCTGACTGCTAATTTTCAATTTTCAACTTTCAATTATCCTAAGCAAATACTGCCCATATTGGTTCTTTATCATCGGCTGTGCGAGTTCGATGATTTTTTCTTTAGTTATCCAGCCTTGGGTGTATGCTATTTCTTCGAGGCAGGCGACTTTAAGTCCGGTGCGTTTTTCGAGCACTTCGATATATGTTGATGCTTCTGCCAGTGAGTCGTGTGTTCCGGTGTCGAGCCATGCGAATCCTCTGTCGAAGACCTGTACCTTAAGTTCGCCGTCTTTCAAAAATTCTTGGTTTACCGATGTTATCTCGAGTTCGCCTCGTGCTGAAGGCTTGATGTTTTTAGCGACATCAACGACTTTATTAGGATAGAAATAAAGTCCTACCACGGCGTAGTTGCTCTTTGGTTCTTTAGGTTTTTCTTCTATTGAGATGCAGTTGCCGTTCTTGTCGAACTCTGCCACGCCGTAACGTTCAGGGTCGCTGACCCAATATCCGAAGACCGTGGCCTTGTTGTTTCGTTCAGCGTCGATGACGGCGTTTTTCAATAATGAAGTGAATCCAGCACCTTGGAAGATATTGTCACCGAGGACGAGACAAGCGCAGTCGTCGCCGATGAATTCTTCGCCTATGATGAAAGCCTGTGCGAGGCCGTCAGGTGATGGCTGCTCTGCGTATGAGAAGTTGACGCCGTAGTCGGAGCCGTCGCCGAGGAGACGTTGGAATCCAGGGAGGTCCTGTGGCGTTGAGATTATTAAAATGTCGCGGATACCAGCGAGCATAAGCGCTGATATCGGATAATAAACCATTGGTTTGTCGAAGATAGGAAGCAATTGCTTGCTTACTCCTTTTGTTATTGGATACAATCTTGTACCGGAACCTCCGGCTAATACAATGCCTTTCATTTTAAATTGAAATTTGAAATTTGAAAATGGAAAGTTATTTTTTGGATTTAAGTGTTTTTATACTTGCTGTAAGTATTGCTATAATTTCCTTTAAGTCTTTATTTAGTTTTTCAAATTGTTGTTTGTCGATAATTTCGCTTTCTATTAGTAATTCTAACCAATATGCGGTTTCGTCTGCTTCTTTTAATGCTATTGATAGTTTGTTTATGAAATCAGCTTTGCTTTGTGCATTGTGGCTTTCTCTAACATTAGCTCCAATACTTGTAGCACTTCGAAATAATTGTTTAGATATTACAAATTCTCTTTTTTCTTCTGATAATATTTTACAGAATTTTATAATCTTGATAGCAAAAGACTTAGTCTTTGTACTAATAATATTTTCTTTACCCATAATAAAAGTTTCATAATTTTGATTGATTAATTTTCAGTTTTCAGTTTTCAGTTTTCAATTTTCAATTTTCAATTTTTCAGTCTCTTTTAAAAATATCTCTTGTATAAACTTTGTCTTTCACATCATCTAAGATGCTGTCGTATCTGTTTGCGATGATGGCTTGACTTAATCTCTTGAATTCTGTTATGTCGTTGACGACTTTACTTCCGAAGAATGTGCTTCCGTCTTCTAATGAAGGCTCGTAGATGATGACTGTCGCGCCTTTTGCCTTGACTCTCTTCATCACGCCTTGGATGGAACTCTGGCGGAAGTTGTCGGAATTGGATTTCATTGTCAGTCTGTAAACGCCGATGACAGGAAGCTGTGGGCTGTGAGCCTTTGAGCTATAGGTGTTGTTGTCGCTATAAGCATACCAACCTGCTTTTTTCAGGACTTGGTCGGCGATAAAGTCTTTGCGCGTTCTGTTGCTTTCCACGATGGCGCTCATCATATTTTGAGGCACGTCTTCGTAGTTGGCGAGCAGTTGTTTAGTGTCTTTTGGTAGGCAGTAGCCGCCATAGCCGAAGCTTGGGTTGTTGTAATGGTTACCGATGCGAGGGTCGAGGCAGACTCCTTCTATGATTTGTTGTGTGTCGAGGCCTTTGAGTTCGGAGTAAGTGTCGAGTTCGTTGAAGTAGCTAACGCGGAGTGCGAGGTAAGTGTTAGCGAAGAGCTTCACCGCTTCTGCCTCGGTGCTGCCCATAAACAAAACAGGCACGTCTTCTTTTATTGCGCCTTGTTTCACGAGCTGCGCGAACTGACGTGCTGCCTTGTCCAAGCGTTCGTCGTTTTGTTTGTAGCCGACGATGATACGACTTGGGTATAAGTTGTCGTATAAAGCTTTACTTTCTCTAAGAAATTCTGGAGAAAATATGATGTTGTCGCTACCTGTTTTCTTGCGGATAGCTTCTGTATATCCCACAGGGATGGTGCTTTTAATCACCATGATGGCGTTAGGGTTATATTGCATCACCTTGGAGATGACGTCTTCCACTGCAGATGTGTCGAAGAAATTTTTGCTGCTGTCGTAGTTGGTAGGCGCTGCTATCACAACAAATTCTGCGTCTTTATATCCGTCTTCCGCGTCTAAAGTAGCACGTAAATTTAAGTCTTTATTAGCAAGATAATCCTCGATATAATCGTCTTGTATCGGTGATTTTTTGTTATTTATCAATTCGACGCGTTCTGGCACAATGTCAACAGCAACGACTTCATTGTGCTGTGCTAACAATGTCGCGATAGATAATCCGACGTAACCTGTACCTGCGATGGAGATTTTCATTTTAAATTGAAAGTTGAAAGTTGAAAATTGAAAGTTATTTTTTTAGTTGAAAGTTGAAAACTGAAAGTTAATTTTCCATTTTCAGTTTTCCATTTTCATTTTCAAATTACTTCCATCCAAACGGATGCTTGCTTAGCTCTAACTTAGCGAGTGGATGGTAGTCGCCTTTGAGTCCTATTGGCTCGGCGTTTCTGATGTCGTAGACCATCTCGATGCAGTTTCTTGCTTCTGATATTCTGAATCCTTCGCCAGAGAATATTTTCTTGTAGCTTTCGGTGTGGAGTTCTGTGAATCCTTGGCTGAATTCAAATTCGCTTCCGTCGATCATGATGGTTCTGTAAGTTCTCTTCTCGCCTTGTACTGCGTTTGCTGGCAATGTGTCGGCGTTGATGCTCAAGAAGTAACGTACTCTTGCTCTTTCAAGTTCGAGATATCCTGCCACTCTGTCGTGACTTGATACATGAACGATGCTTTTCGTTGCTTTGCCGAAAATCCATTGTAACATATCGTAGAAATGGATTCCGATGTTAGTTGCCACGCCGCCGCTTTTGTTGATGTCGCCTTTCCATGAGGTGTAGTACCAATTGCCTCTGGCGGTGATGTAAGTGAGGTCGACGTCGTAGATTTTGTCTTTAGGACCTTCGTCGATTTTCTTTTTCAATGCGGCGATAGATTCGTGGAGACGAAGTTGTAATATCGTGTATGCTTTTTGTCCTGTTGATTTCTCAACGGCTTCAAGTGCATCTATGTTCCAAGGATTTAATACGACAGGTTTTTCGCAGATGACGTCGCAGCCTAATCGCAATCCGTAACGTGTGTGCGCGTCGTGGAGATAGTTTGGAGTACACACTGCTATGTAGTCTATCTTCTCTCCTTTTTCTATGAGCTTAGTATTGTGACGGTCGAATAACTCTTGTTCTGTGAAGAACGAAGCTTGAGGGAAGTAGCTGTCCATTATACCGACGCTGTCGTTTTTGTCGTAAGCAGAGACTAAAACGTTTCCTGTATCTTTTATCGCTTTAAGATGTCGAGGAGCGATATAACCGCCTACGCCTATTATTGAGAAGTTCATGATGTTTTATAGTTGAAATTTGAAAATTGAAAACTGAAAGTTAATTTTCTATTTTCCATTTTCAGTTTTCCATTTTCAATTTAATATGATTTACCGCATTCACATTTCGTATTGTTGTCGAGTTTCTTTCCGCATTCACAAACCCATCCGATCTGTCGTGCTGGCACACCTGCCATCAGGGCGTTGTCAGGAACGTCTTTTGTCACCACTGCTCCTGCTGCTATCATGGCGTTCTTGCCGATGGTGACGCCGCAGACAATAGTGCAGTTGGCTCCTAACGACGCGCCTTTTTTTACTAAGGTCTTTTTATAAACGCCATTAACAGGATATTTCGCTCTTGGCACGGTGACATTGGTGAACACGCAGCTCGGACCGCAGAAAACGTAATCTTCTAACTCGACGCCTTCATAGATGGAGACGTTGTTCTGTACCTTCACTCCATCGCCAATCTTGACGTTGTTGCCGACATTGACATTCTGACCGAAAGAACAGTTCTTTCCGATAACAGCACCAGACTGAATATGACAGAAATGCCAAATCTTTGTGCCTTCGCCGATGACTACGTTATCATCAACGTATGAAGACTCGTGAACGAACACCTTGGCTGATGGCTGATGGCTGATAGCTGATTGCATTAGAGGTTTTCTTTTTCTATGTCTTTGAAATAATTCACTGTTCCGACTTTCAACTCGTATGTTGCGAGGTCGTCGCAGACGATGATGCCTTTAGGATGCATCTGCAATGCGCTGACGGTCCACATGTGGTTGACGCTGCCTTCGATGACTTGAGCGATGGCTCTTGCCTTGCCGTGTCCGTTAGCTAAAATCATCACTTCTCTCGCATCCATCACAGTGCCGACGCCTACTGTCAAGGCTGTCTTTGGAACTTGCTTGATGTCGTTGTTGAAGAATCTTGAGTTAGCAATGATGGTATCTGTTGTCAATGACTTGACTCTTGTTCTTGATGTCAATGAAGAGCCTGGTTCGTTGAAAGCGATGTGACCGTCAGGACCGATGCCGCCCATGAAAAGGTCGATGCCACCATATGACTTAATCTTGTCTTCGTAACGTTGGCATTCTGCTTCTAAGTCTTCAGCATTGCCATTCAAAATGTTGACGTTTTCTTTCTTCACATCAACATGATTGAAGAAGTTATTCCACATGAAAGAATGATAACTTTCAGGATGGTTTTCTGCAATGCCTACATATTCGTCCATATTGAAAGTGACGACGTTCTTGAAAGATACCTTGCCTTGCTTGTAAAGCTCAATCAAAGCCTTATATGTTCCTAGTGGTGTTGATCCTGTTGGAAGTCCTAAAACGAAAGGTCTTTCTTCTGTAGGATTGAATTCATTTATTCTTCTAACGATATGATTTGCCGCCCATTGCGACACTTTTTCGTAATTAGGTTCAATAATAACTCTCATATTTTTGTTGATGTTTTTATACAGCTTCGCCTACTAAGTCACATAGTATTTTTATGTAACTGCGTAGCTTTTTCAATATTGCCACAAATTTAATTATTTTTTTATAGAAGCGAAATAATATCCTTGCTAATTTTTTAACTTTGCAAAAAAAAATTAACATGATACTTTGTTTAGAAACTTCAACTGCAGTTTGCTCTGTTTCGTTGGTAGATAACGGTAATGTTATTGCTTTGAGAGAGAGTCTTGATGGTCAGAATCATGCTGAAAAAATAACTATCTTCATTGATGAAGTGATGAAGGAAGCTGGCGTGGCTTACAAGGATTTAGATGCTATTGCAACAAGTATGGGCCCAGGCTCTTACACTGGATTGCGTATTGGCGTCAGCACAGCTAAAGGTCTTTGCTACGCAATGGAAAAACCACTCATCGCAATCGACACTCTCGCTGCGATGGCGCATGGTTTTGTTAGCAATCAGCTTTCAGCTTTCAGCTTTCAGCTTTCAACTATCTTATGTCCAATGATTGATGCGAGACGTATGGAGGTTTATACTGCTTTCTTCAATGAGAAATTAGAAAGAACATCTGAAACTGAAGCTCTTGTCATTGACGAGAATTCTTTTATGGAGTTGAAGCAAAACAATCATCTTTATCTCTTTGGCGACGGTGCCGACAAACTCGCATCTCTCTTTGAAAATGAAAATAATATCACTGTCGTTGAGAAGTTCCATTGCTCAGCGGCATATATGGCAAAACTCGCCGACGAAGCTTTCAAAAACAAGCAATTCGTCGACGTAGCATATTTCGAGCCTTTCTATCTCAAGAACTTCGTCCCAGGAATGCCGAAGGTGAAGGGGTTGAACTAAGAACTAAGGCTGTTGAACTAAGAACTAAGGTTTGATGTTATTTTGAGCGTATTTTGGAGATAAAGGTTGCTATTCTTTTCTCTACGCTAATCACATCCGATATTAGTTTTTTATAACTTTTTTCATCTAGATACTGGAAATAGTACGATAACTCTATTTGTGTTTCTAATTCATATGCGGACCCAATAGCTATTTCCAAATACCTAGCAAATTCTGCCGAAGATGACCGTGAAGCGCCTTCGGCTATATTTGATGGTATCGATATCGCGGAACGTTGAATCTGATTTATAATAGCACTATATTGAGGAAAGATTCTTGTATGATGACAAACATTCTTTGCCAAAAGCATAGAATCTTTCCAAATGTCATAATTTCTAAAGTTTCTCATGGTTTCATAATTTTAATTAATAATGGAAAAAGGTTTAACAACCTAGTTCTTAGCTCTTAGCTCTTGGTTCTTAGCTCTTAGTTCTTAGTTCTTCGTTTCTTCTTTCCTTCACTTTTTGTTACAATCAAGAAATCCAGTTGTTTCTTAATCAAATTGACGCTCTTGACTTGCACCTTGACTTCATCGCCGAGGCGATAGATGTTGCCGTAGTCTTGTCCGATGACGCGGAAGTTTTCTTCGTCGAGGTAATAGAAGTCATCGTTGAGGTCGGCGTAGCGTACCAAGCCTTCGCACTTGCTTTGCTTAAGCTCGACGTAAATGCCCCATTTGCTGATGCCAGAAATCAATCCGTCGAAAGTCTTTCCAACATGATCTTGCAAGTATTCCGCTTGCTTGTATTTCACCGACTCGCGTTCCATCTCGGCTGCGCGTTTTTCCATCTCGCTGGCGTGGAGACATAAGTCTTCGTATTCTTCTCTGTCGGCACTAGGTTGATTTTCTATGAGATAGCGTTCTATCAGACGATGTACCATCAAGTCCGGATAACGACGGATTGGCGAGGTGAAATGAGTGTAATATTGGAATGCAAGTCCGTAGTGACCGATGTTGGTTGTGCTGTAGACTGCCTTTGCCATCGTCCTGATTGCCACCGACTCGACGAGGTTTTTCTCGCCCTTGCCATCGACGGCTTCGAACAAGGCGTTATATGATTTGACGAGTTTTTCGCGCGAACTGATGTTCATAGAATAACCCAGTTTTGAAACAAGTTGGATGAAGTTATATAACTTTTCTGGATTAGGTTCGTCGTGGATACGGAACACGAAGGTATAGTCCTTGAATCTGCTGTCAGGTTTCGCAATGGTCTCAGCTATCGTCTTGTTAGCCAGAAGCATAAAGTCTTCGATGAGCATATTAGCTTCTTTCTGAACTTTGACGTAAGTGTCGATAGGCTTGCCGTTTTCATCCAAGATGAATTTCACTTCTTCAGAATGGAAATTGATGCAGCCTTCTTTCATTCTCTTAGCTCTTAACTTAGTTGCTAAGTCGTTGAGAACCATGAGTTCTTTTTTGTTGTCGCCATCTGCGCCTTCTATCATTTCCTGCACTTCTTCATAAGCATAACGGCGGTTGGATTTTATGACAGTCTTGCCAATCCAAGTATTTACGATGTCGGCGTTTTCATTGAGTTCGAACACTGTAGAGAAGGCGAGTTTTTCTTCGTCAGGGCGCAATGAACAAACCATGTTACAGAGTTTTTCTGGCAGCATAGGAATCGTTCTGTCGACGAGATAAACTGACGTTCCTCTGTCTTGCGCTTCGACATCTATTGCAGAACCAGGCTGCACGTAATGCGACACGTCAGCGATGTGAACACCGACTTCATAATTTCCATTATCTAAATATCTCAATGACAATGCGTCGTCGAAGTCTTTTGCGTCGTGCGGGTCGATGGTGACGGTGAAGACCTCGCGGAAGTCGCGGCGTTTCTTTATCTCAGATGCTGGAATCTTATCAGAGATGGCTTTAGCTTCTTTCTCAACAGCTTTAGGGAACTCGAGAGGATATTCGTATTCTGCGAGAATCGACTGCATCTCGACGTTGTTTTCGCCTGGATTACCGAGAACCTTGACAATCTCGCCGAATGGATTCTTGGCGTTGTCGGGCCATTCTGTGAGATGCACGATGACTTTCTGTCCGTCTTTAGCTCCTTTGTAACTTCCTTTTGGAATGAAGATGCTGAGCGGCATAGAAGAGCGGTCAGGCACCACGAAAGCGAATCCGTGTGAGAGGCTGAAGATACCGACGAAATCGGTCTTGGCGCGCTCGATGATTTCGATGATTTCGCCTTCGTTTTTCTTGCTCTTACGTTTAGGGAACATCGCCACCTTGACCTTGTCGCCGTGTAATGCCTTGCCTGTGTTGTTGGCAGCGATGAATATGTCTTCGCCTTCTTCGTCAGGGATGACGTAAGCCTTGCCGGTGTTTTTCATGTCGACAGTACCGATGACGACTTGCTGTTTAGGACCGAATTCGTGTATGCAGTCAGGGTGCAGCAGGTAGCGATAAGGCTTGTCTTCGATGAGTTTTCCTTTCTTATGGAGCGTGACGAGAATCTGATAGATGACGTCTTTTCCTGCGGCGTCGCGCACCGACATTATCTTTGCTATTTGTTTGTAATTCATCGGCTTGAAAGGATTCTCGCCGAAGATAGTAAGTATTGTATTTACAAAAGTACTGAGGCTGTTTTTGTTCTTTTTTCTTGACATAGTATAGTTGTTTTAAAGTTTGGAAAAGGACTGTTGTCCGTTGTCAGTAGACTATTGTCAGTCGTAGGCATTGCAAAAATAAAAAAAGTATCAATCATTTAACGATTGATACTTAAAAATGTTGCCCAACCAGGGTTCGAACCTGGACTTTACTGATCCAGAGTCAGTCGTGTTGCCAATTACACCATTGGGCATTTGCGGATGCAAAGATAGTAAAAACTTTGAACTAAGAACGAAGAACTAAGAACTTTTTTCATAGATTCAAATCCTAATAAAAAGAGACGCTTCAATGTGTGTTTATTTTTATAGGAAACATTGAAACGTCTCTACTTATAGACTTATTGTCTCATAGACTCATAGACTCTTTATCATCGCTGCTGCGCCCAAAATCGCTACGTTATTATCTGGGAGCTCAGAGACTCTGACGTCGACGGAGCCTTTGTAGACGAATAACAGGTTTTCAGCGAATGACTTACGTACTGGATTCAAGAGCACGTCGCCGGCTTTGACAGGACCGCCCATCAAGAACACTGCTTCTGGTGATGAGAAAGAACATGCGTTTGCCATCGCCAATCCTAAGATTTTACCTGTCTCTTCGAAGATTTGAAGTGCGAGAGGGTCGCCTGCATTAGCTGCATCGCCTACTGCCTTACTTGTGAGTTCTTCAGCAGGAATCTTTGACAATACGCCGTCGTATGAAGGGTTGTTTTCTAACATTTCGAGGGCAGTGCGACGTATGCCTGTCGCTGATGTGTAAGTCTCGAGGCAGCCTTTCAATCCGCAGCCGCATTGACGTCCGCCTGGTATCACTATGGCGTGACCTAATTCGCCAGCGCCGCCGGTAGCACCGAGGAGTAACTTACCATCCACGATGATGCCTGTTCCAACGCCAGTGCCTAAGGTGAACATAATTAAATGTTTCATGCCTTTGCCGCCGCCATAAACCATCTCGCCGAAGGCAGCAGCGTTAGCGTCGTTAGAGACAACGACTCTGACATCCATATATTTGCTTACGATTTCTTGTACGTTGAAGTCGCCTTTGAAGTTGAGGTTGGTAGCTCCGCTGAAAGTGCAGTTGTATGTGTTGCCGTTAGGAGCGCAGATGCCGATGCCGTCAATCGTTTCGAGTTCGTTTCCCTTCATCATTTCTTTGACGAGGTCGACGATGTCTTTGAGATAAACCTCGATGTCGAAATATTTGTTTGTAGGGATGTTACGACGTGCTACGATAGTACCGTCTTCACGAACCAAACCGATGTCGGTGTTTGTGCCGCCAATATCGACACCGATAGAATATGTATGTGCCATAGTTTTATGTTTTATCGTAGGGACGCGATAAATCACGTCCCTACATTGTTAATTATCAATTGAATCAAAATCCTTCATAACTCATCAGCTCTATCAAAGTGGCGTTCATCTCGTATTGAGCTGAATATAATTCTAACATCGCGTTTTGATAGTATTCTGTCTCTGTTACGTAGTCGATGAGGTTTAATTCGCCTTTTTCAAAAGCCTTGAAAAGCAATGTCTGGCTGTCGAATTCTTGCAATGATTCGGCGAGAACTCCTATGTTGTTTTGCATCGCCTTTGCCTTTGCATAAAGGCTGCTGAGGTAATTATAAGTCATGGCTTTCTCGTTCATGAGCAATGTCTCTGCTGCTTCTGCATGGAGTTTCGCGCTCTTCACAGTGCCTTTGTTGTGCCATAATGGAAGAACCAATCCTAATGAAGGTCCGTGCTCGCCTTCGTTATGTCCTTGTGCCATCTCAGCGCCGTAGCCGACACTGAATTTAGGGAACCATTGTGCCTTGCTTAACTTGACATTTTGTTGGTCGATGGCGAGCTGCTGACGCATCTGTTCAAAGACTGGATTCACAGCTTCGACATTGGCGTACCATTCGTCGAAATTTTCTGGCAATGTCACGACGGCATAGTCTTCATATTGAAAATCAATGTCGTTGCCGCCGTTCATAGTCTTTAATGTAGCCATTAAATTGTCGTGATGAATGACTTCCAAATCGTAGTTGTTCTTTGTATTTGCAAGGTTCATCTTAGCTTTGTTATAATCCAAGATGTTGGTCTCGCCTATCTCCATCATCTTTTGATAAGCCTCTGCAATCTTTACTGCATTATCATAATTTTGTTTGTAAAGATTAAGTTTCATCTTGCAGAAAATCAATTCTGTACAGATGGCTTGTGCTTCTGCCAAGACAGATGACCTGTCAATCTCATATTGCATATCGATGATTTGAGATGACATCTTTCTTATCTTATTTTGATGAGAATAAACTGTTGGGAAGTCGAATTCTTGAGAGATGCCGAGTTCAATCTTACTGCTTTCTTCGCCGTAGCCGAATTTATAACCTGCTTCAATCTCAGGGTTTTCCACGAGAGCGTGAGCGTTATTTTCAGCTTTGCCTGCTTCCATCTGTTTGTAATGTGCCGACAAAACGGTGCTGTTGACTTCTATCGTATCCAAGATATTTTGATAAGCATATTGCGCGAAGGCTGTGTTTATGCTTAAAACTAATAATAATGTCAATATATTCTTTTTCATCGTCTTAATCATTTTGTGAAGTTTGTTTTTTCGCATGAATCATTTCGTAAACGATAGGAATGACATAAACGTTGAGTAATGTCGATGTCAAAAGACCGCCGAGCACGACGACTGCCATCGGGCTTTGGATTTCGTTACCTGATTGGCTACCGTTGATAACCATAGGGATAAGTGCCAATGCTGATGTGAGTGCTGTCATGAGGATTGGGTTGAGTCGGTCTCTAGAACCGTCGATGATAGCCTGACGTAATGCCACGCCGTGTGCTGCTCCGTATTGATAACGAGAGATGAGCAAGATACCGTTACGAGTAGCGATGCCGAACAAGGTGATGAAACCGATGATAGCAGGGATACTGATTGTATTTGATGAGATGAATATCGCGAACACACCGCCAATCAACGCTAAAGGAAGGTTGATGAGCGTGATTGCAGACAATGTAACGTCTTTGAATTCGCCGTATAAGAGGAGGAATATCACGAAGATAGCGATGATTGTCATGAGAAGCAATGTTCTTGAAGCTTTCTTCGCGCTTTGGAACTGACCGCCGTATTCTACTAAATAGTTTTCAGGAATATTGACGTGTTCGTTCACTCTTTGTTCTATTTCGTTGACGATACTTACGACGTCGCGGCCTGAGGTGTTAGCTGAGACGACAATCTTACGTTGTACGTTCTCGCGGCTGATGCTGTTAGGACCGCCTACTGACACTATCTCTGCTACTTCTTCGAGAGGAATCATCGCGCCTTCGCCGTTGATAATCATGGCTGACTTGATGCCTTCGATGCTTTCTGTGTAGTTTTTGTTAAGACGTAAGACGAGGTCGAAGCTACGTTGTCCTTCATATACTTCTGATATTTTTTCGCCTGAGAAAGCGAGTTCGATGTAATGGTTGAACTCTTCCATGCTGATGCCGTAGCGAGCGAGCATATCGCGTTTTGCACGGATTTGTAACTCAGGTGTCTCTGTCTGTTGCTCAACGCTGACGTCGACGAGACCTTCGATGCCTTCGATTTCAGCTTTGATGTCGTTGGCTGTCATGAAGAGCTGTGTCAAGTCAGGGCCGAAGATTTTTATCGCGATAGAAGCTCTTGTGCCGGTGAGCATGTGGTCGATGCGGTGACCGAGAGGCTGACCTACTGTTGAAGCGATGCCTGGAACAGAGGCGAGTTTCTCGCGCACGTCGGCGAGGAATTCTTCTTGCGAGCGGTCCTTCAAGTCGAAGTTGACATCTATTTCGGCGCCGTTGGTAGATTGTGAGTGTTCATCTAACTCGCCGCGTCCTGTACGACGTGCTGTTGAAGTGACTTCTGGAATTGATAATAACTCGCGTTCGATGATTTTGCCTAAGTTATTGTTTTCGTATAATGAAACGCCTGGTTTACAGACAGCTGATATTGTCAAAGAGCCTTCGTTGAAGTCTGGCAAGAAGCTTTGTCCCATATTGAAGAACATCGCCAAAGCGATTACGAGAACAGCTAATGTTCCGCCGATAACGGTTTTCTTATGACCTAAAGCCCATTGTAATGACTTTGCGTAAGCATTTGAGAGATGGCGTGCAACCCAGCTTTCTTTCTCTTGTTTTGCGAGATATTTGTCTGATGTGAGCATCATCTTACAGAGCAATGGTGTTATCGTCAAAGCGACTACGAGCGACACTAACAATGCGATGATATAAGCGATGCCGAGTGGTTTCAACATTCTGCCTTCCATTCCTGACAAGAAGAAGATTGGTGTGAAAGCGACGATGGTAATCAATGTGGCGTTGATGATAGAAGTACGGATTTCGCATGAACCATTATAAACGACATTGAATATTGAGTCGCGTTCTTCTTTTGGCTTAAGGAAGTTTTGTCTCAATCGTTTGTAAACGTTTTCAACGTCGATGATGGCGTCGTCAACTAAAGAACCGATAGCGATACACATACCGCCTAATGTCATGGTGTTGATATTCATTCCCATGAGATGAAGAACGATGAGCGTTCCTAACAATGACAAAGGAATTGCTATGATTGAGATGAGTGTTGTTCTGAAACTGCCTAAGAAGAGTAACAAGATGATGATGACGAAGACAGCGCCTTCGATGAGAGCTCTCGCTACGTTGCTGACAGATGCCTCGATGAAGTCGGCTTGACGGAAGATTTTGGTGTCCATCTTGACGTCAGCTGGGAGTGACTTCTGAATCTCTCTGAGGTTTCTCTCGATGTTCTTTGTTACTTCTAAAGTATTGATATTAGGTTGTTTAGAAATTGAAAGGATGATAGCTTCTTCAGCGTTGAGTGATGCGAATCCCATCTTCACTGCGCTGCCGAGAACTACTTCTGCCACATCAGAAACTACGACTGGTTTTCCGTTGATAGTCTTGATGTATGTCTTTCCAAGTTCTTCTAAATCTGTTGTACGGCCCATGCCTCTGAGTGCGTATTCATTGCCGTAGTCGCGGATGACGCCGCCTACAGAGTTGACGCACATGCTTTCGCAGATGGCTGTCATTTCTTCCATAGTGATGTCGTAATGTCCCATTTTTATTGGGTCGACGAGGATTTGATATTGCTTGAGGTCACCGCCGATGATAGTCACTTGTGACACGCCGCCTGTTGATAAGATGGCTGGTTTTACGACCCATTCTGCCATGGTTCTGAGGTCCATCATGGAAGTGCTGTCGGCTTGGAGACCTACGAAGAGTATTTCACCCATGACGCTTGACTGTGGAGCGAGGATTGGTGTTACGCCTGTTGGAAGTGCTTCTTCGAGTGTGACCATTTTTTCGCTGACAATCTGACGTGCGCGGTAAACGTCCATGCCCCAGTCGAATTCAATCCATACGAAAGAATAACCCATCATTGAAGCTGAACGCACGCGACGTACGTTGGTAGCACCATTCATAGCTGTTTCGATAGGGAAAGTGGCGAGACGTTCTACTTCTTCAGCAGCCATACGATGAGCGTCGGTCATAACGACGACGGTAGGTGCTGTAAGGTCAGGAAAGACGTCGATATCCATCTGGCGCATTGAGCTGTAGCCGCCGATGATTAACAAAATTGCTCCTACGAGTACGAACAATTTGTTTTCTAATGAAAACTTGATGATTTTATTTAACATAGACACCTCCTTGGATTAATGAACGTGACCGGCGTGTGGATCTAATGCTGCTGAGCCTTGTGCTAATTTCACGTTGACAGCGCCTTTGCTTACTACTCTCTCTCCTGCTTTCACGCCTTTGAGGATTTGAGTTTTGCTTCCGTCGGTGACGCCTTTGGTGATGATACGTTTTTCAAATGAGTCGACGCATGTCTGAACGAAGACGCAGTAGATGCCCATTTCTTCAACGATAGCGCTGTTTGGTAACATCACGCCCATCTTGTCGCTTTCAGCTGTGATGAATACTTCAACGAAAGAACCAGGGATGAGGTTGCCATTGTTCTTAACTTCAAAAGTGACAGGAATCAAAGGATTGTTGACGTCGGTTGTCTTGCCGTATGACAAGAGACGACCGCCTAAGTCGTTTATTGTATAGACGATGCCGTCGTTAGTTCTTACGTTAGCAGTCTTGATATCTTTCAAGACAGGATAATATTTTGATTGTACGTCAGCACGGAGATAGAGCTTGTCGTTTTGTGCTAATGTCATGATAGCTTGACCAGCTTCTACGTATGAGTTGTTAGAAACCAATATTCCGCTTATTGAACCTGTGATAGTAGCTCTGTGAAGAGTCTTTCCTTCAGGATAGTTCTTAAGCATATTGTCGTAATGTTTTTTTGCTTTAAGATATTCTGATTTAGCGTCGAGTAATTCGCTTTCAGAGATTATTTTGTCTTCAGCGAGAACTTGTTTACGTTCGTAATCTAATTTAGCTTTTTCATATTCGACTTCTATTTCTTCACGGCGTGTTGAGAGATTGTCGTCAGCCATTTCTTCATTGTCGATGCTGAACAAAACTTGACCTGACTTGACATCTTTACCTTGTACGAGGTCTTTGTTTTCGAAAGAAACGATGCCGCTTGTTGTAGCTGTTAAGATTTTTTCACTTTCTTGTGAAGGAACTATTTGTGCTGATGTTCTGATGACTTGATAAAGAGGCTCTGTCACTACTTCGACTACTTCAAAGTCGATTTTCTTTTGTTGGTCGACTGGGAAAGTGATAGCGTCTTCACCATGGTCGTGGCTGTGGGCAGCTGGCTGTTGGCTGTGAGCATGGTCGTGACCTTCATGATTGTGGTCATGATTGTGAGTTGCGTGGTCATGGTTATGGTCGTGAGTGCAACTTTCTGAATGCTGATGGCTGACAGCTGAATGCTGATGGCTATGATCGTGGTCATGATTGTGGTCGTGGTCATGATCGTGGTCGTGAGTGCAACTTTCTGAATGCTGATGGCTGACAGCTGAATGCTGATGGCTTTGGTCTACTCTGCAAGAAACGAGTCCTGCTATGATAGCTATAACTAATAATATTCTTTTCATTTTTTTAATTGGTTTAATTTATTTTTTAATTCGTAAGGCGATGCCTTACGTTATATATGTTGCGCCCTTTCAGGGCTAACTTTAACTCCTAACTCCTAATTCCTAACTCCTAACTCCTAACTGACAGGAGGAGCTCGTAATCCAAATATTGAATTTACGTGCGGATTTTGAAATATCAAAGCAACGATTTCTCGTCGGAAGTCGCTGCCTTTGTTTTTAAGAATATCATTTAGTGAAAGATTGACGGATGAGATGATGAAATAATCTAAAGTTGAGATATTTATATCGAGGCGATATTTTATCTCGTGATTATCTTTTGGAGCGTATAAGTCGTCGATAGTGCAGTCGGAATCGTCGCAATCGTCGTCGTGTTCGTGATGAGAAGTGCAGTCGTCGCTGTCGTTACAAGCATTATGACTTAATTGTTGAAGACATAATGTTGTAGTATTGTTATGATGATGATGTGGCACGACGGTATGGAGCATAAGCACCATACATGCCAAGAAAAGAGATATGTTCTTAATCTTTTTTAACATCATCATCAGAGATTATCTATTAATTATTTTGCAGAGCCGTAGCCAGATACTGGTATAAGAGACATTGCCCAGCATGCACCGTAAGGAGCTCCTGTGAGTTTTACTTTGCTTCCGTCGTAGCTTACGGAATATTCTTGTAATTTCTGCTGTGTAGGGTCGCCAGAACCGCTTTGATGCATGTCGTCGGAGTCGGTAATCCATACTTTGGTAAGCATGCCTGTTGCGTTATCTATTTCGTAGCCCCACAATGTTGTAGCATGTAATAATCCGCCGCTAGAATTTAATGAGATGACGAATGATATCACGCCTCTGTCGATGAATTCCACTACCAAATCAGAGAATTTTTTCAATTGTTGTATGCCAGAAACACCTGAGCCATTTCCCCAGTTAGAGTAATTATTGTATTCTTTAGAAATAAGATTGTAAAATTCATTTGGGAAAATATCGCTCTTGTATTCGTGATATATTTTTGGCAATATTTGATTCCAGATGCTTGAGTAATAACCTCCAGATGTGTTGTCGTTAGGTTGAGCATGACTTCCTTCAGATGCGTATTTTTGTACGTTACGTCCTTCAAAATACCATATCACACCATGGTCAGTGTCGCCACCTTTGCCGTTCCACCACAAGTCGCGGTACAATTCCATAAGAGCGAGGTTGTATTTATAACCTTCTGGATATACTTTTGTTCCAGGACCTGTGACAGCTCCTGCTGGCAAGGTGTTTCCTGCTGCAACATAACGGTCTTGCCACCATTGTATGATATTAGATGCAGATGCAGCCCAGCACATATTGATGTCGCCGCCTCCGTTTTTCAATTTGTTAACGTCGTACCAGCCTGATGTGAGTGATACGCCTTCAGCGAAGACAACGGTTTTGCCCATATCAGGAACGGCTTCAACATTGATAGTTATCTCGTTTGATCTTGCTTCATTCTTTTGTGCGTAGGCTGTGTAAGTGCCTGCGCTATATGTAGTGAATACGTTAGAAGCAAGTTTCTGGTTGTTGACAAATATGCTAGCTTGGCTTGTGACGTCGATATTTTCTTGCATTACAGTGAATGTAACAGCGTCGCTGCCGTTAGCTGTGATATTGGTTGTTGAGGCTGTAAGTTCAATAGGAGCTTCAGGGACTTCAGGGATCTCTGGATTCTCTGGGTTTTCAGGGACTTCAGGATTCTCAGGATTTTCTGGTTGCTCTGGATTTTCAGGGTTTTCAGGTTGCTCTGGGTTTTCAGGTTGCTCTGGATTCTCTGGATTCTCTGGATTCTCAGGGTTTTCAGGGTTTTCTGGTTGTTCGTTGCCGTCTTCAACGGTAATAACAATCTCATTAGATTTCACTTCGCCTTTCATGGCGTATGCTGTGTATGTGCCTGCTGTTTTTGAAGTGAAAACATTGAGTCTTAATTTTGTTTCGCCGACATAAATTTTTGTTTCGCTGGTTATTTCCACGCTGTCTTGTGTCACAGTGAAAGTGACTTTGTCTTTGCCGTCGTTAAGAATTGTAGTTTTTGAAGCACTAAGCACTATAGCTGATACTATTGTGTCTTGAGGGTTTTCAGGGACTTCAGGATTCTCTGGGTTTTCTGGATTCTCTGGGTTTTCTGGGTTTTCAGGGTTCTCAGGATTTTCAGGGTTCTCAGGTTCTTCTTCAACTTCTATGGCAGTGACACTGACTTCATTAGAGACAGCATCGTCGTAAGTTGCATAGAATGAATAAGAATTTGGTTCTGTTGTTGAGAATGTTGTCGCATCGAGTTCTTTTTTGCTGTCAGCGAAAAAGATACGACAATCTTTGGTAATATCGTCTTCGTTATTATTTCTATCGATGCTAACGACTTTAAAAGTTGCAAGGTCTTTTCCGTCAGCTGATATTTCTGATTTGTCTACACTGAGAGTGATGATAGGTGTTTTGTCACATGATGTTATGAGTAAGAATAATGACAAAATAAATAGTAGCTTTTTCATATCAAATACATTTGTTATATGCACAATATTTCATTTTGCAAATGTAATGATAATTATTGAATTAATGGAGATTTTTTTTAAGACGACAAGATGTCTAAATATCTTGTTATAAGATGAAATTTAGGCTTTGGTATTTCATAAAAATGAAGGCGCAAAGACAAGCAGAAAAGCAAAAAACTTTTTGTGAATTTGCGCCATTTGATTATTTACCCTTTAACACACATACACTTGATTTAGATAAGAATGCCGTCTCTTACGGTGAAAAATCCGTAGTACAAGTCTCCATTGTTTAGAACAATGTCAACTCTGTAAAATCCATTATCAGAAATGTAAATACATGTGGTTTCTGGACTTGAGATTATGTTATCTACTTCAACCACAACGTTGTTTGTATCTCTGATAATGATTTGAGCTATACCTACATTCTTGTGAATGCTAATTGTTAAGGTATGCCCCATGATGTCTGCAGAAACAGCAGGGTCACGTTCTTGGGCTCCATTGATACTGCCGATTTTTACCGACAGAATGTTTACGCCTTCTTTTAATGATGTTTGTTTTGCTTCAAGAGTGAATGTTACTTGAAGCAACAATGCGAAAAGCAATGTTAATGATAATTTCTTTGTCATGGTATTTTCATTTTTAAAACATGACATAAAATTAGACTGCTATTTCTCGTCTGTCAAGGAAAATTTTGTTACTTTTTGTGGTGTATTATAAGTCGCTAAATGGTTGAAATATTAGTAGTTAGTGCAAGATGATGTTTTTTATGAATATATGTAAGTCTTCATTTTCTCCTATATTCATGATGTTTTTAATTTTGTTTAGTCTGTCCCATATCGTCTTACGATTTCGTCCTAACAAATATTGGAATTTGTTTTTCTCGACGTTAAGGAGTATCAGACAGATGTAATACAAATCATCTTTTTTCAGTTTAGGATATTTGTCTTTTAATGTTTTTGTTAAGTTGCCGAGGTTTATGTCGGCAGCCTCTAAAAGCAAAGCGAGCTCGCCTTCTGTCAGCATCGTGAAGTCGGAGGATTTCTTATTCAATATTTTCTGACAAATGCCAGAGTTGTAATAAGATTCAAAGTCTGTCTTATTACTTGTTTTCTTTGTCATTTCCGACAGTTTCTTATTTTTTATTTTAAGTTTTTCCTTAAATTCAGATATTGTTTTTTCTTTAGAAGTTAAAGTGTCGAGCAGCTTTTTCTGATTATATTTATATCTTAATCTTATTGATATAATGATGATAATTGCCAGAATAACAAACGAATTTATAACGATATAGATTTTTTTCTTGTGAGTGAGAGCCTCTTTTTCTTTCCTGCGTTCTTTGTACTCATCATACACTTTCTGGAGTTTTGTCTCTTCGGTGCTTTTGTTTATTTTCTTGATAGATAATTGGGAGATAATATTATCGTAATATGTTTTCTTTTCATCATTTTGCAGTGAGTCATATATTTCAGATAACATTACTGAAGTATAAAATTTGATGTAGAAGTGCTGGTCTTCAAAACCGCGTTCAAGGTAATAGATTGCCGAATCGTACTGCTTTTCGTGATAATAGAATTCGCCTAAGATGGAATAATAGGAATATTTAGGACTGTAATCATCTATTTTATTAAGATTGTTTTTTATGATGGCGTATGCACTATCTTTATCACCATTATCGAATAATATTTGAGCAATGTTTTTTTCAATGTCTAATTTGTTGATGTCATTGGAACTTGCCTTTAATGATTCATTGAAATAAAATAAGGAACTATCGGTGTTTCCTGTAAGTTGATAAGTGTTTCCAATTAATTTTAAAATATTGGCGATGCTATTGTTGTTTAGTTGTTTTGCATATTTCAGTGCATGTCTGAATTTGTCGATTGCTATATCACAATATTCTTCGCTGAGGAATAGCTCTCCCAGACGTGTGTATATCAGAAATATAAATCGTGTTTTGTCATAATCTTTTGTTTTTGTTTCAGACATATATTCCAAAGCTTTTAGGTAATGTTCGCAAGCTCCCGTGATGTCGTTGCGTTCGCTTAGTCCTACTGCATGGTAATAATGAGCTTTGGCGCATAGATAGTCAGGAATTGTTTCTTCTTTTTCAATATGTTCAACAATAGCCTTGATGTCATCGAAGTTGCTTTGCGGGAGATAGTTTTTGTAGAGAGCTTCAGCTAGGAGGATGGAGAACTCTAAGTTTCTAAGGTTCTGAGTTGCTGAGTTATTAAGTTTTTGGGTTTCTAAGTGACTTAGACTTTGAAGTCTTGAGAGTGCTGTTTCTGGGTCTGTCTGCATTAGCTGTCTAATCTCATCAAAATCTGGCGATAAGAAATACTTGTCTCTTGCGTTGCATGATATGAGAAACAAAACTAGAAATATGATGTAGAATAGATTTTTCATAAGAACAAAGATATAAAAAAGACGACAAGTCTACAAGTTTTTTAAGGGAACTAAGGGTATGAGGAATTAAGGGTATGAGGGAATATAGGGAATATAGGGAACTAAGGGTATGAGGGAATATAGGGAATATAGGGTATGAGGGGATATAGTGAATGAGGAATTTCCAGAATTTCACAAAAAAAGTCGCCACGATTTCTCGCAGCGACCTCTTACTTATAGTCTTATAGACTTATAGACTTATTGTCTTAAAAAAATCAATCACCTAATGTAGCTACCATAACAGCTTTGATGGTGTGCATTCTGTTTTCTGCTTCGTCGAATACGATTGAGTTTTCTGATTCGAAAACTTCTTCTGTAACTTCAACGCCATCGAGACCGAATTGTTTGTAAACGTCGCGGCCAACTTGTGTTTCTAAGTTGTGGTAAGCTGGTAAGCAGTGCATGAATTTGCATTTTGGATTGCCAGTCATT
>JAZOSK010000061.1:0-1051 GCA_045657145.1 Bacteroidales bacterium | reverse complement strand
ATCTGTGGTTCAACTCTTGCCCTTATGGCAGCTGGTGTTCCAATTAAGGCTCCTGTTGCTGGTATTTCTTGTGGTCTTATCACAGGTGACGAAGGCGTTTATGGCGAGTTTATGACAATGGTTGATATTCAGGGTCTTGAAGACTTCTATGGCGATATGGACTTTAAAGTTGCAGGTACAAAGAAGGGTATCACAGCTATCCAGATGGACCTTAAAGTACACGGTCTTACAGCTGAAATTATCAAAGAAGCATTTGCAAAGACTCACAAGGCAAGAGATTATATCCTTGATGAAATTATGCTTCCTTGTATTTCAGAGCCAAGAGCAGAACTTTCAAAATATGCTCCAAAAATGCTTTCAACAAAGATTGACCCAGAAAAAATCGGTGATGTTATCGGTAAGCAGGGTAAGGTTATTCAGAAGATTCAGGCTGACTGCGAAGTTAAGATTGACATTGAAGAAGACGGACGTGTATTCATTTCAGGTATTGATATTGACAACGCAAAACGTGCTCTTTCAATTGTTGAACTTATCGCAAAAGACCCAGAAATCGGTGCAATTTATAACGGTGTAGTTACAAGACTTATGAGCTTCGGTGCATTCGTAGAAATCGCTCCTGGTAAAGAAGGTCTTGTTCACATCAGCCGTCTTGATGTTAAGCGTACAGAAAAGGTAGAAGATGTTGTTAACGTTGGTGACACAGTGCTTGTAAAGGTACTTGAAATTGATGACCAAGGCAGACTTAACCTTTCTCGTCGTGATGCTCTTATTGAAGTTAAAGGACTTGTTCCTGAAAACGAAATCGACGAAGAGCCAAAGAAACGCGATGGCGGTAAAAGACGCTTCAATAGACGTAACCACGAATAATTAAATTAAAATTTGGCGGGGTCTCCCGCCATTTTTTTTGCCATTGATTTTTGTTGACAGTTTTTAGAGAAAATGATATATTTTAAGCGATATAATACTAAAAGTAAAGGACGTGAGCAAAATTGTTAGAAAAAATAAAAGAGGCAAACAATAGTTCTTCGTCTTTTTGGAATAACAACTGTCT
>JAZOSK010000060.1:0-2252 GCA_045657145.1 Bacteroidales bacterium | reverse complement strand
CTCTGATGACGAGCGAGGAAAATCGTGAAGTCGTCGTCGATAACTTAAAAGCTCCTATATTGATGGCTCCAGCTTTTTTGTTCGCCACTCCTAACGTAATGCCTGTTGAAGTCAGAGCGTTGACAGATTGTGTAGTGTGGCATATCAACAGAGAGGCTTTTTTAAACTTCATGCAAAGCGAACCGACTGTGCTTCGTGCTTTCTTGGAAGAGCTCTCAAACCGAGGTAACTTCCTGAGCAACAAGATGCGCACGTTTGCCGTGAAAGGATTGCGTAACCGCGTAATAGAGCATCTCGAGAATAACGGAAGCATTGAATCTGTGTCGGCAACGGCGCAACAACTCGGTGTGACAAGACCTTCGCTCAGCCGTATTTTGTCTGACATGCTAAACGAAGGTCTCTTAATAAAAGATGGAAAATTTTATAAGTTGTTATAAATAATTCATTTAAATCCCGAATATCTTCAGATCTTCTTCCACGGTAGTGATTCCACTTATTCCGAAATTTTCAACAAGTACCTTGGCGACATTCGGTGAAAGGAAAGCCGGCAATGTAGGCCCGAGATGTATGTTCTTCACGCCGAGGCTGAGCAACGCCAACAATACTATGACCGCTTTCTGTTCGTACCACGCGATGTTATATACGACAGGTAACTTATTGATGTCGTCCAATCCAAATACTTCTTTAAGTTTCAAGGCGATGAGTGCCAAAGAATAACTGTCGTTACATTGTCCTGCATCAAGTACGCGAGGAATACCGCCGATATCGCCGAGGTCTAATTTATTATATTTG
The DNA here is from genome assembly GCA_045657145.1 of Bacteroidales bacterium. GTDB lineage: Bacteria > Bacteroidota > Bacteroidia > Bacteroidales > F082 > Limimorpha. Next base: position 1,460 of record JAZOSK010000060.1, on the reverse strand, counting down.
TATTTAGCACATCCCGCTGTAAGTATCACGCAATCTTTTGGCAATGCCTTCGCAAATTCTGTATAATATTCACGGTTTTTCATGCGACCGTCGCAGCCAGCCATCACGACAAATTTACGTATCGCACCGTTTTTCACAGCGTCAACGACTTTATCGGCTAATGCAAACACTTGATTATGAGCGAAGCCTCCGACAATCTTTCCTGTCTCGATTTCTTTTGGAGACTGACAAGTCTTTGCCAAAGCGATAATCTCGCTAAAATCTTTTCTACCGTTTTCATCAGCCACGATATGCTTCCATCCAGGGAATCCTGTGCTGTTGGTAGTAAAGACCCTATCTTTGTAAGAAGCGTTTGCAGTCGGTGGCACAATGCAGTTGGTGGTAAATAAGATAGGTCCGTTGAAACTCTCAAATTCCTCACGCTGTTTCCACCATGCGTTTCCGTAATTTCCTTTCAGATGAGAATATCTCTTCAGTTTTGGATAATAGTGTGTAGGAAGCATCTCGCTGTGCGTATAAATATCGATACCTGCATCCTGACTTTGCTCAAGAAGTTGCTGTATATCATTTAAGTCGTGACCGCTGACCAAGATTCCAGGACGAGTTCCAACACCAATATTAACCTCCGTAATTTCCGGATTGCCGTATGTTGTCGTATTAGCTTTGTCTAACAACGCCATCGCCGACACTCCCATCTCTCCAGTTTTAAACACCGAAGCTGTGAGTTTGTCAGCATCGTTGCAAGTCATTATCAATCCGAGAGTCTGTAGTATGTATTCGTTGATGTCGCCATCTACAAAGCCGAGACGCGATGCATGTTCGAGGTAAGCAGCCATGCCTTTGAGTCCGTACATATTGAGTTCCTTGAGCGAGCGAATATCTTCGTTGTTTTCACTTAGAACGCCGACAGTCATAGCTTTTTCGTCATATTGTTTGCGTGTTCCGTTCCATTCGAGAACATCGAGTTTTGGAAGAGTGACGCCTTTCGACAAAACGCGCTCTTTAAACCAGTTTCTAATTTCCAAAGCTTTGTCGATACGTGAGTAAACACTTTCAACATCGAAGTTGGCGTTAGTAATAGTACAGAATAAGGAGTCGTTAACAAAAGCGTGTATCTTCTTACGATTGTCGCAATATTTTTTATCGCAAGTTTTATGATTCGCTATCACACCGATACCTTTCAACATATAAATAAGGAGGTCTTGCGCATGAGCTACCAACGGATTTTTTCCGCATACTCCTGAGATCTTACAGCCGACACATCCAGCGGTTTCCTGACATTGGAAACAAAACATTTTTTCGTTCATAACATTATTATATTAATTGATTTAATTTCTGACTGCAAAACTACGATACAGAAAGAAGTTAATGTGTAACAAATGTTACGTAAGAAAAGTTTTTATAAAAATATCAAGAACGAATTCCTAATTATTAAAAATTTCCATTGCGATATGAGCGCA